>NZ_JBXAIT010000001.1:0-463165 GCF_058796495.1 Variovorax sp. GW823-FHT04B03
GGTCATCGTCAGGCTCTTACAGCCCAGAAAACCCCAGTCAGCAATGACTGGGGTTTTTTGCTTTGCGCAATGCAAAGACCAAACGCATAAAAAGCGCCAGCTCGAAAGAGCGGGCGCTTTTTTATTGCAGCAAACAACCGTCAATCAGGCGTTGCGAACTCCCAAAGCATCGGATTGCGCCGCGCCAACTGCAATCAGTTCTGCAAGCAGGTCCGACGTCAGAGCTTCCAGCGTCTCATCGGCAAAGAATCGAGCTCGAATCAGCTCGAAATAGGGCGTCCCGGCAAGCCACGCTCCCCACTCCGCGTGTGACACCGCGTGCAGCTCCAGAAGCTTGAACTTCATCAGCACCTTCATCGCATGACGCGCGTGCTTCACTGGGTCTCGCTGCAAGCCAGCTAAACGCTTGCGCGCTGTCTGCAACGCGCGCTCGACATCGGTGAAAACGCCGCCATGCCCTGGAATCACCTGCCGCGGCGACAACTGACTAGTGCCTAAAACAAAAAAAGCCCGATGAGATGAGCTCATCGGGCTTCCTATTGGGCTTTCAAAACCCGCACTTCGCAGGCCTCATGAGCCCGCGAGCAGCGCTTACCTTACTTAAGCCGCCAGCCGCTGCTCAATCGCAGCCTTCGTCTCCGGCAGTTCCTTCGGCAGATGGTGCGCCAACTGCTGGAACAGCTCCGTGTGCAGCTTCAGCTCAGCCTGCCAGGCCGCCTTGTCGATGCTCGTGACGGTAGCGAACTGCTCGGCGCTGAAATCCAGCCCAGTCCAGTTCAGGTCTTCATAGCGCGGGCTCACCCCGGTGATGTGCTCGACACCTTCCGTCGCCTTGCCTTCCACGCGGTCGATCATCCACTTCAGCACGCGCATGTTCTCGCCGTAGCCAGGCCAGACGAACTTGCCGTCCGCGCCCTTACGGAACCAGTTGGTCGTGTAGATCTTTGGCAGCTGGGCGCCTGAGGCTTGCAGCTTCTTGCCCAGGTCGAGCCAGTGCTGGAAGTAGTCGCTCATGTTGTAGCCCATGAACGGCAGCATGGCGAACGGGTCGCGGCGCACCACGCCCTGCTGGCCGGCGGCCGCAGCAGTGGTTTCCGAGCCCATCGTGGCGGCCATGTAGACGCCTTCGACCCAGTTGCGGGCTTCGGTGACCAGCGGCACGGTCGTCGAACGGCGGCCGCCGAAGATGAAGGCGTCGATCTTCACGCCCTTTGGGTCGTCCCAGGCTTCGTCGAGCGCGGGGTTGTTGGTGGCGGCGACGGTGAAGCGCGCGTTCGGATGGGCGGCCTTGGCGCCGGTTTCCTTGGCGATCTGCGGCGTCCACTCCTTGCCTTGCCAGTCGATGCAATGCGCGGGCGCGTCGCCCATGCCTTCCCACCAGACGTCGCCGTCATCGGTCAGCGCCACGTTCGTGAAGATCACGTCACGGTGCAGGCTGGCCATGCAGTTCGGGTTGGTCAGGTCGTTGGTGCCCGGGGCCACGCCGAAGTAGCCGGCTTCCGGGTTGATGGCGCGCAGCGTGCCGTCGGCCTGGGGTTTGATCCAGGCGATGTCGTCGCCGATGGTCGTGACTTTCCAGCCGTCGAAGCCCGCCGGCGGGATCAGCATCGCGAAGTTGGTCTTGCCGCAGGCGCTGGGGAAAGCGGCAGCCACGTGGTGCTTCTTGCCCTCGGGGCTGGTCACGCCGAGGATCAGCATGTGCTCGGCCAGCCAGCCTTCGTCGCGGCCCATGTTCGAGGCGATGCGCAGCGCGAAGCACTTCTTGCCCAGCAGCGCGTTGCCGCCGTAGCCCGAGCCGTAGCTCCAGATCTCGCGCGTCTCGGGGTAGTGAACGATGTACTTGGTGGTGTTGCAGGGCCAGGTCACGTCCTTCTGGCCGGCCTCGAGCGGTGCGCCCACGGTGTGGACGCAGGGCACGAACTCACCGTCGGTGCCCAGCACCTCGTACACGGCCTTGCCCATGCGGGTCATGATGCGCATGTTGACGGCGACGTAGGGGCTGTCGGACAGCTCGATGCCGATGTGCGCAATGGGCGAGCCCAGCGGGCCCATGCTGAACGGCACCACGTACATGGTGCGGCCCTTCATGCAGCCGTCGAACAAGGGCTGCAGCGTCGCGCGCATCTCGGCCGGGGCCATCCAGTTGTTGGTGGGGCCGGCGTTTTCCTTCTGTGCGGAGCAGATGAAGGTGCGGTCTTCGACGCGTGCCACGTCGCTCGGATCGGACATCGCGAGGAACGAGCCCGGGCGCTTGGCGGGGTTCAGTTTCTTGAAGGTGCCGGCGTCGACCAGTTGCTGGCAGAGGCGGTCGTATTCTTCCTTGCTGCCGTCGCACCAGTGGATGGCGTCGGGTTTGCACAGCGCGGCCATCTCGGCCACCCAGGCGATCAGCTTGGCGTTCTTGACGTATGAGGGCGCCTGAATGGGAAGGCCCTTCATCGTGGGTGCGTTCATCGGAAATCTCCTAAGTTGAAAAATCGTCTTTCCGAACGGGGCGCCGCGCCTGACCAGGCACGGAGGTCCGTTTGAGAAAACGTTTCGCTTCGGGAGATTGCGTCAACGCGGGCCGCACAGCCCGCGGACAAAAGCGCGAAAGCCTGTCAGTTCAGGCGAGAAAAACGGCGATGGACGCCAGCAGCAGCATCAGCACGCCGCCGGCCAGCGGGAGCACGAGCGGCATCAGGTGAACGACCGATTCGACGGCGTCATGTTCGGCGGCGGCAGCGTGGCCGTGCTCGGCGGGGGTGGGATGGGACATCGGGAAATACCTCGAATACGCAAATGACAACGCATCAAATGCAGTCAACCGCAAATGACAAAACTCCCGCCATTTTACCGGCGAGGCGCCGTCAGCGGGTCTAGGGGGTTGCGAGGAGCCCTCAGTGCTGCTCCACCGCTTCGAAACCGGCGTCTTTCAGGGCGCTCAACACGCTCGCCAAGTGGGCCCGACCGCGCGTTTGCAGCACCAGCTCGACGTCGACATTCTGCGCCGCCAGCATGGTGAAGGCGCGCTGGTGGTGCACCTCGTCGACGTTAGCGCCCGCTTCGGCCACAGTGGCCGTGATCTGGGCCAGCGAGCCCGGCACGTCGCGCGCGCTGACGCGCACCCGGGCGAGCCGTCCGGCGCGCACCATGCCGCGCTCGATGATGGCCGCGAGCAGCAGCGGATCGATGTTGCCGCCCGACAGCACCAGGCCCACGCGCTTGCCGCGAAAGCGTTCCGGATGCCGGATCAGCGCCGCCAGGCCGGCCGCGCCCGCGCCTTCGACCAGGGTCTTTTCGATCTCGAGCAGCATCAGCACGCCCTGCTCGATGTCGCCTTCGTCCACCAGCAGCAGGTCGTCGACCTTGGCGGCGATGATCTCTCGCGTCAGCACGCCGGGCGTGCCGACCGCGATGCCTTCGGCGATCGTGCTCGTGCCCTGCGCGTGGTGCGTGCCTTTGACGGCATTCACCATCGCCGGAAAGCGCTGCGTCTGCACGCCGACGATCTCGATGCCGGGCTTGATCTCGCGCGCCGCAACGGCCATGCCGGCGATGAGCCCGCCGCCGCCGACCGCCACCACCAGCGTGTCGAGGTCGGGCACCGCGTCGAGCATCTCGAGCGCGATCGTGCCCTGGCCGGCAATGATGGCTTCGTCGTCGTAAGGGTGCACGAAGGTCAGGCCTTCGCGCTCGGCCAGTGCCAGCGCATGGGCGCGCGCTGCGTCGAGCGTGTCGCCGTGCAGCACCACCTCGGCGCCGAAGCCGCGCGTGCGCTCGATCTTCACGCCGGGCGTGAAGCGCGGCATCACGATGAGTGCGCGCAGGCCCAGCCGCTGCGCGTGATAAGCCACACCCTGCGCATGGTTGCCGGCCGACATGGCGATCACGCCGCGCGTGCCGCCTTCAGAAAGATCGACGAGTTTGTTGCACGCCCCGCGCTCCTTGAAGGAGGACGTGAACTGCAGGTTCTCGAACTTGAGGAACACCTGCGCGCCCACGATTTCAGAGAGCGTGCGCGACTCCACGCAGGGCGTGTTGAGCACCTGGCCCTGCAGGCGCGCCGCGGCGCGACGGATAGCTTCGATTCCGACCATGGCGCGCATTGTGGCTGGAATCCAGCGGATCAGGGTTTTTACTCTTTCGGCGTCTTCCCGAAGCCAAAAGTCTGCGTTATGGTCGCTCCAAGTATTTCCTCGCAGGAGGTTGCCTGATGGTCAAGCGTGCGGGTGTCGATGTGGTGGCTGCTGCGGTGCGCGGGCAGGCCTTGCCTTCGCCCGGCCTCAAGGAAGCACCGGTGCTTGAGCTCATGTGCTCGCACTTCGTGCTCACGCTCGCCGCCAAGCAAGGGCCGCGCTTCAATGTGCGGCGCGATATCAACGGATTGCTCTCGCTCACCGGGCGTCACCTCGTGTGGCCCGCCGCGGTGTTGCAGCGATTGCGCGAGTTCCTGGGCCGCCGCTGTGCGGGCAACGAAGCGTGGAAGGGCGTCGAAGATTTCGACGGCCGCACGCTGCTCGAACGCCACGGCGTGTGGCGCGGCCCGTATGAAGAAGGCACGCTGTTCTTCTACCTCGACGAGTACGCGAAAGACCAGCCGAAAGACCTGCTCTCGGTGCTGGCCGTCACGCGCGATTGGCTCACGCACGCGCTGCGCAAGCAGTCGACGCTGGTCGAGAAGAACATCGACGCACTCGCGGGCCTCCTGCAGCTGAACAAAGCCGAGCGCGCGCTGCTCCTGTACGGCACGCTCGCGCGCTACCAGCGCGACCTGCGCTCGCTGCTGGTCGAGTTCAAGGTCAACAACGCGCCCGAGGCCTACGCCGCCATCGCCGACATCGCGGGCGTCAACGCGAGCGAGGTGGGCGAGGCGCTGCGCGCGGGCTCGCGGCTGGAGCGCATCGGCCTCGTCGAGAACCTCATCTCCGAGCACAACATCACCGACCTCGCCGACCTCATGAAGGTCAGCGAGAAGCTGCCGCCTGTGCTGATGCGCGAGTACCGCGACCACAACGAGCTGATGGCCGTGTTCACGCGGCCCTCGGCCAAGAGCGCGCTCACGCCGCACGATTTTTCCTTCGTGCAGGAAGACGCGCAGATGCTCGTCACGCTGCTGCGCGCCGCCGTCGCGCGCAAGGAGCCCGGCGTCAACGTGCTGCTCTACGGCCCGCCCGGCACCGGCAAGACCGAGCTGGCCAAGGTGGTCGCGCAGGCCGCGGGCCTTGAGCTCTTCGAGGTCGAGTACGCCGACCGCGACGGCAACTCGCTCAGCGGCCGTGACCGCTACCGCTCGCTGCAGATCGCGCAGGTCTTCCTCAAGGGCAGCGCGCAGGCCGCGTTGCTGTTCGACGAGGTCGAGGACGTGTTCCCGCCCATCAGCACCGAGGCCGCGCAGTTCATGGCGCGCGCCGAGCAGATCCCCGCGCCCGCCAGCGGCAGCGTGAGCGGCAAGGCCTGGGTCAACCAGATCCTCGAGGCCAACCCCGTGCCCACGCTGTGGGTTACCAACCGCATCGAGCAGATCGACCCGGCCTTCCGCCGCCGCTTCGCCTACCACCTGGAGCTCAAGTCGCCGCCGCCCGGCGCGCGCGAGCAGCTGGTCAAGAAGACGCTCGAGGGCGTGGTCGTGTCCGAGGCCTTCACCGCCAAGCTGGCCGAGCGCAAAGGCCTCACGCCCGCGCAGATCCGCACCGCCGTGCGTTTCGCCGGCCTGGCCAAGACCGACGAGGCTTCGGTCGAGGCCCTCATCGAGCGCCAGCTGCGCAACGCCGATCTCGCGCTGGGCACGCTCGACAAGAGCCCGGCCGAGCGCCGCAGCGTCACCACCTACGACTTGGACATGCTCCACGTCGAAACCCGTTTCGAGATCCCGCGCATCGTCGAGGCGCTGAAGGCGCGCGGCCACGGCACGCTGTGCTTCTACGGCGCGCCCGGCACCGGCAAGACCGCGCTGGCCGAGCACATCGCCAAGGCCGTGGGGCGCCCGCTCATCGTCAAGCAGGCCAGCGACCTCATGAGCAAGTACGTCGGCGAGACCGAGCAGAACATGGCCGCCATGTTCAAGGAGGCCGAGTCCGAGAAGGCCGTGCTGCTGCTCGACGAGGCCGATTCGTTCCTGCAGGACCGGCGCGGCGCGCAGCGCACCTACGAGGTCACCGAGGTCAACGAGATGCTGCAGGGCATGGAGCGTTTTCGCGGCGTGTTCGTGTGCACCACCAACCTGCTCGACCGGCTCGACCAGGCGGCGCTGCGGCGCTTCACCTTCAAAATCAAGTTCATGCCGCTCACCGCGGCGCAGCGTGAGCGCATGTTCGTCACCGAGGCGCTCGCGGGCGACGCGGCCCTGCTCACCGGCGAGGTGCGCGCGCGCCTGGCGCAGCTGTCGCAGCTGTGCCCGGGCGATTTCGCGGCCGTGAAGCGGCAGACCGACATCCTCGCGGCCGAGTTCTCGGCGGCGGAGTTTCTCGAACAGCTCGAAGCCGAGCACCGCATCAAGCCCGAGGTGCGCGAATCGCGCGGCATGGGCTTCATCCAGTAGCGGGCGAGCGTCCCGCCCCCGCGCCCCGAACAAAAACCAGTCAGCACTGTCCGCCACCGCGGACACCAGGAGGACCCCGATGGCCTTTCGCAATGCACACGCGTCGCGGCGCTCGCGGGCCCTGGCCGCCACCACCGGCGCGATGGCGCTCGCCCTGGCCGGCCTGTTGGCGGGGTGCGGTGGAGGCGGCGGGGGAGGAGGTGGCGGCGGTGGCTTCCCGATCGGCGTGCTGCCGACGCCCGTGCCGGGAGGCGGGGGAAACGGGGGCGAGGGCGGCATCGTCGCGTCCGCGACCGTCGCCGGCCAGTGCGTCGCGCCGCGCCGTGGCACCAACCCCGCGACGGGCCGCGCCTATCCCGACACCGCCGGCACCGTCGACAACGAGAAGAGCTGGGTGCGCGGCTGGATCGACGAAACCTACCTTTGGTACAGCGAGGTGCCCACGACCCTCAAGGCCTCGGACTACGCCACGCCGTTGACCTGGTTCAGCGTGCTCAAGACGCAGGCCACCACGCCCTCGGGCCAGCTCAAGGACCGTTTCCACTTCTACCTCGACACCGAGGCGTACCGCCTGGAGTCCGAGGGCGGCGTGTCGGTCGGCTACGGCATGGACACGGCGGCGGTGCGCAGTTCGCCGCCGCGCAACATCCGCCTCGCCTTCGTCGAGCCGGGCTCGCCGGCGGCGGCGGCCGGCCTGACGCGCGGGGCCAAGCTGGTCGGGGTCGACGGCGTCGACGTGGTGGCCAGCACCGGGCAGGCCAATGTCGACATCATCAACCGCGCGATCTCGCCGCAGAACCTCGGCGAGAAGCACACCTTCACCTTCGAGGTGAGCGGCACGCGCGGCAGTCCGATCGAGCTCACGGCCCAGCGCATCACGAGCACGCCGGTGCTGTACACCCGCACCATCGGGCCGGCCGGCAACCGCGTGGGCTACCTGCTGTTCAACGACCACATCTCGACCGCCGAGGGGCAGCTCGTCACGGCCATGAACACGCTCAAGCAGGACGGCGGCGTCCAGGACCTCGTGATCGACATGCGCTACAACGGCGGCGGCCAGTTGCGCATCGCGAGCCAGCTGGCCTACATGGTGGCCGGGCCGGGCCCGACGAACGGCAAGACCTTCGAGTTGTTGACCTTCAACGACAAGAACCCGTACCGCACCACGCTCGCGGACAACCTCACGCCCTTCTTTACGACCACCCGGGCCGGCCAACCCCTGCCCACGCTGGGCCTGTCGCGCGTCACGCTGCTGACGGGCCGCGGCACCTGCTCGGCCAGCGAGTCGGTCATCAACAGCCTGCGCGGCGTGGGCGTCACGGTCAACCTCGTGGGCGCCACCACCTGCGGCAAGCCCTACGGGTTCGTTCCGCAGGACAACTGCGGCACCACCTACTTCGCGGTCAACTTCAAGGGCGTCAACCAGGCTGGTTTCGGCGACTACGGCGACGGCTTTGCACCCAATGCCAGCTGCGCCGTGGCCGACGACTTCGACCACCCCCTGGGCGACGCCGCCGAAGGCCGGCTGGCCGCGGCGCTGCGGCTGCGCGACACCGGTTCGTGCACGGCGGCATCCGCCAAGGCTGCGGACACCTCAAGCCTCGAGAAGGCCGCCGCGCCGGTGGAAGAAGACGAGCTCTTCCTGCGCCCCCGCTCGCCGCTGCGCGAGAACCGGCTGATCGACCCCGTGCCCAACCCGGGCTGAGGACGGCCTGACCCCGCGCGCGAGGCCGGCCTCGGCCTCGCGGAAAACCCCTAGCCGCACCCCATTGCCACGCCCGTGGCCTGCCACTTAGAGTTTGGCAAACGTTTGCGCAAAGGTTTGCGCAAACGTTTTCACTCCCTGGCGCCCCTTTTGGAAACCGGGCTGAAAACCAAACACTTAGGAGAAGCAGATGCGCAAATGGACAGTGACGACCTTCTGGCTCGTCGTCGTGGCCGTGCTCACGGCATGCGGCGGTGGCGGGGGCGGCAATGACGGCATCGGCCTGGCGCCCGGGTTCGCCGCGCCGCCGGTGGCGCAGAAAGTCATCATCGACAGCGACTACAACACCATGAGCGACGACGGCCAGCTCGGCGTCATGGCCGCGCAGCTGCAGGCCGAGGGCAAGGTGCAGGTGATGGGCATCAGCGTGGTGTCGGGCAACCAGTGGCTCAAGCAGGGCGTGGCCGACGCGCTGATGTCGGTCGAGCGCCTGGGCGTGGGCCAGCGCATCGGCGTCTACGTGGGCGAGAACTACGCCATCAACCACGACTACGCGACCATCGAGGCTGAGATGAAGGCCGGCGCGGGTGGCGACGGCTACCTGGGCGCCTGGAGCGGCCCCGAGCCCAAGACCGACGCCGACCTCAAGCCCTCGCCCGACGGCTTCGCCACGCGCACCGTGGTGCAGCGCAAGAGCGCGGTCGACTTCATCATCGACACCGTCAAGGCCAACCCCAACGAGATCACCCTCCTGGCCATCGGCCCGCTCACCAACATCGCGCTGGCCGTGAAGAAGAGCCCCGACATCGTGCCGCTGATCAAGAAGATCATCTACATGGGCGGCGCCGTCGACGTGGCCGGCAACACCACCCATTTCGCCGAGTTCAACTGGTGGTTCGACCCCGAGGCCGCGCAGTTCGTGGTGCGCCTGCCGATCCCGCAGGTGGTGGTGCCGCTGGACGTGACCGACACCGTGTTCCTCACCAAGCCCGTCTACGACCGCATTGCGCACCCGGCCAAGCCGACCGCGGTGACCGAGGTGTTCCGCAAGCTCAACGGCTACGGCTTCAGCGGCACCAACGGCTTCGAGAACAACCCGAACTACACGCAGAACATCTGGGACACGCTGGTGCTGGCCTACCTCATCGATCCGCGCTACGCCACGCAGACCGTCGAGCGCTATGTCGACGTGGTCGCCAAGCCCGGCGCCGCCGACAACGGCCGCTCGATCGGCTACACCACGCCGCCCGCCGGCACGCCGTTGCAGAAGATGACGGTGGTGAAGAAGTTCGACAACGCGCGCTTCTTCGAGCTCTACATCGACCTGCTCACGCGGCCGGTGCCGATTTCGCTGCCGGCGAGCGGCTCGTAAACCACCTGCCGTCAGCCGGCGCGCGGGGCCGGAGCGCCGATACTTCGGCCCTCGAACAGGGAACACACGCATGCTGATCGGCATCGATATCGGAACCTCCGCGGTCAAGATCGTCCTGACCGACCTGCAACTGCTGCAGGTCGTGGCCACGGTCGATCGGCCGCTCACTTCGCAGTACCCGCAGCCGCTGTGGTGCGAGCACGACCCCGACCAGTGGTGGGCCGCCGTGGCCGACGGCCTCGACGAACTGGCGCGCACGCACCCGACAGCGATGGCCGGCGTGCAAGGCATCGGCCTGTCGGGCCAGATGCACTCGCTGGTGCTGCTCGATGCGGCCGACCGCCCCGTGCGCCCCGCGATCTTGTGGAACGACGGCCGCGCCGCCGCCGAGGCCGCCGAACTCATGCAGACCGACCTGGCCCTGCGCCGCGCCGTCGGCGTGCAGCCGATGGCGGGCTTCACCGGCCCGAAGCTGCGCTGGCTGCGCACCCACGAGCCCGAGGCCGTGGCGCGCGCCCGCTCGCTGCTGCTGACCAAGGACTACGTGCGCCTGCAGCTGTCGGGCGAGAAGGTGACCGACGTCACCGACGCGGCCGGCACCTGGCTGTTCGACCAGGCGCAGCGCCGCTGGTCGCCGCAGGCGCTCGCCGCCTGCGGGGTCGATCCCGCCTGGCTGCCGCGCGTGGTCGAGTCGTGCGAACCCTGCGCCACCGTGCGCGATGCGTTGGCCGCGCGCTGGGGCCTGCCGCGCGGCGTGCCGATTGCCGGCGGCGCGGGCGATGCCGCGGCGGGCGGCGTCGGCATCGGCGTGGTCGGGCCGGGCGACGGCTTCGTGTCGCTCGGCACCTCGGCGCAGATCCTCGTGGCCGACACCGCGCACCGCCCCGACCCCGAGCGGCTGGTGCACGCCTTCTGCCACGCATTGCCCCAGCGCTGGTACCGCATGGCGGCGCTGCTCAACGGCGCGAGCCCGCTGGCCGCGTTGGCGTCGTGCACCGGTGGTGCGTCGGTCGGCGAGCTGCTGGCCGAGGTCGAGGCTGCGTACACCGGGCCATCGCGCCTGCTCGCGCTGCCCTACCTGTTCGGCGAACGCACGCCGCACAACAACCCGTTCGCACGCGGCGCGATCGTCGGGCTCTCGGGCGCCACCACGCGCGCCGACCTGATGCAGGCGGTCTGCGAAGGCATCGCCTTCTCGCTCGCCGACGGCCTGGAAGCGCTGAGCGCGCAGACGGCGCGGCCCGAGCGCCTGGCGCTGATCGGCGGCGGCGCGCGCTCCGCCTTCCTGGCGCAGCTGATCGCGTCGGTGCTCGACGTGCCACTGGTGCTGTACGAATCCGCCGACCGCGGCCCGGCCTTCGGTGCGGCGCGGCTCGCGCGGCTGGCGGTCACGGGCGAAGACCCGGCGGGTGTAGTGGTGGCGCCGGCGGTGCGCCAGGTGCTGGCGCCCGACGCGGCCTTGCATGCGGCCTACCAGCCCCGGCTCGAGGCCTTCCGCACGCTCTACCGCGCGATGGCGCCGGTCTGGGCGTCGGTGGCCTGAAGAGGCGCTCGCGGGTTCAGTCCGGCGTGAGCCCGGCGGAATCCACCACCTTCTTGTACACGTCGAATTCGGCGGCGATCTGCTGCGTGAATTCCTGCGGCGTGTTGCCGACGACGAAGGAGCCGGTGTCCTGGATGCGCTTGCGCACGGCAGGATCTTCGAGCGACTTGCGCGCCGCCGCGTGCACCTTGTCCACCACGTCCTTGGGCAGACCCTTGGGACCCACGATGCCGTAGTACGCCATGCGGTTCACCGGCGCGAGGCCGACCTCCTTGAAGGTCGGCACGTCGGGCAGGTCCTTCAAGCGCTCGGACGCCGCCACGACGATCGGGATCAACCGGCGGTCCTTGATGAAGGGCAGCGCCGACGGCAGGTTGTCGAAGATCATCGCGACCTGGCCCGCGACGGTGTCGTTGAGCGCCGGGCCCGACCCCCGGTAGGGGATGTGCGTGACGGACGCGCCGGCCATGCCCTTGTACAGCTCCATCTGCAGATGCCCGATGCTGCCCGTGCCTGCGGTGGCGTAGGCGTACTTGCCCGGGTTCTTCTTCAGCACCTCGATGAAGCCCTTGTAGTCCCGGGCCGGAAAGCTGGGGTGGACCGCAATGACGTTGGGCGTCGCCGCCAGGTTGATGATGGGCGTGAAGTCGGCCTTCGGGTTGTAGGGCACCTTGGGGTTGATGGCCGGGTTGGCCGCCGTCGTCGACACGGTGCCGATGCCCAGCGCGTAGCCGTCGGGCGTGGCGCGCGCGGTCTCGGCGGCACCGATCGCGCCGCCCGCGCCCGACTTGTTCTCGACGATGACGCTCTGGCCCAGGTGCCTGCCCAGGGGCTCGGAGATGACGCGCGCAATGATGTCCGTCGTGCCGCCCGGTGCGAACGGCACCTGCAGCTTGACAGGCTTGTCGGGGTAGCCCTGCGCATGGACGGGCACGGCCGCTGCCAGCAGGCAGGCGAGGGCGAACAGGGTGGGGTTTTTCGGCAAGGTGTCTTCCTCCTCTTGGATTGATGGAATGGGCGGGATGAGTGGGGGGTGGGTCAGGGGCGCCGCGGGATCAGGCAGCTCGCGTCGAGCTCGCCCGGGTCGTTGACGCCGAGCATGGCCATGTTCCGGTCGACCTCGTCCCGCAGCAGCCGGATCGCGTGCGTGACGCCCGCGTGGCCGCCCACGGCGGCGGCATACATGAACGGCCGGCCGGCGAACACGGCCTTGGCGCCCAGCGCCAGCGCCTTCAGCACGTCGCTGCCGCGGCGCACGCCGCCGTCGACCATCACGGGCAGCTCGCCCGCGGCGTCCAGCACCTGCGGCAGCGCGCGCAGGGCCGGGGCCGCGCCGTCGAGCTGTCGGCCGCCGTGGTTGGAGACGATGAGGCCATCGGCGCCGAGCTGGCGCGCGCGCCGCGCATCGGCCGGATGAAGAATGCCCTTCAGGATCAGCGGTCCGCGCCATTGCTGCCGGATGCGGGCGATGTGGTCCCAGTGGATGTGGTCGCGGCCGGTCGTGTCGCGGATCGCGGTGCTGGAGAAAAGAGGCGCGCCGCGCGTGGCGAACGAGTTCTCGAAATGCGGCATGCCGCGCGTCACGAAGGTCCGCGCGAGCGTGCCGAGCAGCCAGCGCGGCCGCACGAGGCCGTCCCATGCCAGCCGCAGGCTGGGCCGCAGCGGCGTCGTGAAGCCGGCGCGCACGTTGTTTTCGCGGTTCGCCCAGACGGGAATGTCGACCGTGACGACCAGGTGGCGAAAGCCCGCGCCCGCGATGCGCGCCACCAGGCCGTCGATGCGCGCCGCATCGCCCGGCAGGTAGGCCTGGAACCACGTGCCGGGCGCGGCCTGGGCCACTTCTTCCATCGGGATGAGCGAGGTGCCGCTCATGACCGCGGGAATGCCGGCCGCCTGCGCCGCCTGCGCGAGCACCAGGTCGCCGCGGTAGGCCGACAGCGCGCTGATGCCGACCGGCGCGATCCCGAAGGGCGACGCGTAGCGCTGGCCGAACAGCGTGACCTCCTGCGAGCGCCGGGAGACGTCGACCAGCACCCGGGGCAGGAAGTCGTGCGCGTCGAACGCGGCGCGGTTGGCGTCCAGCGAGCGGTTGTCTTCCGCCGCACCGGCGATGTAGCCGAACAGCGGGCGCGGCAGCCGGCGCCGGGCCGCGTGCTCGAAGTCCTGCAGCGACAGGATGCCGGCCAGACGCCGTGGTGCCGCGGCAGCAGCAGGGGCTTGCGCCGGCGCGGTGCGCGGGGCATCGAAGGCACGCGAGAAAACAGTCATGTCCGCCATCCAGTCAGTCGTTCGGTCCGCGCGGACTGTAGGCGTGCAGAAGGTTTTGAAAAAGCGAATTTATGGTAATTTGCCATTTCGCTTTTTTCGAAATGACAGAGAGGAACGACGCATGACGCTGAAGCAACTGGAGGCGTTCTACTGGGCCGCGACCTGCGCCAGCTTTGCGCTCGCGGCGCAGCGGCTGCACCTGTCGACCTCGTCGCTGTCCAAGCGCCTGGCCGAGCTGGAGGTGTCGCTCGGCGCGCCCTTGTTCGACCGCGCCGGGCAGCGGGCCACGCTCACGGACGCGGGTGAGCGTTTCCTGCCGCGCGCCGCCGCGCTGCTGCTGGCGGCCGACGAAACGAAGCGGTCGATCGGCGCGCCCGCCAGCCTCGGCGGCCGTTGCACCTTCGGCATCGGCGAACTGAGCGCGCTGACCTGGCTGCCCCAGCTCGTCGCGCACGTGGGACGGCACCTGCCCGACCTGCGCCTGGAGCCGCACGTCAACTTTGGCTCGGCGCTGGACGAGCGCCTTCGCAACGGCGAGCTCGACTGCGCGGTGATCGCGGGGCGCTCACCGCACCACGGGCTGATCTCGTCGCACACCGTCGGCCAGGCGCATTTCGTGTGGGTGGCCGCGCCCGCGCTGGCGGGCAAGACCACGACCCTCGGCGCGCCGCTGCTCGCGCAACATCCCATCGTGACGCTGCCGACCGGCGCGGGCACCAGCCGCCTGCTCGACGAATGGCTCATGGCCGAGAACCTCGAGGCGCCGCACCGCCTCAGCTGCAACAGCTGGGGTGCTGTCGCCGGCCTGCTGATCGAGGGGATCGGTGTCGGGTTCCTGCCGGAAGGCTGGGCGCGCCTGCTGTCGCGCCGCGGCGACCTGCGCATCCTGAAGGCCCGCCAGGCCCTGCCCGCGCTGACCTACACCTTCCAGAAGCGCAGCAACGACGAGCGCCATCTGCTGACGGCCATGCGCGCCGCGGTGCTCGCGTCCATCGATTTCTCGAAGGCCGCGCGGCTGCTCTAGCCGGAGAGGGTCAGAAGGCTTCGCACACGCGAAGCACTTCGGCGCCGTAGGCCTCGAGCTTCTTCGTGCCGATGCCGCTGATGCCCTGCAGGTCTTCGAGCGTCGCGGGCGCGCGCTCGGCAATGGCGGCCAGCGTGGCGTCGTGGAAGATCACATAGGCCGGCAGGTTGTGTTCCTTCGCCACCTCGGCGCGCCAGGCCTTGAGCGCCTCGAAGCGCTTCTTGCCGGTGTCGTCGAGCGAGGCGGCCGCCGGCGACGGTGCGCCCTTGGCCACCTTCTCGCGCCGGGGCTTGCGCTCGGCCGGTGACGACACCGACTCGCGCAGCGACACCGTGGTCTCGCCCTTGAGCACCGCGCGCGAGCCCTCGGTGAGCTTCAGCGTGTTGAAGGCCTCGGCGTCCACCGCCAGCGCGCCGGTGGCGATCAGCTGGCGCAGCACGCCGCGCAGCGCCACCTCGCTGAACTCCGCGCCGATGCCGAAGGTGCTGATGCGCTCGTGCCCGAACTGCTTGACCTTCTCGGTCGCCTTGCCGCGCAGGATGTCCATGATGTGGCCCGCGCCGAAGCTGATGCCGCTGAGCTGCTGCACGCGGTAGATGGTGCTCAGCAGCTTGCGCGCGGCATCGGTGCCGTCCCACACCTGGGGCGGGTTCAGGCAGTTGTCGCAGTTGCCGCAGGGCGTGCTCTTCTCGCCGAAGTAGCCCAGCAGGCGCACGCGGCGGCAGTCGCTGGCCTCGGCCAGCGAGAGCAGGGCGTCGAGCTTGCCGCGCATCACCTGCTTGAACTCTTCGCCGGCCGGGCTCTCGTCGATCATGCGGCGCTGGTTCACCACGTCGTTCAGGCCGTAGGCCATCCAGGCGTCGGCGGGGGCGCCGTCGCGGCCCGCGCGGCCGGTTTCCTGGTAGTAGCCCTCGATGTTCTTGGGCATGTCGACGTGGCCGACGAAGCGCACGTCGGGCTTGTCGATGCCCATGCCGAAGGCGATGGTCGCGACCATCACGATGCCTTCTTCGCGCAGGAAGCGGTCCTGGTGCTTCTGGCGCACCGCGGCGTCCAGGCCCGCGTGGTACGGCAGCGCGTTGATGCCGGCGCCCTGCAGCGTCGTCGCGAGGTCTTCCACGCGCTTGCGCGACTGGCAATAGACCACGCCCGCATCGCCCTCGTGCTCGCGCTCGATGAAGCGCAGCAGCTGCGTGGTGGCGTCCTTCTTCTCGACGATGGTGTAGCGGATGTTCGGGCGGTCGAAGCTGGAGACGAACTGGCGCGCCTCCTCGAGCTGCAGCCGTTCGACGATGTCGGCGCGCGTGAGGTCGTCGGCCGTGGCCGTGAGCGCGATGCGCGGCACGCCCGGGTAGCGCTCGTGCAGCACGGTGAGCGCGCGGTACTCGGGGCGGAAGTCGTGGCCCCACTGGCTCACGCAATGCGCCTCGTCGATGGCGAACAGCGAGAGCTTGCCGCGCTCGTTCAGCGAATCGAGCTGCGACAGAAAGCGCGGCGTGTTCACGCGCTCGGGCGCCGCGTACAGCAGCGTGATCTCGCCGCGCAGCATGCGGCGCTCCACATCCTGCGTCTGCTCCCAGTCGAGCGTGGAGTTGAGGAACGCCGCGCTCACCCCCGCCTCGTGCAGCGCGCCGACCTGGTCGTGCATCAGCGCGATCAGCGGCGACACCACCACCGCCACGCCGCGCCCCGCGCGCTGCCGCGCGATGGCCGGGATCTGATAGCAGAGCGACTTGCCGCCGCCCGTGGGCATCAGCACCAGCGCGTCGCCGCCGCCCACCACGTGCTCCACGATGTCCTGCTGGGCCCCGCGAAAGCGCGCGTAGCCGAACACGTCGTGAAGGATGTCGGCGGGGGCCGCGCTGCCGGAGCTGCTGCCGTCGCTGGAAGCGTCGAAGGGGCGGGGAGCGAGGGAGGACACAGGCGGGGGTGCGAAGGGCGGGAGAGGGGGAGAAAAGGGCCGGAGCCGGGGCGGACGCCGATTGTCCCCCAGCGGCTCCGATATGACTGTGGCACGGCGTTTGCAATGGTGAACCCCGTCCCGGCACCCCTCTTGTCTAGACAGCAAACTGGGGCATTTCTCTCGGAGATGCACCAAAACAGGACTTTCGGGTTATCCTGTATATACAAGTTGGGGCGCCTGGCAACAATGCGAGGCGTGCTGCCCATATCCCCGGGCATGTATCGCCGAGTCACCTCTCTCAAAAAATGGAACCAGGAGTCCCCATGGTCAAGGTAGTTGTGAAAGTCGCTTCGCTGCTGGCAGCAGGTGCATGTGCAGCGGGCATGGCCGGAACGGCCGCCGCCCAGGACACGAAGATTTCGCTCGGCATGTCCGGCTGGACCGGCTTTGCGCCGCTGTCGCTGGCCGACAAGGCCGGCATCTTCAAGAAGAACGGGCTGGACGTCGAACTGAAGATGATCCCGCAGAAGGACCGCCACCTGGCGCTGGCCTCCGGCGCGATCCAGTGCGCGGCCACCACGGTGGAGACGCATGTGGCCTGGAACGCCAACGGCGTACCGATCGTGCAGATCTTCCAGATGGACAAGTCCTACGGCGCCGACGGCCTGGCCGTGCGCAACGACGTGAAGAGCTTCTCCGACCTCAAGGGCAAGAGCATCGGCGTGAGCGCCCCGGGCACCGCGCCGTACTTCGGCCTGGCCTGGATGCTCAGCAAGAACGGCATGAGCCTGAAGGACGTGAAGGTGGTCTCGCTCGAGCCGCAGCCCGCCGCGCAAGCCTTCGTGGCCGGCCAGAACGACGCCGCCATGACCTACGAGCCCTACCTCTCGACCGTGCGCGCCAACCCGGCCGCCGGCAAGATCCTGGCCACCACGCTCGACTACCCGATGGTGATGGACACCGTCGGCTGCGCCCCCACCTGGCTCAAGACCAACGCCAAAGCCGCTGCCGCGCTCACCAAGTCGTACTTCGACGCGCTGGACATGATCAAGGCCGACCCGGCCAAGGCCAACGAGCTCATGGGCTCGGCCGTCAAGCAAAGCGGCGAGCAGTTCGCCAAGTCGTCGGCGTACCTGCGCTGGCAGGACAAGGCCGCCAACCAGAAGTTCTTCGCAGGCGAGCTCACCAGCTTCATGAAGGAAGCCGCGGCCATCCTGCTGGAGGCCGGCGTGATCCGCAAGGCGCCGGAAGACTATGCCGCCACCTTCGACGCCAGCTATGTCAAGTAAGGCCTTGCCGCAGATGCAACCGATGACCGCCGCTCCGGCGCGCGCCGTGACGCCGCCGCCCGCGCCTCCCGTGCGGCGCCGCGTGTTCGCGCCGCTCGAGCCCATCAGCGCGTCCGCGCGCACGATGCTGGGGCTGGGCTTCTTCGTGCTTTTCGTGGTGGTGTGGGGCATCGCCACGCTGGGCGGCTTCGTGTCGCCCACCTTCCTGGCGAGCCCGATCACGATGGTCAAGGAGGGCTGGCTGCTCTTCACCGAGTACGGCTTCATCGGCGACATCGGCATGACCGTGTGGCGCGTGTTCGGCGGCTTCCTGCTGGCGGCCGTCATCGCCGTGCCGCTGGGCGTGGCCATGGGCACCTGGAAGACGGTCGAGGCCTTCTTCGAGCCCTTCGTGTCGTTCTGCCGCTACCTGCCGGCCTCGGCCTTCATCCCGCTGCTCATCCTGTGGGCGGGCCTGGGCGAAATGCAGAAGCTCTTGGTGATCTTCATCGGCTCGTTCTTCCAGATCGTGCTGATGGTGGCCGTCACCGTGGGCGGCGCGCGGCGCGACCTCGTCGAGGCCGCCTACACGCTGGGCGCCAACAGCCGCGGCATCGTGGCGCGCGTGCTCATTCCGGGCGCCGCGCCGGGCATCGCCGAAACGCTGCGCCTCGTGCTGGGCTGGGCCTGGACGTACGTGATCGTGGCGGAACTGATCGGCTCCTCGTCGGGCATCGGCCACATGATCACCGACAGCCAGGCGCTGTTGAACACCGGGCAGATCATCTTCGGGATCATCGTGATCGGCGTCATCGGCCTGTTGTCCGACTTCGCTTTCAAGGCGATGAATCGCCGTCTGTTTGCATGGGCTGCACTGTGAAGAACCAACTTTCCATCCAGGGCGTCTCGCGCGTCTTCACCGGCACCAAGGGCCAGCGCACGCAGGCGCTGCAGCCGATCGACTTCGAGGTGAAGGAGAACGACTTCGTCACCATCCTCGGCCCCTCGGGCTGCGGCAAGTCGACGCTGCTGCGCATCGTGGCGGGGCTCGACTTCCCGACCACCGGCCAGGTGATGCTCGACGGCGAGCGCATCGAAGGCCCGGGCGCCGACCGCGGCGTGGTGTTCCAGAGCTACACGCTCTTCCCGTGGCTCACGGTGGCGCAGAACATCCGCTTCGGCCTGCGCGAGCGCGGCATGAGCGAAGCCGACCAGAAGGAGCGCAGCGAGTTCTTCATCGCCAAGGTCGGCCTGCGCGGCTTCGAGCACCACTTCCCCAAGCAGCTCTCGGGCGGCATGCAGCAGCGCACCGCCATTGCGCGCGCGCTGGCCAACGACCCCAAGATGCTGCTGCTCGACGAGCCCTTCGGCGCACTCGACAACCAGACCCGCGTGCTGATGCAGGAGCTGCTGCTGGGCATCTGGGAGTCGGCGCAGAAGACGGTGCTGTTCGTCACGCACGACATCGACGAGGCGATCTTCATGGCCAACCGCGTGGCGGTGTTCAGCGCGCGGCCGGGCCGCATCAAGACCGAGATCGCGGTCGACTTTCCGCACCCGCGCAGCTACACCATCAAGACCTCGCCCGAGTTCATGGACATCAAGGCGCGCCTGACCGAAGAAATCCGCGCCGAGTCGATGGCCGCTGCGGAGCATTAAGCCCCCGATGAAACGCGACCTGCCGTCCCTCGCGCTCTATGCGCAAGTCAAGGATCACATCTCCCGCAAGATCCAGGACGGCACGTGGCCGCCCGGCCACCGCCTGCCTTCCGAGAACGAGCTGGTCGCGCAGTTCGGCATGGCGCGCATGACCGTGAACCGCGCCCTGCGCGAGCTCATGGAGCAGGGGCGCATCGTGCGCGTGGCCGGCGTCGGCAGCTTCGTGGCCGAGAACAAGCCGCAGTCGACGCTGCTGCAGATCGCCAACATCGCCAGCGAAATCCGCCAGCGCGGCCACGACTACCGCTGCGAGATGCTCGCGGTCGAGCGCCTCGCGGCCTCGCCCGACGTGGCGGCCTGGCTCGACCTGCGCGCGGGCGACTCGGTGTTCCACAGCGCCTGCCTGCACCTGGACAACGACACGCCCGTGCAGCTCGAGGAGCGCTACGTCAACCCGCAGGTCGTGCCCGACTTTCTCGAGCAGGACTTCACGGCCGTGCCGCCCAGCGAGTACCTGGTGCGCAACGTGCCCTTCGACCAGATCGAACACGTCGTCGATGCCGTGCTGCCCAGCGCCGAACAGGCCGAGCGGCTCGCGATGGCGCCCACCGACCCCTGCCTGCTGCTGACGCGCCGCACCTGGATCCGCAACACGCCCGTGACCTGGGTGCGCTGCCTGCATCCCGCTTCGCGCTACAGCCTGGGCAGCCGTTTCAAGTCCGACGGCAACCCGACCTTCGGCTAGACAGACCGTTTTTTTTCGACCCTCAGAGGCCCACGTTTTCTCTCGCAACCACTTGTATAGACAGGTTCACATGCCAAGCAATCACACCGCCACTTCCCACGCCACATTGACCCTCACGCCCGGCAAGGTCGACCTTGCGATGCTGCGACGCATCCAGGCCGGCGGCGTGCACCTTGCGCTCGACCCGTCGGTGCAGGACGGCATGGCCAAGGCCGAGGCCGCGGTGCGCCACATCGTCGAGAACGACGAGGTGGTCTACGGCATCAACACCGGCTTCGGCAAGCTCGCCAGCACGCGCATCGGCAACGACCACCTGGCCGAGCTGCAGCGCAACCTCGTGCTCTCGCACAGCGTGGGCACGGGCGAGCCGCTGGCCGCGCCGGTGGTGCGCATGATCCTCGCGACCAAGGCCGTGAGCCTGGCGCGCGGCCACTCGGGCGTGCGGCCCGCGCTGGTCGATGCGCTGCTGGCGCTGTTCAACGCCGGCGTCACGCCCAGCATCCCGTGCAAGGGCTCGGTCGGTGCCTCGGGCGACCTCGCGCCGCTGGCCCACATGGCCTGCGTGCTCATCGGCGAAGGCGAAGCCACGCTGGCCGACGGCAAGAAGGTGAGCGGCGCCGAAGCCATGCGCAGCATCGGCCTCGAACCCTTCGTGCTCGGCCCCAAGGAAGGCCTGGCGCTGCTCAACGGCACGCAGGTGTCGACCGCGCTGGCGCTGGCCGGCCTGTTCGGCGCCGAAGACGTGTTCGCCGCCGCGCTGATGTCGGGCGCGCTGTCGCTCGAAGCCATCCAGGGTTCGATCAAGCCCTTCGACGCCCGCATCCACGCCGCGCGCGGCCAGCCCGGCCAGATCGCCGTGGCCGGCGCCGTGCGCACGCTGCTCGACGGCAGCGAGATCGTGCCCTCGCACGCCGACTGCGGCCGCGTGCAGGACCCGTACTCGGTGCGCTGCATCCCGCAGGTGATGGGCGCCTGCCTCGACAACCTGGCCCACGCCTCGCGCGTGCTGGTCATCGAAGCCAACGCCGCATCGGACAACCCGCTCGTGTTCTGCGACACCGGCGAGGTGATCTCGGGCGGCAACTTCCACGCCGAGCCCGTCGCCTTCGCGGCCGACATCATTGCGCTGGCCGTGAGCGAAGTCGGCGCCATCGCCGAGCGCCGCCTCGCGCTGCTGCTCGACAGCGGCCTGTCGGGCCTGCCGCCCTTCCTGGTGCGCGACGGCGGCCTGAACTCCGGCTTCATGATCGCGCAGGTCACGGCCGCCGCGCTCGCCTCGGAAAACAAGTCGCACGCGCACCCCGCCAGCGTCGACAGCCTGCCGACCTCGGCCAACCAGGAAGACCACGTGTCGATGGCCACCTTCGCGGCGCGCCGCCTGGGCGACATGGTCAACAACACCGCCGTGGTGGTGGGCATCGAAGCGATGGCCGCCGCCCAGGGCATCGAACTCAAGCGCAAGCTGAAGAGTTCGCCGCTGGTCGAAGCGGAATTCGCCCGCATCCGCCAGAAGGTCGCGTTCCTCGAGACCGACCGCTACCTCGCACCCGACATCGAAGCCATGCGCCTGTGGGCGCTCGCGGCCGACCTGCCGGCCGCGCTGCTCGACATCCTGCCCAGCCACTCGAAGTGATCCGTACCGACTGCCACCCGACAAGGAGAACCACGCCATGAATGCACCCGACAAATTCGCCCTGAACACCCCCACCGGCGCCGATCCGCGCCATGACCCGACCCGCGTGATCCGCGCCCCGCGCGGCACCGAGCTGAACTGCAAGAGCTGGCTCACCGAAGCGCCGTACCGCATGCTGCAGAACAACCTCGACGCCGAGGTGGCCGAGCGTCCGCAAGACCTCGTGGTGTACGGCGGCATCGGCCGCGCCGCGCGCGACTGGGCCTGCTACGACCAGATCCTCGCCTCGCTGAAGGAACTGGAAGACGACGAGACGCTGCTCATCCAGTCGGGCAAGCCCGTGGGCGTGTTCAAGACGCATGCCGATGCACCGCGCGTGCTGCTCGCCAATTCGAACCTCGTGCCGAAGTGGGCCAACTGGGAGCACTTCAACGAGCTCGACCGCCAGGGCCTCTTCATGTACGGCCAGATGACGGCGGGCAGCTGGATCTACATCGGCAGCCAGGGCATCGTGCAAGGCACCTTCGAGACCTTCGTCGAAGCCGGCCGCCAGCACTACAACAACAGCCTCGCGGGCAAGTGGATCCTCACGGCCGGCCTGGGCGGCATGGGCGGCGCGCAGCCGCTCGCGGCCACGCTGGCCGGCGCCGTGTCGCTGAACATCGAGTGCCAGCAGTCGAGCATCGACTTCCGCCTGCGCACGCGCTACGTCGACAAGCAGGCGCGCGACATCGACCACGCCTTCGAACTGATCCAGCAGCACTGCGATGCCAAGGAAGCCGTGTCGATCGCGCTGCTGGGCAACGCGGCCGACATCCTGCCCGAGCTGGTCAAGCGCGCGAAGGCCGGTGGCCTCAAGCCCGACCTCGTGACCGACCAGACCTCCGCGCACGACCTGATCAACGGCTACCTGCCCTCGGGCTGGAGCGTGCCGCAGTGGCAGGCCGCCATGAAGGACGCGTCGCAACACGACGCCCTGAAGAAGGCCGCCGCCAAGTCGTGCGCCGTGCACGTGCAGGCCATGCTCGACTTCCAGGCCATGGGCATCCCCACGGTCGACTACGGCAACAACATCCGTCAGGTCGCGTTCGACGAAGGCGTGAAGAACGCCTTCGACTTCCCGGGCTTCGTGCCGGCCTACATCCGCCCGCTGTTCTGCGAAGGCAAGGGCCCGTTCCGCTGGGTGGCGCTCTCGGGCGATCCGGAAGACATCTACAAGACCGACGCCAAGATCAAGGAGCTGTTCCCCGAGAACACCCACACCCACCGCTGGCTCGACATGGCGCGCGAGCGCATCGCCTTCCAGGGCCTGCCCGCGCGCATCTGCTGGCTCGGCCTGGGCGAACGCCACATCGCCGGCCTGGCCTTCAACGAGATGGTGAAGAACGGCGAGCTCAAGGGCCCGATCGTCATCGGCCGCGACCACCTGGACACCGGCTCGGTCGCCAGCCCGAACCGCGAGACCGAAGCCATGAAGGACGGCACCGACGCCGTCTCCGACTGGCCGCTGCTCAACGCCCTGCTCAACACGGCCGGCGGCGCGACCTGGGTCAGCCTGCACCACGGCGGCGGCGTGGGCATGGGCTACTCGCAGCACTCGGGCGTGGTGATCGTGTGCGACGGCACCGACGCGGCGGCCAAGCGCATCGGGCGCGTGCTCTTCAACGACCCGGCCACCGGCGTCATGCGCCATGCCGACGCGGGCTACGACATCGCCGTGGCCACGGCGAAGAAGCAGGGCCTGAAGCTGCCGATGATCAAGTAACGCCGGCAGGCGCTGCAGGTGAAGTAAAAAAGCGGGTCACCCGACACCCGACACACGAAGGAGACCCGACGATGACCCTCGATGCTTGCGACCTGCAGCGCCGCGTGCGCGAACGCGTGGACGACGCGCTGGTGGCGCAGTTCCAGCGCGACGGCGCGGTCTGCATCCGCCAGCTGCTCACGGCCGACGAACTCGCGCTGCTGCGTGACGGCATCGAGGCGAACCTGGCGGCGCCCAGCCCGCGCGCCAAGGTCGCGAGCCGGCCCGACGACCCGGGCCGCTTCTTCGAGGACTTCTGCAACTGGCAGGAGATCGACGCCTTCGGCCGCTTCATCCGGCAGGCGCCGCTGGCGCAACTCGCGCAGCGGCTCATGGGCTCGGACACCGTGCGCCTGTACCACGACCACCTGCTCGTGAAGGAGCCCGGCACGCGCCAGCGCACGCCGTGGCACCAGGACCAGCCCTACTACAACATCGAGGGCATGCAGAACGTCAGCATGTGGATTCCGGTCGATCCGGTGTCGCGTGCCGCCACGCTCGAGTTCGTGGCCGGCTCCCACAAGGGGCCGTGGCTGATGCCGCGCACCTTCATGGACAACCACGCCAAGTGGTTCCCCGAAGGCAGCCTCGACGACCTGCCCGACATCGAGGGCGCGCGCGAGCGCTTTCCGATCGTCGGCTGGGACATCGAGCCCGGCGACTTCGTCTGCTTCCACATGCTCACGCTGCATGCGGCGGCCGGCGTCGAAGGGCCGAACCGGCGCCGCGTGTTCTCGGTGCGCTTTATGGGCGACGACATCCGCCACGCGCCGCGCAGCTGGAAGACCTCGCCCGATTTCCCGGGCCTGGCCGAGCGCCTGCCGGCCGGCACGCCGATGGACGATCCGCTCTTTCCGCTGCTGGTGCGCTGAGCCCCGGTAAGACGAAGGTAGAAAGAAAAAACGCGCTCATTCCCATCGCGTGGGAATTCGGGCTTGGTCGTGAGAACGGCGAGCAAGATACTGCACGCCGCATCCACTTTCGACCGCCCAGCGATTGCCCCCGATGACGACCCCCCTTGACGCTCCCGCCCACAACGACCGCGCGCTGTTCGTGCTGTCGGTGCTGGCGCAAAGCAAGGCGGCGATGACGGCGGCCGAGCTCGTGCAGGCCACCGGCCTGTCGCAGAGCACGCTGTACCGCCAGGTCGCCACCCTGCGCCGCTGGGGCTTCGTGATGGAGTCCGAGGGCCGCTACTCGCCGGGGCCCGTCAGCGTGCAGCTGGCCAGCGGCTTCGACGGCAACTCCGACCTCGTGATGGCCGCGCGCGCCGACATGCGCGTGCTGGCGCAGCAAAGCCACGAGAGCGTCGCGCTCGTCACCCTGGTGAACGAACGCGTCGTGTGCCTGGAGATGATCGACAGCGAACAGTCGCTGCGCTGCTCCTTCGACCGCGGCCGCAGCGTGCCCGCGCGCGACGGCGCCAGCGCCAAGTGCCTGCTGGCCCACGCGCCCGACGACGCGCGCGACCTGCTGCTCGACGGCCTGGACGAAGCCCCCGAACGCCGCGCCGAGCGCGCCGCCGAACTCGACGCCATCCGCGCCGCCGGCCATGCCGTGACGCACGGCGAGGTCGATGCCGGCGTGTGGGGCGCGAGCGCGCCGGTGCTGGCCGCGGGCCGTCGCCTGCGCGGGGCGATCACGCTGATGGCGCCACTCACGCGCGTCGAAGGCATGGAAGCTGCATTGGTCCACATGACCGTCGTCACGGCGGCCCGCATCTCGCGCGCACTGCAGTAGTCGCCGCTTTTCTTTTTCTTTCTCCCTCCCTCACCTCCACGAAAGCCCTCCCATGAACACCCGTCGCACCCTCGTCGCCGCCGCCCTGTCCGGCCTCGCTTTCTTCGGTTTCGCTGGCGCCGCGCAAGCCCAGGGCGAGCCGCTGCGCGTGGCCACCGACGCTACCTTCCCGCCGATGGAGTTCGTGGAAAACGGCAAGCGCACCGGCTTCGACGTGGAACTGGTCGAGGCCATCGGCAAGACGCTGGGCCGCAAGATCGAGTGGATCGACATCGACTTCAAGGGCCTCGTGCCGGGCCTCATTTCCAAGCGCTTCGACATGGCCGTGTCGGGCATCTACATCACTGACGAGCGCAAGAAGGTCGTCGACTTCACCGTGCCGTACTACGCCGGCGGCCTCGTGGTCATGGTGAAGGACGGCAACACGACCATCAAGAAACCGGCCGACATCAACGGCAAGAAGGTCAGCGTGCAGGTGGGCACCAAGTCGGTGGCCTACACCAAGGAGAAATTCCCGCAGGTGCAGCTGATGGAAGTCGAGAAGAACCAGGAGATGTTCAACCTCGTGGACATCGGCCGCGCCGACGCCGCCGTCACCGGCAAGCCCGCCGCCTTCCAGTACGTGCGCACGCGCGGCGGCCTGAAGGTGCTCGACGAGCAGATCACCACCGAGGAATACGGCATGGCCATCCGCAAGGACACGCCCGAGCTCACCAAGGCCGTGAACGGCGCGATCGAGAAGCTCAAGGCCGACGGCACCTACGCCGCCATCGTCAAGAAGTGGTTCAGCGCCACCGCCAAGTAAGCGCGCCATGGACTTCGATTTCTCGCCCGTCTGGCAGGGCTGGCCCGACCTGCTGCGCGGCGCGCTGGTCACGGTGGAGATCACCGCTTGCGCGCTGGCCCTGGGTTGCGTGCTGGGCCTGCTGGTCGGCATCGGCCGGCTGAACCCGAAGCGGCGCTGGATCTACGGCGTGTGCACCGCCTACGTGGCGGCGATTCGCGGCACGCCGCTGCTGGTGCAGCTGTTCATCCTGTTCTTCGGCCTGCCGCACTTCGGCATCCTGCTGCCCGCCTTTGTGTGCGGCGTGCTGGGGCTCGGCGTGTACTCGGGCGCCTACGTGTCCGAGATCGTGCGCGGCGCGATCCAGTCGATCGACAAAGGCCAGACCATGGCCGCGCAATCGCTGGGCATGACGCCCGGCGTGGCCATGCGCCAGATCGTGCTGCCGCAGGCCGTGGTGCGCATGATTCCGCCGCTGGGCAACGAGTTCATCGCGCTCATCAAGAACTCGGCGCTGGTGTCGCTCCTGACCATCCATGACGTGATGCACGAAGGCCAGAAGATCATCAGCGTGTCGTACCGCTCGCTCGAGGTGTACCTGGCCATCGCGCTCGTGTACTTCATGCTCACGGGCACGATGACCCTGATCCTGCGGCATTTCGAACAGAAGCTGCGCCAGGGCGGGTTGATGCGATGAGCGTGCAGCGTTTTTCGCGCGCGACCCTGCGCGCCACGCCCTGGAAGAACGGCGGCGGCACCACGCAGGAAATCGCCAGCTGGCCGCAAGGCGCGGGGCTCGACAGCTTCGGCTGGCGCGTGAGCATCGCCACCATCGCGTCGCCCGGCCCGTTCTCGGTGTTCCCGGGCATCGACCGCCAGATCATGCTGCTCGAAGGCGACGGCGTGCGCCTCTTCACGCACGACGGCCGCGTGTCGCACCGGCTCGACGTGCCGCACCAGCCCTTCGCCTTCTCGGGCGACGACCCGATCGACTGCACGCTGCTCGGCGGCGCCTCGAACGACTTCAACGTGATGGCGCGCGGCGGCCAGTGGCGTGCCGACGTGCAGGTGCTGGAACGCGCCGCCGACATCGCGCCCGCGCCGCACGGCGTGCTGCTGGCCTTGCGCGGCGAGTGGCGCTTGAATGACGGCGAAGCCCTGGGCGACGGCGACGGCCTGTGCTGGACCGACGCCGCGCAGGCATGGCAGGCCGCACCGGCGAGCGACGGCACGCGGCTGGTGGCCGTGCGCTTCGTGCCGGCCTGAGCGGCCACAGAAAAAGGAGATGACGATGACACCCCCCAGCGAATTCCCCTCGGCCGACGGCCTGTGGACCGGCCTGCGCCTGGCGCCCGGTGCGGCGCCCGGCGTCACCTTGGCGCCCGACGCCGAAGCCGCCCTCGTGGTCGCGCAGGGCACGGTCCGCTGGGTCGGCGCGCGCGCCGATGTGCCCGCCGAATTCGCGGGGCTCGCGCCGCACGACGGCGGCGGTGCGCTCGTCACGCCCGGTCTCGTCGACTGCCACACGCACCTGGTCTACGGCGGCCAGCGCGCCAACGAGTTCGCGATGCGGCTGGCGGGTGCCACCTACGAAGAGGTGGCCAAGGCCGGCGGCGGCATCGTCTCGTCGGTGCGCGCCACGCGCGAGGCCGACGAGGACACGCTGTTCGCCCAGGCCGCCGCGCGCCTCGAGCAGCTGCTGGCCGACGGTGTCTGCGCCATCGAGATCAAGTCGGGCTACGGCCTGGCGCTCGAACACGAGCGCAAGCAGCTGCGCGTGGCGCGGCGACTGGGCGAGGCCTACGGCGTCACCGTGCGCACCACCTTCCTCGGCGCGCACGCGCTGCCGCCCGAATACGCCGGCCGCAGTGGCGACTACATCGACCTCGTCTGCAAGGAGATGCTGCCCGCGCTCGCCGCCGAAGGGCTGGTCGATGCGGTCGACGTGTTCTGCGAACGCATCGCCTTCTCGCTCGCGGAAACCGAGCAGGTCTTCCAAGCCGCCCAGGCGCTGGGCCTGCCCGTGAAGCTGCATGCCGAGCAGCTCTCCGACATGGGCGGCGCGGCGCTGGCCGCGCGCTACGGCGCGCTGTCGTGCGACCACATCGAGCACCTGTCGGCCGACGGCATCGCGGCCATGCGCCAGTCGGGCACCGTGGCCGTGCTGCTGCCCGGCGCCTACTACACGCTGCGCGACACGCACCTGCCGCCCATCGACGCGCTGCGCGCCGCGGGCGTGCCGATGGCCGTGTCGACCGACCACAACCCCGGCACCTCGCCGACGCTGAGCCTGCTGCTGATGGTCAACATGGCCTGCACGCTGTTCCGCCTCACCGTGCCCGAGGCGCTGGCCGGCGTCACCGTGCACGCCGCGCGCGCGCTGGGCCTGCAGGACACGCACGGTGCCATCGCGCCCGGCATGCCCGCCAACTTCGTGCTCTGGAACCTGCACGACGCCGCCGAGCTGGCCTACTGGTTCGGCCAGCAGCCGGTGCGCGCCGTGGTGCGCCAGGGACGCATCGCCATCGGAGCCACCGAATGACACACACGCTTTTCGCAGCCGATGCGCTGCTGCCCGCAGGCTGGACCAAGAACGTCCTGCTGTCGTGGAACGACGCCGGCCAGCTCACGCAGGTGCAGGCCGGCGCGCAACCGCCCGCGGGCGCTCAGGTGGCGACCGGCCCGGTGATCCCCGGCATGCCCAACCTGCATTCGCACGCCTTCCAGCGCGCGTTCGCGGGCCTCACCGAGCACCGCGCCGAGCAGCAGGACAGCTTCTGGAGCTGGCGCACGCTGATGTACCGCTTTGCCGCGCGCCTCGGCCCGCAGCACATGGAGGCCATCGCGACCTGGCTCTACGCCGAGATGCTCGAGGCGGGCTACACCAGTGTGTGCGAGTTCCAGTACGTGCACCACGACACCGACGGACGCCCCTACGCCGACGACGCGGCGCTGAGCCGCGCGCTGCTGCGCGCCGCGCAGAACACCGGCATCGGCTTCACGCTGCTGCCGGTGCTCTACCAGACCAGCGGCTTCGGCGACCAGCCGCCCACCGAGGGGCAGCGCCGCTTCATCCGCTCGACCGAATCGATGCTGCGCCTGCTTGACGCGCTCAAGCCCGACTGCGACGCGCAGGGCGCGCGCCTGGGCCTGGCGCCGCACTCGCTGCGCGCCGTGCCGCCCGAGGCGCTGCGCGAGGCGCTCGCCGGCCTGGACGCCATCGACCGCACCGCGCCGGTCCACATCCACATCGCCGAGCAGACGAAGGAAGTGGACGACTGCGTGGAGTGGAGCGGCCTGCGCCCGGTCGAATGGCTGCTCGACCACGCGGCCGTCGATGCGCGCTGGTGCCTCGTGCACGCCACGCACATGAACGACGCCGAGTACGAATACGCCGCCCAGAGCGGCGCGGTCGCGGGCCTGTGCCCGACCACCGAGGCCAACCTGGGCGACGGCATCTTCGACTTCGCGCGCTGGCGCAGCCACGGCGGCGCCTGGGGCGTGGGCTCCGACAGCCATGCCAGTGTCAACGCGGCCGAGGAGTTGCTGATGCTCGAGTACAGCCAGCGCCTGGGCCGGCGCCAGCGCAACGTCGGCGCCAGCGCGGCGCAGCCGCACGTGGCCACCGCGCTCACGCTCGAAGCGGTGCAGGGCGGGGCGCAGGCGTCGGGCCGCGCGGTCGGCGGGCTGGCCGCGGGGCAGCAGGCCGACTTCGTCGTGCTCGATGCCCATCACCTCGCGCTGCAGGGCCTGTCGGCACCTGACATGCTCTCGGCCCATGTGTTCGCGAGCCACCGCACCTCGGCCGTCGACGCGGTCTGGGTGGCGGGCCGCCCGCGCGTCACGGCCGGGCGCCACGCGCTGCATGGCGATGCCGCAGCCGCCTTCGTTGCCGCGCGCACCCAACTCCTCAAGGACTGAATTCCCATGGCCTTCACCACCACCGAACCGGCGTTCCGCTTCCGCCAGGGCACGCGCCCGCTGCTGATCTCGATGCCGCACGTCGGCACGCACGTGCCGCCCGCACTGGCCGCCCGCTTCACCGACGAGGCGCGCCACGTGCCCGACACCGACTGGCACCTCGAGCAGCTCTACGACTTCGCCGACGCACTCGGCGCCTCGGTGCTCGTGGCCACGCACTCGCGCTACGTGGTCGACCTGAACCGTCCGCCGGACGGCGCCAGCCTGTACCCGGGCCAGAGCGTCACCGGCCTGTGCCCGGTCGACACCTTCGATGACACGCCGGTCTACGCGAAGCCCGAAGACCACCCGTCCGACGAAGAAGTTGCCGAACGCCGCGAGGCCGTCTGGCGCCCATACCACCAGCAGCTGCAGGCCGAGCTCGATCGCCTCACGGCCGCGCACGGCACCGTCGCGCTGTGGGACGCGCACTCCATCCGCTCCGTGCTGCCGCGCTTCTTCGAAGGCAAGCTGCCCGACCTGAACCTGGGCACCGCCGACGGCAAGAGCTGCGACCCCGCGCTGGCCGCCACGCTGCGCGGCATCGCCGAATCGGCGCCGGGCTACACCGGCGTGCTCAACGGCCGCTTCAAGGGCGGCCACATCACGCGCCAGTACGGCAACCCGGCCGGCGGCGTGCACGCGGTGCAGCTGGAGATGACCCAGTCCAGCTACATGCAGGAAGCGCTGCCCTTCGACTACCTGCCCGACGTGGCCGCGGGCGTGAAGCCGCACGTGCGCCGGATGCTGGAAGCGGTGCTGGCCTTCGTCGAAGGCGGCGCCCGGTGAGCGCCGCCATCCACGCGTTCGCGCGCCCCGAGGTGCCACCGCTGCCGCCCTACAACGCGGGGCTGTCCTCGGACGCCGTGCGCGCGCGCTACGGCGTCAGCGAGATCGCGCGGCTGGCGAGCAACGAGAACCCGTACGGCCCCAGCCCCGCGGTGGCGCGGGCGCTGGTCGACCTGGCGGCGCGCGCGGGCACCTATCCCGACGCCAACTCCACGGCGCTGCGTGCCGCCATCGCGCAGCGCACCGGCGCGCAGCCCGGCGAGGTGGTGATCGGCAACGGCTCCGAGGACATCCTGCAGATGCTGTGCCAGGCGCTGCTGTCGCCGGGCGACCGCGTGCTCACGCAGCGCCCGGCCTTCGGCCTGCACGAGATCTACCCGCGCATGATGGGCGCGCAGGTCGAGCTGCTGACGCTCACGCCGGAACTCGGCTTCGACGTCGACGCCTGGTGCGCCGCGCTCGCGCGCGGGCCCAAGGTGGTGATGCTGGCCAACCCCTCGAACCCGGTCGGCTGCATGTTCGATGCGAGCGACTTCGCGCGCCTGCTCGCGGCGGTGCCCGCGGGCACGCTGCTGGTGGTGGACGAGGCCTACTACGAATATGCGCGGCTGGCGCCCGGCTACCCCGACGTGCTCGCCCTGCTGCGCGCATGGCAGGCGGCCGGCGAAGGCCGCGCCCCCTGGATCGTGCTGCGCACCTTCTCCAAGGCCTGGGGCCTGGCCGGCCTACGCGTGGGCTACGGCATTGCGTCCGACGCGGCGCTGGTGCAGCTGCTCGACCGCGTGCGCACGCCCTTCAACGTGAACCTGGCGGCGCAGGCCGCGGCGCTGGCGGCCTGGGGCGACGAGGCCTTCATGGCGCAGGCGGTGGCGCGCACCGTGCAACAGCGCGAGGCGCTGGCGGCGCAGCTGCGCGCCCTGGCCGGGTCGGTCTGGCCGGGCCTGCGCATCGCGCCTTCGGCGGCCAACTTCCTGTTCGTCGATCTCGGGCGGCCCAACGCGCCGGTCAACGAGGCCCTGCTGGCGCGCGGGATCATCGTCAAGCCCTGGAAGGAGCCGGGCTTCGAGACCTTCATCCGCGTGTCGGTGGGCACCGACGCGGACAACGCGCGCTTCGTGCAGGCGCTGGCGGAGATCGCGGGCGGGCAAGGCTGACGCCGGCAAGACCCGCCTGCGCGCCGGGCCAGACCGGGGTTTTTACAATCGCGGACATGACCAAGCCCCTCATCTATACCCGCGGCCAGGCGCTGCCGGGCATCCTCGCCAACCGCATTGCCATCCTCGACGGCGCGATGGGCACGATGATCCAGCGCTTCAAGCTCACCGAAGAGCAATACCGCGGCGAGCGCTTCAAGGACTTCGAGCGCGACGTGAAGGGCAACAACGAGCTGCTGTCGCTCACGCGCCCCGACGTCATCACCGACATCCACGAGGCCTACCTCGCGGCCGGTGCCGACCTCATCGAGACCAACACCTTCGGCGCCACCACCATCGCGCAGGAGGACTACAAGATGGCCCACCTGGCGCGCGAGATGAACCTCGAGTCGGCCAAGCTGGCGCGCGCGGCCTGCGACAAGTACAGCACGCCGGACAAGCCGCGCTTCGTGGCCGGCGCCCTCGGCCCGACCCCCAAGACGGCCAGCATCAGCCCCGACGTGAACGACCCCGGCGCGCGCAATGTCGATTTCGAATCGCTGCGCGCGGCGTACTACGAGCAGACCGAGGCGCTGGTCGAAGGCGGCGCCGACGTGATCCTGGTCGAGACCATCTTCGACACGCTCAACGCCAAGGCCGCGCTGTTCGCGGTGGACGAGTACTTCGACAACAGCGGCCAGCGCCTGCCGCTGATCATCAGCGGCACGGTGACCGACGCCTCGGGCCGCATCCTCAGCGGCCAGACCGTCACGGCCTTCTGGCACAGCGTGCGCCATGCGCAGCCGCTGGCCATCGGGCTGAACTGCGCGCTGGGCGCGACGCTGATGCGCCCCTACATCCAGGAGCTGGCGCGCGTGGCGGGCGACACCTACATCAGCTGCTACCCGAACGCCGGCCTGCCCAACCCGATGAGCGACACCGGCTTCGACGAGACGCCCGACGTCACCTCGCGCCTGCTGCACGAGTTCGCGGCCGAGGGGCTGGTGAACATCGTGGGCGGCTGCTGCGGCACGACGCCGGACCACATCGCGGCGATCGGTGCAGCGGTGGCGCCTGCGAAGGGCCGTCTCCTGAACAGCAACGGCTTCTACAAAGAAGCCGCCTGAAGCCGGGCGCCGCGCGCGCCCTCGGCTGATTGACGGCTCCCCGCCCCACGCCTACGCTGGGGCGCACAGGAGCCTCCCATGAACGCCACATCCTTCTTGCGCCGCGCTGCCTTGGGCGCGCTCGTCCTGCTGCTGCCGTTCGCGGCGGCGGCGCAGCAGGCCTTCACGCGCGGCGCGGTCAACCTGCGCGCCGGGCCCTCGGGCGACTACCCGCTGGTGGCGCGGCTCGGGCCGGGGCAGCCGGTCGACGTGGTCGGCTGCACCAGCGGCTACGGCTGGTGCGACGTGGTGCTGCCCGACGGCGGGCGCGGCTGGGTCTGGGCCAGGAACCTCGACTACGCCTACCAGCAGCAGCGCGTGCCGCTGGCCACCTACGGCGCGGTCATCGGCGTGCCGATCGTGAGCTTCGTGATCGGCAGCTACTGGGCCGACTACTACCGCGACCGCCCCTGGTACGGCGACCGGCGCTGGTGGGGCCACCGGCCCCCGCCGCCGCCGATCGCGGGTTGGCGTCCGCCGCCGCCCGTGCACCCGGGCTGGCAGCCGCGGCCCTGGCCGGGGCCTGGCGTGCGTCCGCCCCACGGACCTGGGGTCCGTCCGCCTCATGGGCCCGGGGTTCGTCCCCCGCACGGGCCGGGCATCCGGCCGCCCGTCGACCCCGGGTTCCGCCCGCCGCGACCGCAGCCGGGCTTCCGGCCCGGGCCGCCACCGGGCGTGTCGCATCCGCATCCGGGCGGCGGCCGGCCCGGTGGGGGCGGCGGGGGTGGAGGAGGGCGTCCGCACGGCGGGGGCGGTGGGCACGGCGGTGGAGGCGGGCACGGCCACGGCCACGGAAAGAATTGACCCGGCTCACACGGCCGGCGTCCCGATGCCGGCCGCCGCCTGCCGGTCGCGTGCGATCAGCGCCACGAAGCGCTGCGCGCCCAGGCCCAGCGGCCGTTCGCGCGACCACACCACGTCCACCCACAGGTCCAGCCCGTTGCTGAGGTTCTCGAACGGGATCTCGACCAGCGCGCCCGCCGCCACGTGCGGCCGCGCGAAGTTGCGCGGCAGCCAGCCCCAGCCCAGCCCGGCGGTGATCAGGCTCAGCGCGGCCAGCGCGTTGTCGGTGCGCCAGACATGCCGGGCGAACACGAAGCGCGGGTCGCTGGTGGCCAGGTCGCGCCCCGCGACCACGATCTGGCGCGTGTTCGTCAGGTGCTCCTCGCGCAGGCGCCCGCCGGCCGCCGCGCGCAGCACCGGGTGCTCGGGCGCCATCACGGCCACCATGGTGTCGCTGCCCACCTCCTGGAAGCCCTCGCGGCCGTCGAGGCTGGGGCGCTCGAACACCAGCGCCAGCTGCGCCCGGCCGCTGTGCAGCAGCGCCAGCGCATCGGCCTGCGGCGCGGCCAGCACCTCGACCTGCAGCAGAGGGTAGTCGTCGGCCAGCGCGGCGAGCGGCCCGCTCCATGGCGCCGCCAGCAGTTCGGGCGCGATGGCCAACGTGAGCCGGTCTTCCAGCCCCTGCGTGAGCGCCAGCGCCTGCACCTGCAACTGCCGCAACTGGGCCGCGAGCAGCCGCGCCTGCGGTTCGAGCGAGCGCGCAGCCGACGTGGGCTGGGGCTCGCGGCCGCTGCGGTCGAACAGCGGCAGCGCCAGCTCGGCCTCCAGGTTGGCGATGGCCATGCTCACGGCCGACGGCACCTTGCGCAGCGCCCGCGCGGCGGCCGAGAACGAGCCGTGGTCGATCACGGCCAGGAAGACCTCGACGTTGTCGCTGGAGAAAGCCATGGCGCCCCGATCTATCAATAAAACTGAAATAAGTTAACTTTTTATATCAACTAAAAGCAAATAAAGTCCCTCCATCGCAGTCAAACACACAGAGAAACAGTCATGCAGGGCCTTCAGCGTCGGATCGTTTACATCTCCCTCTACGAGGGCATCGCCATCGTGGCGGCCAGCGCCGGCCTGGCCCTGATGTCGGACGCGGGGCTTGGCCACTCGGGCCTGCTGGCGGTGGGCGCCTCGGTGATCGCGGTGATCTGGAACCTGACCTTCAACGCCCTGTTCGAGCGCTGGGAGTCGCGCCAGGCGGTGCGCGGGCGCAGCCTGAAGCGCCGCATCGCCCACGCCATCGGCTTCGAGGGCGGCCTGATCGCCTTCCTGGTGCCGATGCTGGCCTGGGGCCTGGGCGTGTCGCTCTGGCAGGCGCTGGTGATGGACCTGGGCCTGGTGGTGTTCTTCCTGGTCTACACCTTCGTCTTCAACTGGGCCTTCGACCGCGTGTTCGGCCTGCCGGCCTCGGCCATGGGCGAAGCGCAACCTGCGTAAGCCTGCGCTTACTTAGCCGATTCACTTCGCCGGCTTGGACGCGGCAGCCGAGCGCATCGCCAGGGCACCGCTCAGGCGCAGGCGCTCGTTCTCGTTGAAGAGCGTCTCGCGCAGCTGGGCCCGCTCGGCCTCGGGCGCGCTGGCGTAGCGGTCGAGCCGGGCGTTCCATTCCTGGGTTTCCTGGTCGAGCGTGGCCAGGCCGCGCGCCACCTCGTAGCCGTAGGCCTCGCTGCGCGCGGCAAAGCGCTCCTGGGGGCTGGCGCCGCGCGCCTGCAGCGCCTCGGTCTGGCGCATCACGTCCAGATGGGCCACCGCCTCCTTGCGCACCTCGCGCTGCGCCGGCGACAGCCAGGCCTGCTCGCTTTGGGCCAGCGCCGCGGCGCGCTGCTCGGGCGTGAGGTCGGGGTTGGACAGCAACTCCATCTTCTCGGCCATGAACCGGTCCTGCCGGATCTGGTCGCCGAACAGGCCTTCGATTTCCTCGGGCGCGAAGAACTGACGGCGCACCGCCTCGCGCGCCTCCAGGCTGCGGCGCAAAAAGGCCGGGTCGCCGGGCGCGGGCGGCTGCAGGGCGCGCAGGGCTTCCTGCATGTCGACGTAGCGCTCGAGCAGGCCCAGCGCGCGCACGCGCCAGTCTTCGCGCAGGCGCTGGGCGAGCAGGGCGGGCGCGCGGGCCATCAGCGTGGCCTTGCTGTCGGCCTGCGCTTCGGCAAGCACCTGGTCGAAGAGGGTGATGAGGTCGCTGGTGAGCAGGGCGTCGGGGGCCGCCGCAGCTTGCGGCACCGGGGGGGGCGCGCCGGGCACCGCGACCGCCGCCGTGGCGCGGGGCGCGGCGGCCTGCGGCGCATCGACCGCCCCGGGGCCGAGCGCCAGCCAGCCGGTCCCCGCGGCCACCAGCGCGACGGCGCCGATGGTCAAGGCCACACCGCGCATGCGCAGCGTCCTCAGAGCCCCGCGCTCTTGAGTCGCGCGGCCTGCTCCCTGAACAGCTCCGGCGGCTTCTTCTCGTAGTACGGGAACTGGCTGCCGTAGGTGTTGCCGAAGGCCTGGTTCACCTCGTCCAGGTGGTTCTGGCGGTAGTCGCCCAGGTGGGTGCCCAGGCGCGTGGTGCAGACCGCGAGCAGGCCGTCGTTGGCCTCGCCGAAGAAGAACAGGCTGCCCAGCGTCGACAGCGCCGTGTCGCTCGGGTCGAACAGGTTGAAGCTGGTCGACACGCCCGACCACGAGTAGTAGCGCACGCCGTTGGCCACGGCCGCACCGCTCTTCACGTCGCACGACGAGCCCGGCGCGGGGCGCCCCTGCGGGAACTTGGCGTCGAAGGCCGCGCCGCCTGCCGTGGTCAGCGAGGCCAGCGCGTTCAGCGGCACTTCGGGCAGCTGGCTCGGGTCCTTGCCCGAGAGAAAGCCGATCAGCCCCGTCAGCAGGCCGACGGCCTTCACCACCAGGGTCTGGCCGATGCCGCCTTCGGGCAGCTTGGCGAGCAGGTCGGCCACCTTCGAGCCGCCGTTGGCGCCGCCCACCGACGTGACCGAGGCCACCATGTCGGGTGCCACCGCCGCCACGTAGCGCACCGTGGGCGAGCCCTGCGAATGGCCGATGAGGTTGAACTTGAGCGTCGGGTTCTGCTCCAGCGCGCGGATGGTCTTGAGCTCCTGCAGCAGCTGCTCGCCGCGGATCTCGGAGGTGTTGGTGCCCGACACCTGCGCCACGTACACCTTGGCGCCCGCGGCGGCCAGCCTGCCGGGGATGTCGTAGAAGTAGTCGACGCCCAGCAGGTTGTCGAAGCCCAGCAGGCCGTGGACCAGCACGATCGGGTATTTGGTCTTCGCCGTGTCGGAGGTGACGCGGGCCTCGACGCGCGTGGCGCTGTCGCCGGCGGCGGCACGCGCTGGTGGCGCGTGAACCGCGAGGGCCGCGGCGGCCAGGAGGCCGCAGCTCAAGGCCACGGCGCGCATCGGGGTGGCTGCATGCTGCAACCGGACATTCCACTTCCTGGCCATCGGCGAACTCCCTTACGTTTGGTTAAAAACACGAACGTTCGTTCAGAAACGGTGGGCGCATTCTGTTGACACGTGCAGGAATGAAAACTGGGGTTTTCCCAGGGCGCAATCGAATCGACCTAAAATGCGCGACTTCCCAAGGAGCGTTGCAGCGGTTCGCCACAGAGGCGAATCGTCAGGCTTGGGGCGACAACGACGCTCGCCTGTCCGACTCTTCCGCAGGTGAGGCCATGTCCCAGATTCCCGCATCCGTTTCCGCTCCCGTCGCTCCCCCTCCCATGAAGCTGTCCGGCCTCGAGCCGGTCGCCATCGGCGAAGGCTCGCTGTTCGTCAACATCGGCGAGCGCACCAACGTCACCGGCTCCAAGGCCTTCGCGCGCATGATCCTCAACGGCCAGTTCGAGGACGCCCTGGCCGTCGCGCGCCAGCAGGTGGAGAACGGCGCGCAGGTGATCGACATCAACATGGACGAGGCCATGCTCGACAGCAAGGCCGCCATGGTGCGTTTCCTGAACCTCATCGCCAGCGAGCCCGACATCGCGCGCGTGCCGGTGATGGTCGACAGCTCCAAGTGGGAGGTCATCGAGGCCGGCCTGCGCTGCATCCAGGGCAAGGGCATCGTCAACTCGATCTCCATGAAGGAGGGCGTCGACAAGTTCAAGCACGAGGCCAAGCTGGTCAAGCGCTACGGCGCCGCCGCCGTGGTCATGGCCTTCGACGAGAAGGGCCAGGCCGACACCTACGCACGCAAGATCGAGATCTGCGAGCGCGCCTACCGCGTGCTGGTCGATGAAGTGGGCTTTCCGCCCGAAGACATCATCTTCGACCCGAACATCTTCGCCATCGCCACCGGCATCGAGGAGCACGACAACTACGCGGTCGACTTCATCAACGCCGTGCGCTGGATCAAAGAGAACCTGCCCGGCGCCAAGGTGTCGGGCGGCGTGAGCAACGTGAGCTTCAGCTTCCGCGGCAACGACCCGGTGCGCGAGGCCATCCACACCGTGTTCCTGTACCACGCCATCCAGGCGGGCATGGACATGGGCATCGTCAACGCCGGCATGGTCGGCGTGTACGACGACCTCGAACCCACGCTGCGCGAGCGCGTGGAAGACGTGGTGCTCAACCGCCGCCCCGACGCGGGCGAGCGCCTGGTCGAGGTGGCCGAGACCGCCAAGAGCGGCGCCAAGGACGACAGCAAGAAGCTCGAATGGCGTGGCACGCCCGAGCACCCGGTGCACGTCAACCAGCGCCTGTCGCACGCGATGGTGCACGGCATCACCGACTTCATCGTCGAAGACACCGAAGAGGCCTACCAGCAGATCCTCGCCAAGGGCGGGCGTCCGCTGCACGTGATCGAAGGCCCGCTCATGGACGGCATGAACATCGTGGGCGACCTGTTCGGCCAGGGCAAGATGTTCCTGCCGCAGGTGGTGAAGTCGGCGCGCGTGATGAAGTCGGCCGTGGCCCACCTCATTCCGTACATCGAGGAAGAAAAGCGCCAGGACGAGGCCGCGGGCCGCGACGTGCGCACCAAGGGCAAGATCATCATCGCCACCGTGAAGGGCGACGTGCACGACATCGGCAAGAACATCGTCACCGTCGTGCTCCAGTGCAACAACTTCGAAGTGGTGAACATGGGCGTGATGGTCCCGTGCCACGAAATTCTGGCGAAGGCCAAGGTCGAGGGCGCGGACATCGTGGGCCTGTCGGGCCTCATCACGCCCAGCCTCGAAGAGATGCAGTACGTGGCCGGCGAGATGCAGAAGGACGACCACTTCCGCATCAAGAAGATCCCGCTGCTCATCGGCGGCGCCACCACCAGCCGCGTGCACACCGCCGTGAAGATCGCGCCGCACTACGAGGGCCCCGTGGTCTACGTGCCCGACGCCTCGCGCAGCGTGAGCGTGGCGCAGAGCCTGCTCTCGGACCAGGCCACCGCGTACATCGACGAGATCAACGCCGACTACGAGAAGGTGCGCACGCAGCACGCCAACAAGAAGCAGGTGCCGATGTGGCCGCTGGCCAAGGCGCGCGCCAACAAGACGCCCGTCGACTTCGCGAACTTCGTGCCCACCGTGCCCAAGTTCATCGGCCGGCGCGTGTTCAAGAACTTCGACCTCACCGAGCTGGCCAAGTACATCGACTGGGGCCCGTTCTTCCAGACCTGGGACCTGGCCGGCCCGTTCCCCGCCATCCTGAAGGACGAGATCGTCGGCACCGAGGCCGTGCGCGTGTACGCCGACGGCCAGCGCATGCTCAAGCGCCTGATCGAAGGGCGCTGGCTCAGCGCCAGCGGCGTGGTCGGCTTCTGGCCCGCCAACACCGTGAACGACGACGACATTGAGCTGTACACCGACGAGACGCGCAGCGAAGTCGCGCTCACCTGGTACGGCATGCGCCAGCAGACCGAGAAGCAGATGATCGACGGCGTGATGCGCCCCAGCCGCTGCCTGGCCGACTTCGTCGCCCCCAAGGACAGCGGCGTGAAGGACTACGTCGGCGTGTTCGCCGTCACGGCCGGCCTGGGCGTCGAGAAGAAAGAGAAGTTCTTCATCGACGACCTCGACGACTACTCGGCCATCATGCTCAAGGCCCTGGCCGACCGGCTGGCCGAGGCTTTTGCCGAAGCCATGCACCACCGCGTGCGCACCGACCTGTGGGGCTACGCGCCCCACGAGGGCCTGAGCAACGACGACATGATTGCCGAGAAGTACCGCGGCATCCGCCCCGCGCCCGGCTACCCGGCCTGCCCCGACCACAGCGTGAAGGGCCCGATGTTCGACCTTCTGAACTGCGCGGACATTGGCATGACCCTGACGGAGAGCCTCGCTATGATGCCCGCCGCCAGCGTGAGCGGCTTCTACCTCGGGCACCCCGATGCGACGTACTTCAACGTCGGCAAGATCGGGCACGACCAGTTGCAGGACCAGGCCGCGCGGCGCCGCACGAGCGAAGCGGAGCTCGAGCGCCTGCTGGCGCCGAACCTTTGAACCTGCCGGCCGGTCGGCGCGACCGGCGTGACCGGCCACGGGAGTTGATATTCAGAAGCTGATCTTTGCCGCCGCGCACTACGCCCAGTTCGCGATCTTCGTGATTGCCTGCTGGGGTGCCGGCCGCGCGGTGCTCGCGCGCCTGCGCCCCCCGTCGCGCCGCGACGCCTGGCTCGAAGCGGCCATGTCGGCCGCACTCGGCGTCGGCCTTTACATCTGTGCCTTCCAGGCGCTGGCCATCTTCGGGCTCTTCCGCCGCGAGGCCACGCTCGGCCTGATCGGCGCGGGCGTCGTGGCCGCTGCGTGGCAGTGGCGCGGCTGGCGTGCCGAGGTGCGCGCGCTGCGCGCGGCCGCGCCCGCCACGCCGCCGTGGACCCGCTTCGAACGCATCGCCGCCATCGCGCTGGCGCTGGTCGCACTGCCCGCGCTGGTGGCGCCGCTCGCGCCGCCGGCCGCCTTCGACGAGCTGATGTACCACCTGCCGTATGCACGCCTCGTGGCGCAGCAGGGCACGCTGGGCATCCACGACTGGCTGCGCTACCCCTGGTTCCCCTACAACTACAACCTGCTGTACGCCGCCGCGCTGCAGGTGGGCGACGACGTGCTGCCGCACTTCCTCAACGGCCTGGCGGGCGCGCTGTCGGTGCTGATGATCTTCCGCCTGGGCATCCTGCACGCCAACCGGCTCACCGCCTGCATCGGTGCGGCCATCTGGCTGGGCATGGGCGACTACGCCAACGCGCTGATCGACATGGGCGTGGCGCTGTTCGTGCTGTCGGCCTTCGTGGCGCTGTGGTGGTGGCGCGAATCCGAACCGCTGCGTGACGGCACGCGCTGGCTCAGCCTGGCGGCGTTCTGCCTCGGCGTGGCGGCGGGCTCGAAGTACCAGGCGCTGATCTTCCTGCCGCTGGTGGCGGTGTTCGTGGTGCGCCACGAGCGTCGCGTGTGGCGGGCCTGGGCGCCCGCGCTGCTGTGCTTCCTGATCCCGTGCATCTACTGGTACGCGCGCAACGCGATCATGACGGGCGACCCCTTCAACCCGATCGGCGCGCGCGTGTTCGGCTTCACCGAATGGGTGCCGGCCGACTACGTGCAGCAGGTGGCCGACGTGCGCGATCACGCCGAGATGCCCAACGCGCTGATCTGGTCGGTGTTCCTCGCGCCCTTCAGCGTGTGGTGGAAGCGCTCCGCCGCCGTGCGCGCGGCGGGCTGGTTCTGCCTGTACTCGGTGGCCGTGTGGGTCGTGACCTCGCGCTACCCGCGCTACCTCATGGCCTCGTTCCCGCTGCTCGCCATGACGGCCGCCGTGGGCTGGCAGGTGCTGTTCGGCTGGGTCGCGGCGGGCGTGCGCCGCCTGCGCGCAGCGCCCGCTGCGGTCGCACCCGACGGTCCGCGCAGCGGCGCCGGCGTCGGCGACTGGGTCGTGGTGCTGCTGCTGGCCGTGCTGGCCGCCGTGTCGGTGGGCCAGACGGCCACCAAGGTGTCGATGATCTCGCTCACGCCCGAGTCGCGCGAGGCCTTCCTGCGCAAGCACGTGCCGGGCTACGGCGTGATGGACTACGTGCGCCGCAACGTGACCGGCCGCGTCTACCAGATCGCGCTGAACGAGGCGATCTACTACGGCCCCAACCCGATCTGGGGCGACACGCTGGGGCGCTGGCGCTACCGCGACTACCTGCTGATGTCGGCCGGCGACACGGCGCGCAAGCTGGCGGCCGAGGGCTTCACCACCGTCGTCATGTCGCCCGAGATGGTGAAAGTGCTCAGCGTGCGGCCCGGCTTCGACCAGTACTATGGCCTGCTGCACGAACAAGACGGCAGCCGCGCCTACCGACTCCTTCCGACGACCGCTCCATGACGACCGACCACCGACCCGCCCCCGTGTCCGCCATGCCGCGCATTGCCGCCGTCATTCCCTGCTTCAACGAGGCCCTGGCCATCACACAGGTGATCGAGGGCTTCCGCGCGGCCTTGCCGGGCGCCGAGATCCACGTCTTCGACAACAACTCCACCGACGACACGGCCGCCGTGGCCCGCGCGGCCGGCGCGATCGTCACGCACGTGGCCGCGCGCGGCAAGGGCAACGTGGTGCGGCGCATGTTCGCCGACGTCGAGGCCGACATCTACGTGATGGTCGACGGCGACGCCACCTACGACACCACCGCCGCGCCGCGCCTCATCGCGCGGCTGGTCGAGGGCAACCTCGACATGGTGGTCGGCAGCCGCGTGGACGACGGCCAGGACGCGCTCACCTACCGCGCCGGCCACCGCTTCGGCAACTGGCTGCTCACGGGCACCGTGGCGCAGCTCTTCGGCGGCGGCCTCACCGACATGCTCTCGGGCTACCGCGTGTTCTCGCGCCGCTACGCCAAGTCGTTCCCGGCCCTGTCGCAGGGCTTCGAGATCGAGACCGAGCTGACCGTGCACGCGCTCGAACTGCGCATGCCCTACGCCGAGGAAGCCACCGCCTACAGCACGCGCCCCGAAGGCTCGCACAGCAAGCTCTCGACCTACCGCGACGGCTGGCGCATCCTGAAGACCATCGGCAAGCTGTTCGTGAGCGAGCGGCCGCTGCAGTTCTTCTCGATCGTCGCGGCCGTGCTCGCGATCGCTGCGCTCGCGCTGGCCCTGCCGCTGTTCATGACCTACGCCCACACCGGCCTGGTGCCGCGGCTGCCCACGGCGGTGCTCGCCACCGGTGCGATGCTGGCGGCGCTGCTGTCCTTCGTCTGCGGCGTGGTGATGCACACCGTCACGCTGGGCCGGCAGGAGGCCAAGCGGCTGCGCTACCTGGCGCAGCCCTGCGTGCGCGAGAGCTTGCGCAAGAGCCTGCGCGCGCACTGACGGCGGCGCGATGAAGATCGGGCGCGAGTTCCTCTCGTTCGCCGTGGCCGGCGTGATCGGCTTCGTGGTGGACGTGACGGTGCTCTACCTGCTGGCACCGCTCTTGGGGTGGTACGGCGCGCGCGTCGTGTCGTTCCTGGCCGCCGCCACCACCACCTGGCTCTACAACCGCCGCTACACCTTCGCGGCGAGCGCGGCCGGCGCCGCCACGGGGCGTTCGGTCTGGCGCGAATACCTGGGCTACCTCACGACCATGCTGGCCGGCGCCGTGCTGAACTACGGCACCTACGTGCTCACGCTGCACTGGGTGGAAGGCCGCTGGGCCGCCGCGCTCGGCGTGGCGCTGGGCAGCATCGCGGGCCTGGGCGCCAACTTTCTCTCGGCGCGCTACCTGGTCTTCCGCTCGCACCGCAGCGGCGGCTGAGGCCGCCGCCGGGCGCGTGCACTCAGGTTCAGTGCCCGCCCGACACCACCACCGGGATCTCGGTGGCCGGCGGCGTGTTGCGGCTGCGGCCGCAGCGCACGAGGCCGTCGATCATCACCATGCCCACGCCCGGGATGTCGCCCAGCTGCACGCTTTCGAGCAGACCCGGCGCGGGTGAATGCTGGGCACGGTCCATGAACACGAAGTCGGCCGCGCGGCCCACCTCGATCAGGCCGCAGTTGAGCTTGCGGATCTTCGCCGTGTTGCCGGTGGCGAAGCAGAACACCAGCTCGGCCGGAATGTTCGCGATCGACGACAGCATCGCCACCATGCGCAGGATGCCCAGCGGCTGCACGCCCGAGCCCGCGGGCCCGTCGGTGCCCAGGATCACGCGGTGCGGGCACTTCAGTTCGAGCGCGGCCTTGGCCGCCGCGATGGCGACCTTCTCGTTGCCGTTGTGCACGATCTCGATGGCGCGCGTGCTCTTCTCGCACAGCTCGCACACATGCGCCTCGGGCAGCGAGGTGTGGCCGCCGTTGATGTGGCCGATGATGTCGGCGTCGGCTTCGAGCACCACGTCCTTGTCGATCAGGCCCGAGCCCGGGATCGACGGGCCGCCCGTGTGGATCGTGCTCTGGATGCCGTACTTGCGCGCCCAGGCCACCATCTCCTTGGCTTCGTAGCCGGCCTTCACCGAGCCCAGGCCCACTTCGCCCAAGAGGCCCACGCCGGCTTCGGCGAGTTCCTTGAAGTCGCTCTCGACCATGCCCTTTTCGATCACCGGTGCGCCGGCGAGCACCTTCACGCCGCCGGGGCGGAAGTTGTCGAAGGCGCGCTGCGCGGTGATGGCCAACGCCTTCAGGCCGACGATGTCTTTCGGTCGGCCGGGCAGGTGCACCTCGCCAGCGGAAATCATGGTGGTCACGCCGCCGTGCATGGTGGAGTCGATCCAGCCGATCTGGCCCTGGCGCGGCGTCCAGTCGCCGAACACCGGGTGCACGTGGCTGTCGATGAGGCCGGGTGCGACGCAGGTCTTGCGCGCATCGATGACGGTGACGGCGCCTTCGAGGTCGCAGTCTTTCTCCTTGCCGACCGCCACGATCAGGCCGTCGTTCACCACCAGGGTGTCGGCGTCGAGGATGGGCTTGTCGATGTCGCCCGAGAGCAGCAGCCCGATGTTCTTTATGACGACCTTGCCCGACTTTGCGCCGGCTGCGATTTCTGCCATTTCGTGGTGTCCTCGTCGTGGGGTGGGGAGTTGTTGTCTTGTTCCTGGATGTCGTCCGCGCGCACGGTGCGCAGCAGGGTCTCGATGACGAAATCTTCCCAGTGCGCGACGGCTTCCGGCGACTCCAGCGGCTCGCCGAGGAAGGCCGTGAGCGTGTGCCGGTTCGAGGTGTAGAAATAGCCGGTGGACGCGATCAGCAGGTAGATGTCGCGCGCCACGAGGTCGGTGCGGAACAGGCCCTGGGCCGCGCCGCTGGCAAGGATTTCCGAAATGATGGCCACCGCCCGCGACGAGTACTCGCGCGCCCGCAGCGACTTCGAGATGTGCCGGCCCTTGTGCAGGTTCTCGGTGTTCAGCAGGGTGACGAACTCGGGGTTCTTGCGGTAGTAGCCGAGCACGAAGCGGATGACTTCGGTGAGCGCTTCCACGGGCCGCGAGGCGTCGAGCGCAATGGCGGCTTCGGCATCGTCCATGCGCTGGTAGATGCCTTCGAGCACCGCGATGAACAGGCCCTCTTTGCTGCCGAAGTAGTAGTAGATCATCCGGTCGTACGACTTGGCGGCCTTGGAGATCTTCTCCACGCTGCCGCCGTCGTAGCCGTACTTGGCGAACACCTTGGTCGCCGCCTTGAGGATGCTGTCGCGCGTGGCCTGGGCCGCGGCCTCGCGCACGCCGGTGCGGCGCTGGGGCTTGGGCTTGCTGACGGAGCGGGAGTCGGCCATCGTGCGCGCAGCGCCTCTGTATCGGGTCTTACTTCTCGGCGAAGGCGCGTTCGACCACGAAGTCGCCCGGCGTCGAGGTGTTGCCTTCCTTGAAGCCGCGCTTTTCCAGGATGTGCTTCAGGTCGACCAGCAGGCCGGGGCTGCCGCACAGCATCACGCGGTCTTCCTCGACGTTCAGCGGGGGCAGGCCCAGGTCGTCGGTGAGCTTGTTGCTCTCGATCAGGTCGGTGACGCGGCCCTGGTTGCGGAACTCCTCGCGCGTGACCGTCGGGTAGTACAGCAGCTGCTTGGCGATCATCTCGCCCAGGATCTCGTGCTTGGGCAGGTGGTCGGTCACGAGGTCGTGGTAGGCCAGCTCGTCGACCTGGCGCACGCCGTGCACCAGGATGACCTGCTCGAACTTCTCGTAGGTGTCGGGGTCGCGGATGATGCTCATGAACGGCGCCAGGCCGGTGCCCGTGCCGAACAGGTACAGGCGCTTGGCCGGCAGCGTGTAGTCGATCAGCAGCGTGCCGGTGGGCTTGCGGCCCACGATCACGGTGTCGCCCACCTGGATGTGCTGCAGCTTCGAGGTGAGCGGGCCGTCTTCCACCTTGATGCTCAGGAACTCCAGGTGCTCCTCGTAGTTCGGGCTCACGATGCTGTAGGCGCGCAGCAGGGGCTTGTTGTTGACCTTCAGGCCGATCATCGTGAAATGACCGTTCGAGAAGCGCAGCGCCGGGTCGCGCGTGGTGGTGAAGGTGAACAGGCGGTCGGTCCAGTGGTGGACGCTCAGGACGCGTTCTTCGCTGAATGCACTCATACAGAACTCAAGTGTTGGTTGAAGACAGAAAAGGGTGGCTGAGCCGAAATGCACGCCTTTGGGGCGTCCGCCATCGGCCGGCTAGCAACCCTCCATTGTCGTTGGTCGGAAAAACCCCGATGAACACCGCGAGAAAACACCATTGCAAGCATCGGGCCTGTTTGCTACATTGACCTTTGATGTAGTGAACGCAACATGAAAGTGTAGGGGATGCTACACAAACGAAAGCCGCCGCACAAGCACCTGCACGGCACGTTTGTTGCAAACCTCCGGAGCCTGAAGACCCGCTCCGACAGCACCACACCACGAGATCGCCCCGATGACTGAACACACCAAGACAGACGGATTGCCCGGCATCGACATGCCCCTGGTCGCGCAGGCCGGCGGCGCCGCCTTCGGCAAGGCGCCGCCGCGCAACGAGAAGATGAGCACCGCCAAGGTCGAGTGCAACGCCTGCCCGGTGCTGTGCCAGATCTCCGACGGCCGCACCGGCGCCTGCGACCGCTACGCCAACCGCCAGGGCGTGCTGGTGCGCGTCGACCCGGTGGTGCTGCTGCGCCGCACGCTCGCCAGCGAGCAGCCGGCGCTCGTGCCCTTCGACCGGCCCGGCGCCGAGGCGGCCGAGGCCGATGCCACGCCCGACTGGAACGGCGACCTGCTGCACGCCGACGAGGTCTTCGTCACCGGCGTGGGCTCGTCCACCACCTACCCCGACTACAAGCCCGCGCCCTTCATCGTGGCTTCGAAAGCCCAGGGCGTCGACATGGTCACCGTCGTCACCGAAGGCATCTTCAGCTACTGCAGCTTCAAGGTGAAGATCGACACCGACCGCTTCCTGGGCGCCGAGCAGGCCAACGTGCGCTACAAGGGCGAGGTCGTGGGCCATGTCACCACGGCCGAGTACGGTTCGCAGATGCTGTCGCTGGGCGGCGTGCACCACCTCACGGGTGGCAGCAAGAAGGAAGGCCGCATGACGGCCGAGCTCATGCAGCTCCTGGGCAACAAGCAGGCGGTCGAATGCACCATCGACGGCGGCGCCAGCCTCGTCATCCAGGCCGGCAAAGCGCCCATCGTCAACGGGGTGGAAGAACAGCGCATGCGCGTGGGGTGCGGCTCGGCGGCCGTGGGCATCTTCGCGCGCCAGTTCGCCGGCGTGGCCGACGAGGTGGTGGTGGTCGACGACCACATCACCGGCGTGCTCACCGAACACCAGGCCGGCCGCTGCCTCGACATGACGCCCTCGGGCATCCAGATGCTGGGGCGCAAGTCGACACCCGGGCGCTACTTCCAGGTCGCGAACCCGGGCAACGGCTGGGGCGGCACCGACATCGCCGACCCGCTGGCGATCATCGAAGGCTGGGAAGAGGGCGTGGCCCGCCCCGGCCTGCGCCTGCTCATGACCTCCACCACCGGCGAGCACGCGCAGTGGTACGTGCTCGACGAGGCGCTCAAGCCCATCGAGCAGCCCATGCCGCCCGAGGTGCGCCGCATCGTCGATCGCATCGGCGAGAACTGCGAGCCCTCGCTGTGCACCGTGCTGTTCCTCGGCGGCGCCGGCGGCAGCCTGCGCGCGGGCGTCACCGAGAACCCGGTGCTGCTCACGCGCGCCATCAAGCGCGCGCTGGTCAACGTCACCTGCGGCGGCGCGCCGGCCTATGTGTGGCCCGGCGGCGGCATCACCGTGATGGCCGACGTCATGCGCATGCCCGACAACAGCTTCGGCACCGTGCCCACGCCGGCCATCGTCGCGCCCATCGAGTTCAGCATGCGGCGCGCCGACTACGAAGCGCTCGGCGGGCACGTCGAACACATCTTCCCGCTCGAGCAGGCGCTCGCACGCGGTGCGTGGCAGGAAGACGGCGCACCGCTGGCGCGCCAATGGCTCGTCATCGACGATGCCAACCCGTGGCCGCTCGGCCACGCCCCCATGCTGGGCTGAAACCATGTCCGCCCAACGCACGGCGCTCGACGCGGGCCGCTGGCATTTCAACCACGGCCCGATCGACATCGTGGCCGAAGCACACGGCGACCCGTACGCCGTCGCGGCCGCACACGACGCGGCCTGGGCACGCTTCGGCCATGTGCTCGACGAACTCGTGCGCGAGCTGCCGCAGCTGCGCCTGCCCGTGGCCGCACGCCAGCGCCCGCGTGGCGTGGTGGCGCGGCGCATGTGGGACGCCTGCGATGCGTTTTCGCCGTTGTTCCTCACGCCGATGGCGGCCGTGGCCGGCAGCGTGGCGCAGGAACTCATCGCCTTCTACGACCGGCCCGGCATCGAGCGCGCCTGGATCAACAACGGCGGCGACATCGCGCTGCACCTCGCGCCCGGCCACACGGCGCGCGCGGGCTTGTTTGCCGACCTCGCGCGCTTCGACTGGCGCGACAGCGGCATGCTGACCACCGACGGCCAGTTCGCGCTGCACGCCGACCAGCCGGTGCGCGGCGTCGCCACCAGCGGCTGGCGCGGGCGCAGTTTCTCGCTGGGCATCGCCGACAGCGTGACGGTGTTGGCCGCCACCGCGGCGCAGGCCGACGCCGCCGCCACCGTGATCGCCAACGCCGTCGACGTGGCCGACGCCCTCATTCAGCGCAGGCCCGCCAGCGAATGCAAGGACGACAGCGACCTCGGCGACACCCTCGTCACCGTCGACGTGCCGCCGCTGGCGCCCGCGCAGGTGCACCATGCACTCGATGCGGGCGCGGCGTGCGCCCGCGCGCTGCAGAAAAGGGGGCTCGTGTGGGCCGTTCTGCTCGTTTGCCAGGGGCAGTGGCGGCGGGTGGAACCCTTATGCTCGAAGTCGCTGGACATCGCGCTGCCCGAAGCAGTTGGTTCAGTATTTGCTTAACGAAAAGCAAGGTTCTTTTTCATGATCGAAATCCGTCGCGTCTTCACCCATGTCGAGTACATCCACCACGAGTTCGGACCGCGTGCCGAAACCCCGCTGGTGCGCGGTGCCATCGGCGCGGTGCTGACCAATCCTTTCGCGGGCCGCTACGAGCCCGACATCCTGCCGATGATGGCGCTGCTCGACCCCGTGGGCGTCGACATGGCGCACCAGCTGCACGCCGCCATGGACGTGCCGCTGGAGCAGATCGCCACCTACGGCAAGGGCGCCATCGTCGGCGCCGACGGTGAGCTGGAGCACGGCGCGCTGTGGCACGTGCCCGGCGGCTACGCGATGCGCGAGCTGCTCGGCTGGAAGGGCAGCCGCGCCGCCTACACCGCGGGCAAGGCCGAAGAGAAAACCGGCCAGCCCGGCAACGCGCTGTCGATCGTGCCCTCGACCAAGAAGGTCGGTCCGCCCGGCGCCGCGCTCGACGTGCCGCTCACCAACATCAACGCCAGCTACGTGCGCGGCCAGTTCGACGCCATCGAGGTGCGCGTGCCCGGCGCGCCGATGGCCGACGAGATCGTCTTCATCCTCGCGATGAGCACCGGCTACCGCGTGCATGCGCGCGTCGGCGGCCTGCTCGCCAAGGACATCAGCAAGTGGGACGGCCTGCGCTGACCGCACAAGACAAGAGACAAGACAAGGAACACACAGACATGACCGCCAACATCCGCAAGCTCGTCATCCAAGTCGATGAAACCCGCAAGGAAATGGGCCAGGACGTGACGCCGCCCACGCGCCGCGCCGTCGCCATCGCCGTCATCGAGAACCCCTACGCCGGCCGCTACAGCGAGAACCTCGACGAGCTCATCGCCATCGGTGAAGAGCTCGGCGCGCTGCTGGGCCAGAAGGCCGTGAAGGCGCTGGGCATCGAGCCCGGCCAGGCGCAGAGCTACGGCAAGGCCGCCATCGTCGGCGAGCGCGGCGAGCTGGAGCATGCCGCCGCCATCCTGCATCCCAAGCTGGGCGCGCCGCTGCGCGTGGCGGTCGAGAAGGGCGCCGCACTCGTGCCCTCGGCCAAGAAGCAGGGCACGCTGGGCACCGCCATCGACGTGCCGCTGGGCCACAAGGACGCCGCCTTCGTGCGCAGCCACTTCGACGCCGTCGAGGCCCGCGTGGCTGATGCGCCCCGCGCCAACGAGATCGTCGTGGCCGTGGCCGTCACCGACAGCGGCCGCCCGCTGCCGCGCGTCGGCGGCCTGCAGGCCAGCGAGATCAAGGGCGAAGACGGTCTTCGCTGACCTGTCATTGCATCGTCACCCGCATCGTGTTTTCTGTTCGAACTTCTAGGAGCTTCCCGATGAATCCATTGCGCCTTGCCTTCTGCGCCGCTTCCGTCGTCACGCTGGCCACTGCCCTCGTCCCCGCGCATGCGCAGGGCGTGATCAAGATCGGCGAAATCAACAGCTACAAGGCGCAGCCCGCCTTCCTCGAGCCCTACAAGAAGGGCATGGAACTGGCGGTCGACGAGATCAACGCCAAGGGCGGCGTCAACGGCAAGAAGCTGGAGCTCATCAGCCGCGACGACAACGCCAACCCCGGCGACGCCGTGCGCGTGGCCGAAGAACTCATCTCGCGCGAGAAGGTCGACGTGCTGGCCGGCGCGTTCCTGTCGAACACCGGCCTGGCGCTGACCGACTTCGCCAAGCAGAAGAAATTCTTCTACCTCGCCGCCGAGCCGCTCACCGACAAGATCGTCTGGAGCAACGGCAACAAGTACACCTACCGCCTGCGCCCCTCGACCTACATGCAGGTCGCGATGCTGGTGCCCGAGGCCGCCAAGCTCAAGAAGAAGCGCTGGGCCATCGTGTACCCCAACTACGAGTACGGCCAGTCGTCGGTCGCCACCTTCAAGACGCTGCTCAAGGCGATCCAGCCCGACGTCGAGTTCGTCGCCGAGCAGGCACCGCCGCTGGGCAAGGTCGATGCGGGCAGCGTGGTGCAGGCCCTGGCCGATGCCAAGCCCGACGCCATCTTCAACGTGCTGTTCGGTGCCGACCTGTCCAAGTTCGTGCGCGAAGGCAACACGCGCGGCCTGTTCAAGGACCGCGAGGTCGTGAGCGTGCTGACCGGCGAGCCCGAATACCTCGACCCGCTGAAGGACGAAGCACCCAACGGCTGGGTCGTCACCGGCTACCCCTGGTACGGCGTGAAGACCGCCGAGCACAAGGCCTTCAACGACGCCTACCAGGCCAAGTTCAAGGACTACCCGCGCCTGGGCTCGGTGGTGGGCTACAGCGCCATCTACTCGATCGCCGCCGGCGTGAAGAAGGCCGGCAGCACCGACACCGAGAAGCTGGTTGCAGCCTTCAAGGGTCTGCAGGTCGATACGCCCTTCGGCAAGATCAGCTACCGCGCACAGGACAACCAGTCCACCATGGGCGCGTACGTCGGCAAGACCAAGAACGACGGCGGCAAGGGCGTGATGGTCGACTACGTGTACCTCGACGGTGCCAAGTTCCAGCCCACCGACGACGAAGTGAAAAAGATGCGCCCTGCGGACTGACCGCACGGCTCCTGCAACGCGTCCGCCGTCGCTTCTTGAGCGCGGCGGGGCGCGGTGTCTCCAGTTTCCTCAGGGTCCCTCATGAGCTTTTCAGGCTTCGTTGTTCAGTTGCTCAACGGGTTGGCCGGCGCGTCTTCGCTGTTCTTGGTGGCGGCCGGCCTCTCGTTGATCTTCGGCGTGACGCGCATCGTCAACTTCGCCCATGGATCTTTTTTCATGGTGGGCATCTACGTCGCGTACACGCTGGTCGAGAAGCTCGGCCCGAGCGTGGGCTTCTGGCCGGCGCTGTTGATCGCCGCGCTCGCGGTGGGCGTGCTGGGCGCGCTCATCGAGGTGCTGCTGCTGCGCCGCATCTACAAGGCGCCCGAGCTGTTCCAGCTGCTGGCCACCTTCGCGCTGGTGCTGGTCATCAAGGACGCGGTGCTGTGGCTCTGGGGCCCTGACGAACTGCTCGGCCCGCGCGCGCCGGGCCTGAAGGGCTCGGTCGAAATCCTCGGGCGCCAGTTTCCTTCCTACGACCTGTTCCTGATCGTCGTCGGCCCGCTGGTGCTCGGCCTCGTGTGGCTGCTGCTCACGCGCACGCGCTTCGGCACGCTGGTGCGCGCCGCCACGCAAGACCGCGAGATGGTCAGCGCGCTGGGCGTCAACCAGGCCTGGCTCTTCACCGCCGTGTTTGCGCTCGGTGCGCTGCTCGCGGGCCTGGGCGGCGCACTGCAACTGCCGCGCGAACCCGCCACGCTCGAGATGGACCTGAACACCATCGGCGCCGCCTTCGTCGTGGTGGTGGTCGGCGGCATGGGCTCGCTGCCCGGCGCCTACGTGGCCGCGCTGCTCATCGCCGAGATCAAGGCCGTGTGCATCTGGCTGGGCGTGGTGCAGATCTTCGGCATCGACGTGTCGTTCTCCAAGCTCACGCTGATGGTCGACTTCCTCGTGATGGCCATCGTGCTGGTGTGGCGTCCCTGGGGCCTGTTCGGCCGGCCGCAGGCGCCGAGCCGCTACGTCGGCATGCAGGAAGAACCGCTGCGCCGCCCGAGCACCGCCTACATCGTGGCCGCCGCCGGGCTGGCGCTGGTGCTCGCCGCGCTGCCGCTGCTGACGGCCGGTTCGCCCTACACCACGGTGCTGATGATCGACCTGCTGATCGCCGCGCTGTTCGCCACCAGCCTGCACTTCATCATGGGGCCGGCCGGCATGCACTCCTTCGGCCACGCCGCCTACTTCGGCCTCGGGGCCTACGGCGCGGCGCTGCTGGTGCGCGCGCTGCACCTGCCGATGGAGCTGGCACTCGTGGTCGCGCCGCTGGTGGCCGCGCTCGGCGCCTTCGTCTACGGCTGGTTCGCCGTGCGCCTGTCGGGCGTGTACCTGGCGATGCTCACGCTGGCCTTTGCGCAGATCACCTGGGCCGTCACCTACCAGTGGGACAGCTTCACGGGCGGCAGCAACGGCCTGACCGGCGTGTGGCCTTCGGAGTGGCTGTCGAACAAGCAGGTGTACTACTGGCTCACGCTGGTGCTCGTGGGCGCGGGCGTGTGGTGGCTGCGCCGCGTGCTGTTTTCGCCCTTCGGCTATGCGCTGCGCGCGGGCCGCGATTCGGTGCTGCGCGCCGACGCCATCGGCATCGACGTCAAGCGCATGCAGTGGGCGGCCTTCGTCATCGCCGGCACCGTGGCCGGCCTGGCCGGTGCGCTCTATGCGTTCTCCAAGGGCAGCATCTCGCCCGAGAGCCTGTCGGTCGGCAAGTCGGTCGACGGCCTCGTGATGGTGCTGCTGGGCGGCATCCAGACCCTGGCGGGCCCGGTGGTCGGCGCCGTCACCTTCACCTGGCTGCACGACACCGTGGCGCGCAACACCGACTACTGGCGCGCGATGCTCGGCGCCATCATCCTGATCCTGGTGCTCTTGTTCCCGCAGGGCATTGCAGGCTCGATCAAGCAGCTCGTCGATCGCTGGCGCGCACCGAAGCATGATGAAGCAGACGCCAAGCTCAAGGAGGTGAAGGCATGAGCCTCCTCAAAGTCACCAACCTCGGCAAGTCTTTCGGCGGCGTGAAGGCCGTGGACGGCATCAGCTTCGAGCTGCCGCCCGGCGAACTGCTCGCGCTCATCGGGCCCAACGGCGCCGGCAAGTCGACCACCTTCAACATGGTCAACGGCCAGCTCAAGGCCGACCAGGGCTCGATCACGCTCGACGGCCACGAGCTCGTGGGCCGCAAGCCGCGCGAGATCTGGCGCAAGGGCGTGGGCCGCACCTTCCAGATCGCCGAAACTTTTGCCTCGCTCACCGTGGTCGAGAACGTGCAGATGGCGCTGCTCTCGCACGATCACAAGCTGTTCTCGATGTGGCGCCGCGCGGCCGACCACAAGCGCGACGAGGCGCTGGCGCTGCTCGACCAGGTCGGCATGAAGGCGCAGGCCGACCGGCCCTGCAGTGTGCTGGCCTACGGCGACGTGAAGCGCGTCGAACTCGCCATTGCCATGGCCAACTCGCCCAAGCTGCTGCTCATGGACGAGCCCACCGCCGGCATGGCGCCCCAGGAGCGCAACTCGCTCATGGCGCTCACCAAGGACCTCGTCATCCAGCGCGGCATGGCCGTGCTCTTCACCGAGCACAGCATGGACGTGGTGTTCGCGTACGCCGATCGCATGATCGTGCTGGCGCGCGGGCGCCTCATCGCGCAGGGCAAGCCGCTCGAGATCCGCGACCACCCGAAGGTGCAGGAGGTGTACTTCGGCAGCGGCAAGACCTTCGAGAAGATCGCCGAAAAGGCCGCCGCATTGGGAGTTGCCGCATGAGCACGCACGAACCTCTTCTGGAAGCCAAGGCGCTGTGCGCCTGGTATGGCGCCGCGCAGATTCTTTACGACGTCGACCTCGAAGTGCGGCGCGGCGAAGTCGTCGCGCTCATGGGCCGCAACGGCGCGGGCAAGTCGACCACGCTCAAGACGCTCATCGGCATGCTGAGCAAGCGCCGCGGCGCGGTGCGCTTCCTGGGCCACGACATTTCGAAAAGCGAGCCGCACCACGCGGCGCGCCTGGGCCTGGGCTTCGTGCCCGAAGACCGGCGCGTGTTCACCGACCTCACGGTGATGGAGAACCTCGAAGTCGGCAAGCAGCCCGCGCGCCAGTGGGCCGACGGCACCGCCGCGCCGCTGTGGACGCCCGAGCGCCTGTTCCAGCTGTTCCCCAACCTCGGCGAGATGCCCAACCGCCCCGGCGGCCGCATGAGCGGCGGCGAGCAGCAGATGCTCACCGTGGCGCGCACGCTGATGGGCAACCCCTACCTGGTGCTGCTCGACGAGCCCTCCGAGGGCGTGGCTCCCGTCATCGTCGAGCAGATGGCCAACATGATCCTCGAGCTCAAGGCGCAGGGCGTGAGCATCCTGCTGTCGGAGCAGAACATGCACTTCGCCGAGCTGGTCTCCGACCGGGCCTACGTGCTCGAGAAGGGACAGATCCGCTACCACGCGACGATGGCCGAACTGGCCGCGAACGAAGAAGTGCGCAGGGCTTACCTCAGCGTCTGACCGTTTCCTTTCCTCAACCACCGGAGTCCACACCATGCATCGCAGAACCGTCTTGAAGTCCGCCGCTGCCCTGGGGCTCGCCGGCAGCCTTGGCAGTTTCGGCCTCTCCGCTTTCGCGGCCGGCAAGATCAAGCCCGGTGGCAAGGCCGCGCTGATCGTGGTCGACGTGCAGAACTGCTTCCTCGATGGCGGCACGCTCGCGGTGAAGGGCGGCAACGAGGTGATCCCGGTCATCAACGCGCTGGCGCCCGCGTTCCAGAACATCGTCGTCACGCAGGACTGGCACACGGCGGGCCATGCCTCGTTCGCCAGCACCTACAGCGGCAAGAAGCCCTTCGAGACCACCAAGCTCAACTACGGCACGCAGGTGCTGTGGCCCGACCACTGCGTGCAGGGCACCGACGACGCGGCGCTCGGCAAGGAGCTGAAGGTGCCGACCGCGCAGCTCATCATCCGCAAGGGCTTCCACAAGGACATGGACAGCTACTCCGCCTTCGAGGAGGCCGATCACAAGACGGCCACGGGTCTGGCCGGCTACCTCAAGGCGCGCGGCATCAAGACCGTGTTCGTCACCGGCCTGGCCACCGACTTCTGCGTGGCCTGGACCGCGATGGACGCGCGCAAGGCCGGCTTCGAGGCCTACGTGATCGAAGACGCCACGCGCGGCATCGACCTCAACGGCTCGCTGGCGGCCGCCTGGAAGCAGATGACGGCCAAGGGCGTCAAGCGCATCCAGTCCGGCGACATCCAGGCCGGCTGACGACGACGAAGTCCGCGGCGCCGCCGCGGCAACACCCTCCGACGACAACAACAAAGAGACAGACGACGCATGAAGCTCTCGATTTCAAGGCGCACCCTGGTGGCGGGCGGCGCGGCCCTGGCCCTCGGCCCCGGCCTGCTGCGGCCGGCGCGCGCGGACAACGGCGTGACCGACAGCACCATCCGCATCGGCCAGTCGGCCGTGTTCAGCGGCCCGGCGAAAGACTTCGGCGTCGACTACCGCGCGGGCATCCAGCTGTATTTCGACCGCGTCAACAAGTCGGGCGGCATCCACGGCCGCAAGATCGAACTCGTCACCTACGACGACGCCTACGAGCCCGCGAAGACGGCCGTCAACACCGCCAAGCTGATCGACGAGGACAAGGTCTTCGCGCTCACCGGCTACGTCGCCACGGGCAACCTCGCGGCCGCCATGCCGCTGGCCGAGAAGGCCGGCGTGCCGATGTTCGCGCCGCTGGTGGGCACCACGTCGTTTCGCACAAAAACCAACCGCTACCTGTTCCACGTGCGCGCGGGCTACGACCTGGAGCTGCGCAAGATCATCAGCCACCTCTCGACGCTGGGCATCCAGTCGATCGCCGTGGTCTACCAGGACAGCGCCTTCGGCAAGTCGAACCTCGCCACCTGCGAGCAGCTGGCCGCCGAGTACAAGGTGAAGGTGGTGCAGACGCTGCCCATGGCCATCGCCGCCGAAGACGCGAAGCAAGTGATCGGCGGGCTCGCCGAGGGCCGCCCCGGCGCCGTCGTGATGATCATGGCCGGGCGCATGACCGAGGTCTTCATCCGCGACTACCGCGCGAGCGGTGCGGCCGCGCCGCTGTACACGCTGTCGGTCGGCATCACCGACGCGGCGGGTTCCGCCAAGCGGCTGGACGGCAAGCTCGCCGGGCTGGTCACGGCCAGCATCGTGCCGCCGCCCGGTGCGCAGCGCGTGCCCATCGTGGCCGACTACCAGCGCGACCGCACCGAGTTCGGCCAGAAGATCGACAGCTACACCGCGCTCGAGGGCTACATCGTCGCGCGCGTGATGGCCGAGGGCCTGCGCCGCGCGGGCAAGGCGCTCACGCGCGACAGCTTCATCGCCGGGCTCGAGAGCATCGGCAGCATGCGCTTCGGCGACTTCCCCGTCGACTACAGCGCGAAGAACCACAACGGCTCGACCTTCGTGGACCTGGAGATGTACACCCGTGACGGCCAGTTGCGGCGCTGAGCCGCTGCACCTGCAGGTCAACGGCCGAGCGCACGCGCTCGCCGGCGTGCCGCGCGAAGCCTCGCTGCTGCACCTGCTGCGCAACGACCTCGGGCTCAACGGGCCCAAGTACGGCTGCGGGCTCGGGCAGTGCGGCGCGTGCACGGTGCACGTCGACGGCGTGGCCGCGCGGTCCTGCGTGATTCCCGCGCACGGCGTGGCGGGCCGCAGCATCACCACGCTCGAAGGCCTGGGCATGCGCGGGCGCTGGCACCCGGTGCAGGCCGCCTTCGAAGACGCCCAGGCCGCGCAGTGCGGCTACTGCCTCAACGGCATGGTGATGCAGGCCGCGGCGCTGTTGGCGCGCGACCCCGATGCCAGCGAGGCGCGCATTCGCAGCGAGCTGTCGGGCAACCTGTGCCGCTGCGGCACGCACATCGAGATCCTCGACGCCGTGCAGCGCGCCGCCGTGCGCCTGCGTGCGGCCCCGCCGGACGCCCCCGCCGCATGACGCGCCGCGCCGACCTGCCGCAGACGCGCGCGGAATTCCTCGCCGCCGACGGCGTGCTGCTGGTGGTGCGCGAGGCACCGCCCCCGCCGCCGCCGGCCAAGGGCCAGCCCGCCTTCATCGCCAGCCACCCCAGTGAAGGCGACGAGGTGCTGCTCGCCCTGTGGGACGACGGCAGCGTCTCCGCGCTCAACGGCCACGTCGACCTGGGCACCGGCATCCAGACCGCACTCGCGCAGATCGTGGCCGAGGAGCTCGACCTCGGCATGCCCTGCGTGCGCATGATGCTCGGCGACACCGCGCGCGCGCCCAACCAGGGCGCGACCATCGCGAGCGCGTCGATCCAGATCCACGCGCAGCCGCTGCGGCTGGCCGCGGCGCAGGCGCGCGCCTGGCTGCTGGCGCGCGCGGCCGAACGGCTGGGCGTGGCCGTCGATGCACTGCAGGTGCGCAACGGCGTGGTGCGCGTCGCGGAGACGCCGGACCGTCACGTCAACTACGCGGACCTCGTGGCGCACCAGCGCACCGTGCTGCGGCTGGACCTCGACACGACACCCAAGAATCCGGCCGACTACCGCCTCGTCGGCACGCGCCAGGCGCGCGTCGACATCCCGGCCAAGCTCGCGGGCGACCTCGTGTTCGTGCACGACATGCGCGTGCCCGGCATGCTGCACGGCCGCGTGGTGCGCCCGCCGTACGCGGGCGCGGACCACGGCGAGTTCATCGGCAACACGCTCGAAGCGGTCGACGAAGCGTCGATCGCGCACATCCCCGGCATCCGCGCCGTGGTCGTGGTGCGCGACTTCGTCGGCATCGTCGCCGAGCGCGAGGAGCACGCCGAGCAGGCGATGCGCGAGCTGCGCGTGACCTGGAAGCCCTGGCCCGGCATGCCCGACCTGCGCGACGTGGCACAGGCCCTGCGCGACAACCCCTCGACGCAGCGCCTGCTGGTCGACGAAGGCGACGTCGACGGCGCCATGGCCGCCGCCGCGCAGCCGATGCAGCGCACGTATGTGTGGCCTTACCAGATGCATGCGTCCATCGGCCCCTCGTGCGCGCTGGCCGAGTGGCAGCCCGCGGACGGCAGCGGCATGCAGCTGCGCTGCTGGGCCGGCTCGCAGAACCCGCACGTGCTGCGCGCCGACCTCGCGAAGTTGATGGGCGTGGACGACGTGCAGGTCGATGTGGTGCGCATGGAGGCCGCAGGCTGCTACGGCCGCAACGGCGCCGACGACGTGGCGGCCGATGCCGCGCTGCTCGCGCGCGCCGTGGGTGCGCCGGTGCGCGTGCAGCTCTCGCGCGAGCAGGAGCATGCGTGGGAGCCCAAGGGCGCTGCGCAGCTCATGGAGATCGACGGCGGGCTCATGGCCGACGGCCGCGTCGCCGCCTACGACTTCGAAACCTCGTACCCCTCGAACGGCGCGCCCACGCTGGCGCTGCTGCTCACGCGCACGGTCGAGCCCGTGGCGCAGGCCTACGAGATGGGCGACCGCACCGCGCGACCGCCCTACACCTACGACAACCTGCGCGTGAAGGTCAACGACATGGCGCCGATCGTGCGCGCCTCGTGGCTGCGCGGCGTGTCGGCGCTGCCGAGTTCGTTCGCGCACGAGTCATACATCGACGAGCTGGCGACCGCCGCCGGCGTCGACCCCGTGCAGTTCCGTCTGCGGCACCTGGACGACCCGCGCGCGGTCGAACTCGTGCAGGCCACCGCGCAGAAGGCCGGCTGGCGCATGCGCACCGGGCCGCAGGAGAACGCCGACGGCGGGCTCGGCGAAGGCGGCGACATCCTCTTCGGCCAGGGCTTTGCGTACGCGCGCTACATCCACAGCAAGTGGCCGGGCTTCGGCGCGGCGTGGGCTGCGTGGGTGGCCGATGTCGAGGTCAACCAGAAGACCGGCGAGGTGCATGTGCGCCGCGTGGTGGTGGGGCACGACGCGGGGCTGCTGGTCAACCCGGCGGGGGTCGAGCACCAGGTGCACGGCAACGTGATCCAGACCACGAGCCGCGCGCTCAAGGAGCAGGTGCAGTTCGCGCCGCAGCAGGGTGCTGCTGCTGGCGGTGCGCAGTTGCCGGGCGTGTTGCCGACCGGCGTGGTCGCGAGCCGCGAGTGGGGCAGCTACCCGATCATTAATTTCCGCGACGTGCCGGTAATCGAGGTCATGCACATGCCGCGTCCCGGCGAGCCGTCGTTGGGCGCGGGCGAGTCGTCGTCGGTGCCGGGCACGGCGGCGATCGCGAATGCGATCTTCGATGCGACGGGCGTGCGCTTCCGCTCGCCGCCGTTCACGCCGGAGACGGTGCTGACGGAGTTGAACCGCGGTTCGCTGCCACCGCCACCGGGGCAGGGCGATGCCGCCGGACCCTCTTCACCACCTGCCTCGAGCGCAGGCGTGAACAACGCCCTGTGGCCGCGTCGCAAGGGCCTGTGGGCCACCGGCGCCGCGCTCTTCATCGGCGGCCTGGGCGTCATCGCCGGCCTGCTCGGCTGGCGCGCGGCCATCGCGCCGGTGTCGCTCAGCGCGCCGGTCTACAGCGAGTCCACCATCGAACGCGGCCGCGTGCTCGCCGCGCTCGGCGACTGCGCCGTGTGCCACACCGCACCCGGCGGCGCGCCCAACGCCGGTGGCCGTGCGATGGAGACACCCTTCGGCACGCTCTACACCACCAACCTCACGCCCGACGCCGAGACGGGCCTGGGCCGCTGGTCGTTCAGCGCCTTCCAGCGCGCGATGCGCGAAGGCGTCTCGCGCGACGGCCACCACCTGTACCCCGCATTCCCCTACACCGCCTTCGCGAAGACCAGCGACGACGACCTGCAGGCGCTCTATGCGTACTTCATGGCGATGCCGGCGGTGCGCGCGCCAACGCCCAAGTCCGAACTCAAGTTCCCGTTCAACCTGCGCCCGCTGATGGCAGGCTGGAACGCGCTGTTCCACGACCCCGCGCCGCTTCCGCCTGTGCCCACGCAGAGCGCCGAATGGAACCGCGGTGCCTACCTCGTCAACGGCCTAGGCCATTGCGGCGCCTGCCACACGCCGCGCAACGCGCTCGGCGCGGAGCAGGGCGGCAGCGCGTTCCTCTCGGGCGCGATGGTCGATGGCTGGGAAGCGCCCGCGCTCACGCAGCTGTCGAAGGCCGCCGTGCCGTGGGACACCGACGCGCTGTACCGCTACCTGCGCAACGGCCACTCGCCGCGCCACGGCATCGCGGGCGGGCCGATGGCCGAGGTGGTGCGCGAACTCGCGCAGGTGCCCGACGCCGACGTGCGCGCGATGGCCGTCTACCTCGGCTCGTTCAACCCCGCGCCGGTTGCGCAACCGCAGGCACTCGCGCAGCAAGCCATCGACAACGCCGCGCGCACGCAGGGCCAACTGCTCGGCCCCGCGCAGCGCATGTTCGACAGCGCCTGCGCCTCGTGCCACCACGACGGCGACGGCCCCACGCTGCTGGGCGTGAACACACCGCTCGCACTCAACAGCAGCCTCACGAGCACACGGCCCGACAACCTGCTGCGCACCATCCTCGACGGCGTGCGCGCACCCGCGCACCGCGACATCGGCTTCATGCCCGCGTTCCGCGAGGCGCTGGACGACCGCCAGATCGCCGACCTCACCGGCTACATGCGCGCACGTTTCGCACCACAGGAAGCGCCGTGGCCGAACTTGCCCGCCGAGGTGGCGCGCGTGCGGGCCACGCCGGGCCACTGACCCGCGGCGCGCGCGGCCACAGGTCCGCGGCTACGATGGCGCGCAGACCTTATTCACGGAGACACCCCACCATGCCTTTGGACCTTTCGACCGCTTCCAGCCTGCCCCGCGACGCCGAGCGCGCCACCCTTGTCGGCCGTCTCTGGCAACCCGGCGTGGGCCCGGTGCTGGTGGCCGTGCAGGGCGATGGCCTGCACGACCTGTCGACGCTCGCACCGACAATGAGCGACCTGCTCGAAGGCAACGGCTCGCCAGCCGAAGCCGTGCGCGCGGCACTGCAGAGTGGCGCCGCGCCACGCATCGCCGCACTCGATGCCGTGCTCGCCAACAGCGACGAAAGCACGCGCGACAGCCACCAGGCCTGGCTGCTCGCCCCTTGCGACCTGCAGGTCGTGAAGGCCAGCGGCGTGACCTTCGTCGCGAGCCTGCTCGAACGCGTGATCGAAGAACAGGCACGCGGCGATGCCTCGCGCGCCGAGGCCACGCGCGCGGCCATCGGCGATGTGCTGGGCGACAACCTCGCCGACATCGTGCCGGGCTCGCCCGAAGCCATGAAGGTGAAGGACGTGCTCATCGCGCAGGGCATGTGGTCGCAGTACCTCGAGGTCGGCATCGGCCCCGACGCCGAGGTCTTCACCAAGGCCCCGGTGCTCGCGGCCGTGGGCACGGGCGCCGACGTGGGCATCCACGCGGACTCGGCCTGGAACAACCCCGAGCCCGAAGTCGTGCTCGCGGTGAACAGCCGCGGCGAGACGCTCGGCGCCGCGCTCGGCAACGACGTCAACCTGCGCGACTTCGAAGGCCGCAGCGCACTGCTGCTGGGCAAGGCGAAGGACAACAACGCCTCGTGCGCCATCGGCCCGTTCATCCGTCTGTTCGATGCGCACTTCGGCATCGCCGATGTGCGGCGCATCACGGTCGCATTGAACGTGACGGGGCCCGAAGGCTTCACGCTTGAAGGTTCGAGCTCGCTCGCGAAGATCAGCCGCGATCCGCTCGACCTCGTGGCACAGACACTCAACCGCCACCACGCCTACCCAGACGGTTTCATGTTGTTTCTGGGCACGATGTTCGCGCCGACACAAGACCGTCACGGACCGGGGCAAGGATTCACGCACGTGGTGGGCGACCACGTGCGCATTGCTGCGCCTGAATTGGGTGCGTTGAACAACCGCGTCGTGCATGCAGACCAGGCGCCGCGGTGGTCTTTCGGCCTCGGTGCGTTGATGCGCAACCTCGCGTCGCGTCGGCTGCTGTAGCCCGTACTTCTGCACTTTAAAAGCAGATGTACTCCTTTGGAATTCAGAGGCTGCACTTTGCATTCTGTTGCGGTTGACCATGCCTCTTCTTACCCTCAAGATGACTACCATCGCGAGTGGATAAATCAAGGGAGTCGTGGTTGCTGCCGAATGAGATCGATCTGTTGCAGACGCCCGTCGAGGGCCCGCTTCCCTGTGGTGAAGATCTGGAATACGACGCCGATTTCATGGCGCTCCAACAGGCGGCCACGGGCAAGCGCGAGCAGCAGTTCGGCGACACCATCATCCCCGCCGAGCCGCCCGACTGGGCGCGCGTAGACCGCATCGCACGACAGCTGTGCGTGCGCACGCGCGACCTGCGCGTGCTGGTGCCGCTCACGCTCGCATGGACCGAAAGCCGCGGCTTGCCCGGCTATGTCGACGGGCTGCGGCAGGTCGATGCGGTGCTGCAGGCTTTCTGGAACGACGTGCATCCGCGCGTCGTCGATGGCACGAACGAAGACCCGCTGCCGCGCATGAATGCGCTGGCCGCACTGGCCGAAGCCGAAGGGCTCGGACGCAGCGTGCGCGATGCGCGGCTGCTCGAAGACGGTGGCACGGCGATGAGCCTGCGGCAGGTCGAGGCGCTGCTCGATTCGAGCAAGAGCGACCAGGTGGACTACCCCGGCGGCGTCGGCCGCCTGCGCGAGGCCGCACGCCGCGCACACGACAAGGCGGCGGCGCCGGTCGTGGCCCTGCGTGAGGCTTTGGCACTGCTGCAGCGCATCCGCGAGACCTGCGAGCGTGCGCTGGGCCAGAGTTGGGCGCCTGATTTTTCGAGGCTCGAACGGTCGCTGCGCACCGTGGGCCAGTTGCTGCCGGAGCAGCCGCACAGCGAGGTGCCGCAGGCGTCGGCAGTGGGCCGTGCAGAAGACACAAGCGGTGCGGCGCACGTGCACGCACCCGCAGCGCACGTTGCAGCGGCCACGCAGGCTGCAGTGCGCCCGCTGCGTATTCAAGAGATTGAAATATCGGCTCGTGAAGATGTGCAAGTGTTGTTGGAAAAAGCATGCGAGTTCCTGGAACGAACGGAACCGAGCCATCCGGCACCCATGCTGATCCGCAGGGCCCAGCGGCTGATGGACCTCAACTTCTTCCAGATCATCGAAGAGCTCGTGCCCGAGGGATTGCAAAAGATAGAAAGCCTTGCCGGCCGCCCGTTGAACGGCGACGCCGCATTGCCCTAGCGGCCGTTGCTGCCGGCGAGCAGGAACAACGCGCCGGCACCGGTCGACCGGTACGACCCATGCATTCAGTTTCAAGAGGACGCTTATGGCAGACAACCGTGTCAGGAACAGTGGTCAGAAGTTCATCGCGCGCAACCGGGCGCCGCGCGTGCAGATCGAGTACGACGTCGAGATCTACGGCAGCGAACGCAAGATCCAGCTGCCCTTCGTGATGGGCGTCATCGCCGACCTCGCGGGCAAGCAGACCGACCCCATGCCCGACCTCGCGGAGCGCGAGTTCATGGCGGTGGACATCGACAACTTCGACGAGCGCATGAAGTCCATCAAGCCGCGCGTCGCGTTCCAGGTGCCCAACACGCTCACCGGCGAAGGCCAGATGAACGTGGACATCACCTTCGACAGCATGGACGACTTCTCGCCCGCGCGCATCGCGCGCCAGGTCGATGCGCTGCAGCAGCTGCTCGAGGCGCGCACCGAGCTGTCGAACCTGCTCTCGTACATGGACGGCAAGAACGGCGCCGAACAACTCATCGCGCAGGCGCTGCAGAACCCGGCGCTGCTCAAGTCGCTGGCGTCCGCGCCCAACCCCGCGGTCGCGCAGGCGGCCGCCGATGCAGCAGCCAAGCAAGCCGACGACAGGACCGCACCATGAGCACCGCATCCCAGCAAGGCGCACGCGCCCGCACCGCCACCGTCGAAGCGCTCGAGCCCAACGAGTTCTCCGACCTCCTGCAGCGCGAGTTCAAGCCCAAGACCGAGCAGGCGCGCGAGGCGGTGGAGAACGCCGTCAAGACGCTGGCCGTGCAGGCGCTCGAGAACACCGTCACCATCTCGAACGACGCCTACCGCAGCGTGCAGGCCATCATCACGGAGATCGACCGCAAGCTGTCGGAGCAGATCAACCAGATCCTGCACCACGAAGACTTCCAGCAGCTCGAAGGTGCATGGCGCGGCCTGCACTACCTCGTGAACAACACCGAGACCGACGAGCAGCTGAAGATCCGCGTCATGTGCGCCTCCAAGCGCGAAGTGGCGCGCTCGCTCAAGCGCCACAAGGGCATCGGCTGGGACCAGAGCCCGATGTTCAAGAAGATCTACGAGGCCGAGTACGGCCAGTTCGGCGGCGAGCCCTTCGGTGCGCTGATCGGCGACTTCCACTTCGACCACAGCCCGCCCGACGTCGAGATGCTCGGCGAGATGGCCAAGATCGCCGCCGCCGCGCACTGCCCCTTCATCGCCGGCGCCTCGCCCACCGTGATGCAGATGGACTCGTGGCAGGAGCTGTCGAACCCGCGCGATCTGACCAAGATCTTCCAGAACACCGAGCACACCGCGTGGCGCTCGCTGCGCGATTCGGAAGACGCGCGCTACATCGGCCTGGCCATGCCGCGCTTCCTGGCGCGCCTGCCCTACGGTGCGCGCACCAACCCGGTCGACGAGTTCGAGTTCGAGGAAGAAACCGACTCGGCGCTGCACACGCGCTACACCTGGGCCAACTCGGCCTATGCGATGGGCGTGAACATCAACCGCTCGTTCAAGCAGTTCGGCTGGTGCACCTCGATCCGCGGCGTGGAGTCGGGCGGCGCGGTCGAGAACCTGCCCACGCACACCTTCCCCACCGACGACGGCGGCGTGGACATGAAGTGCCCGACCGAGATCGCCATCAGCGACCGACGCGAGGCCGAGCTCGCCAAGAACGGCTTCATGCCGCTGGTGCACCGCAAGAACTCCGACTTCGCGGCCTTCATCGGCGCGCAGTCTTTGCAGCAGCCGGCCGAGTACTACGACGCCGACGCCACGGCCAACGCCAACCTGGCGGCGCGCCTGCCGTACCTGTTCGCGTGCTGCCGTTTCGCGCACTACCTGAAGTGCATCGTGCGCGACAAGATCGGTTCGTTCCGCGAGCGCGAAGACATGGAGCGCTGGCTCAACGACTGGATCATGAACTACGTCGACGGCAGCCCCGGCACCTCGTCGCAGGACACGAAGGCGATGAAGCCGCTGGCGGCGGCCGAGGTCCAGGTGGAAGCCATCGAGGACAACCCCGGCTACTACGCCGCCAAGTTTTTTCTCCGGCCGCACTACCAGCTCGAGGGGCTGACGGTGTCGTTGCGGCTGGTTTCGAAGCTGCCGTCCAACAAGAAGGACAGCAGCTAATTCCACTGTCCCGCTACCGGGCAATTCATCGATAACTTTTGGGGGTCAATCATGGCAGTAGACATGTTCATGCGCGTCGAGGGTGCAAACGGCGAGTCCAAGGACTCCAACCACAAGGACTGGACCGACATCAAGTCGTTTGCATGGGGAGCGACGCAGCCTGGCAACATGGTCAGCGGCGGTGGCGGCGGCGTGGGCAAGGCCAGCTTCAACGACCTGCAGGTGCTCGCGCGCATCGACAAGGCCGCGCCTTCCGTGCTGAAGAACTGCGCGAGCGGCAAGCACCTGAGCAAGGTCGAGGTGGCCGTGTGCAAGGCCGGCGGCTCGCAGATCGAATACACGCGCGTCACGCTCGAAGAAGTGCTCGTCACCTCGGTGCAGTACACGGCCGAGCAGGGCGGCGATGCGGTGCTCGTGCAGTACGCCTTCCAGGCCGCGAAGGTGAAACAGCAGTACTGGGAACAGACCGACAAGGGCGGCAAGGGCGCCGAGACGGTGCTGGGCTGGAACATCAAGGAAAACAAGGAAGCCTGATTTCCTTGTTGCGCGGCGGGGCCGTGGCCTTCAGGGCCATGCAGCCCCCGCCGGCGGTCCACAGCCGTTTGTCTGTCTCCTGCGGCGCCCCTTCGCGGCGCGCCGCCTTTCACCTTTCAGCCAGTCAACGGGGAAGTTTCATGGGCGATGGGTTTGCAGTGCTGGGCGAGCGCTCCGTGGCCGAGCACACCGAATGGGTACAGCGGCAGATTCGCGCCAGTCCCCAGAATGCCGGCCTGCGCCTTGCCCTGTGCCACTTCCTCGCGCTGCGCGGCGAATGGCAGCGGGCCGAAGACCAGCTCAAGCTCGCCACGAAGCTCGACCCCACCTTCACGCCGGCCAGCGTCACCTGCGCGATGGCGTTGCGGGGCGAGCGCGAGCGCACCGACTTCTGGGCCGGCGGCGGACGCACGCCGGCCATCGTCTCGGGCAATGCCGACTGGGTCGAGCAACTGCTCGGCGCCGCCGTGTTGCCCGCCGAACGTGCCGACGAGGCCGCCGCGCTGCGCGAGGCCGCACGCGACGCGGCGCCGGCGCTGCAAGGCACGCTGACCACCGTCGACCGCTCCGATGCGCGGGCCGTGCAGGCGCTCGACGGCGAGCCCGCCGCACACAGCGACTTCGCCTGGCTGTGCGACGGCGACGCGCGCATCGGCGCCGTGCTCGAACTGTTCACGCCCTCGGGCTACGCGTGGCTGCCGCTGCCGGCGGTGCGCCGCATCAAGTTCTCGCGCCCGCAACATCTGGTCGACCTGCTGTGGGCGCCGGCCGAGATCGAGCTGCACGACGGACGCGGCCTCAACGGCCTCGTGCCGGTGCGCTACCCGGGCGCGCTCGACAGCCTGGACGACGAGACCGCGCTGGGCCGCCGCACCGACTGGCAGCCGCTCGCGGGCGACGACCAGTTCGCGGGCGTCGGCCAGCGCACGCTGATCAGCGAGGCCGGTGACCACTCGCTGCTCGACCTGCGGCGCATCGAGTTCGCCGCAGCGACGGAAGGCGCGGCCCCATGACCCCCGCCGTCACCACCGACATCGACGGCGACGCCCAGGAAAGCGTCGCGCGCGACCGCCTGCAGCCCGTGCTGCTCGACCGCCTCACCGACAAGGCGCCGCAGAACGGCCAGGAGCGCGCGGGCGCCTTCCTCATGAGCGGCAAGCTGCTGCGCGACTCGGTGCTGCGCGACCTGCAGTGGCTGCTCAACACCACCAACTTCGGCGCCGACCACCGCATCAACGGCATGCCGCGCGCGCGCGGCTCGGTGGTGAACTACGGCGTGCGCGGCTGGGCCGGCGGGCGCATGTCGGAGGTCGACTTCGCCGACGTGGAGGCGGCCATCCGCGCGGCCATCATCGACTTCGAGCCGCGCATCATGAAGGACAGCATCGACGTGCGCTGCGTGACCGATGCGACCGACCTGGAGCACCACAACCTGCTCGCGCTGGAGATCCGCGGCACGCTGTGGTCGGTGCCGTACCCGATCGAGTTCATCCTGCGTTCGGAGCTGGACCTGGAAAGCGGGCACATGGTGCTGCGACCGACAGGAGGGCTGTGATGCGACTGCATGGGTCCTCTTTTCAAGGAACACCGTGGAACCGGCTTTGCCGGGCCACTGGTGTTGCCCCCGGTGAGGGGGTAGGAGTAGCGACACGAAGTGCGCGAAGCCTGGGGGAAAGCCACTGATGGACGCCAAGCTCCTCGACTACTACAACCGCGAACTCACCTACATGCACGAGCTCGGGGCCGAGTTCGCGCAGCGCTACCCCAAGATCGCAGGCCGCTTGGGCATGCGCGGCATCGAGGTCAGCGACCCGTACGTGGAGCGCCTGCTCGAAGGCTTCAGCTTTCTCACGGCGCGCATCCAACTCAAGATGGACGCGGAGTTTCCGCGCTTCTCGCAGCGCCTGCTCGAGGTGGTGTACCCCAACTTCCTCGCGCCGCTGCCCGCGATGGCCGTGGTGCAGATCGACGGCAACCTCAACGAGGGCTCGCTGAAGGCGGGCTACGAGCTGCCGCGCCACACGCTGTTGCGCGGCCGCATGATCAAGGGCGAGCAGACGGCCTGCGAGTTCCGCACGGGCCATGCCGTCACGCTGTGGCCCATCAAGATTGCCGAGGCGAGCCTGGGCCCGGTGCCGGCCGAGATCGCGCATGCGCTGCCGATGGCGGCGCGCCAGGCGAAGGGCGCGATCACCATCAAGCTCGAGGCCGTGGGCGGCGCGCGCTTCTCGGAGATGCCGCTCGATCGGCTCGAGTTCTTTCTCTCGGGCGCCGAGCTGCACGCGCTGCGCGTGCTCGAACTGGTGGCGCACCACAGCGTGGCGACCGTGTGCCGCGCCGGCCCCGGCAGCACGGCGCGCATCGTGCCGCTGGGCGACGAGGCGATCCGCCACGAGGGCTTCGACCCCGAGCAGTCGCTGCTGCCCTACGACGCGCGCTCGTTCCAGGGCTACCGCCTGCTGCACGAGTACTTCGCCTTTCCCGAGCGCTACCTCTTCTTCAGCGTGAAGCACCTGCGCGCGGCGGCCTCGGCCATCGGCGGCACCACGATGGAGATCGTGATCCTGCTCGATCGCGCCGACGCCGACCTGGAGCGGCTGGTCGATGCCAGGCACTTCTCGCTGTTCTGCACGCCCATCATCAACCTCGTGCCGCGCCGCAGCGACCGCATCCCGGTCGGGCCGGGCCAGCACGAGCACCATGCGGTGATCGACCGCACGCGCCCGCGCGACTTCGAGATCTTCACCGTCGAGCGCGTCACGGGCCACATGGCCAACGGCTCGGAGGAGCGCGAGTTCCGGCCTTTCCTCGGCTCGTTCGCGTCCGACGACGGCGACTTCGGCGCCTACTTCTCGCTGCGCCGCGAGCCGCGCCTGGTGTCCGACCGCGCGCGCGCGCAGGGCACGCGCACCAGCTACACCGGCAGCGAGGTGTACGTGTCGCTGGTCGACCAGCACGACGCACCGTTCCCGCACAGCCTGCGCCACATCACCATCGACGCGCTGTGCACCAACCGCGACCTGCCGCTGCTGCTGCCCACCGGGCTCGAATCGGACTTCACGCTGCGCGTGTCGGCGCCGGTGCGCGGCGTGCGCATCCTGCGCGGGCCGTCGCGGCCGTACCCGGCGCTGGCCGAAGGCGCGCTCACCTGGCGCCTCATCAGCCACCTGGGCCTGAACTACCTGAGCCTGACCGATGTCGATGCCACGCAGGGCGCCGCCGCGCTGCGCGAGATGCTCGACCTGTACGGCAACCTCGCCGACCCGGCCGTGCGCCGGCAGATCCAGGGCGTGCGCTCGATGGCGCTGGCGCCGGTGTTCCGCCGCCTGCCCGAGCCGGGCCCGATCGTGTTCGGGCGCGGCGTGGAGATCGCGCTGCAGATCGACGAGGTCGCGTTCTCTGGCGCGAGCCCGTACCTGTTCGGCGCCGTGCTGGAGCAGTTCTTCAGCCGGCACGTGTCGCTCAATGCCTTCACCGAGTTCGCGCTGTCCAGCCTGCAGCGCGGCGAAATTGCGCGCTGGACCCCGCGCGTGGGACGCCGCCCCACCGTATGAGCACGACCGGCCTCACCGACGGCGCCATGCTGCAGCTGCTGCCGGCAGAGGCCGAGGTGCGCGACGAGGCGGCCGGCGATGTGCGCAGCCCCACCCACACCAAGGCGAAGTCCGCGCCGCGCCGCGGCGTGCCCGAGGCCGACCCCGCGCTGTGGGCCCGGCTCGTCGAGCAGCCCTTCGAGCACGACCTGTTCATGCTGCTGCGCCGGCTCGACGCGCAGGGCGACCATCCGCTGCTGGGCCGCGCGCCGCGCCCGCGCGACGAGCCGCTGCGGCTGGGCCAGGAGCCCTCGATGGCCTTCGCGCCGTCGAACGTGTCGGGCGTCGAGGTGGACCAAGACGGCGCGCCGCGCATCTCGATCTACGGCTTCGGCCTGTTCGGCCCCAACGGCCCGCTGCCGCTGCACCTGACCGAATACGCACGCGAGCGCAAGCGCCACCACGCCGACAACACCCTCAGCGCGTTCGCCGACCTGTTCCACCACCGGCTGATCCTGCTGTTCTATCGCGCCTGGGCCGACGCGCAGTCGGTCAACAGCCTGGACCGCCCCGACGGCCACCGCTTCGTCGACTACGTGGCCAGCCTCATGAACATGGGGCAGCCCGGCCTGAAGGCGCGCGACCGCATCGCCGACCACGCGCGCACCCACATGGCGGGGCACCTGGTGCGCCAGACGCGCAACCCCGAAGGGCTGATTCAGATTCTTCGCCTGTACTTCGACGTGCCCGTGCGCGTGGTCGAGTTCGTGAGCGACTGGGTGCACATCGACGAGCGCCAGGTCAGCCGCATCGGCCTGCTCGGGCGCAACCACCGGCTGGGCAGCGGCGCCACCATCGGCCTGGCGGTGCGCGATGCGCAGGGCAAGTTCAGGCTCGAACTCGGCCCGCTGTCGCAGCAGCAGTTCCGCGAGTTCCTGCCGGGCAGCCCGCGGCTGCAGCAGGTGATCGACTGGGTGCGCCAGTACGTCGGCATCGAATTCGCCTGGGAGCTGCGGCTGGTGCTCAGCAAGCCCGAGGCGCGCGGCATGCGGCTGAGCAGCGACCAGCGCCTGGGCTGGGGCAGCTGGCTCGGCACCCGCCTGTCCGACACCGACGCCGGCGACATGGTGTTCCAGCCCGAGGCGCTCTTTTCCCGCAACGCACCGGCTTCCTCATGACCGACATCCGCCGCGTCTCTCTTTTTTCGAAATTGAATCCGATGCTCTACAAGGCATTGGAGACCGCCACCGCCTTCGCCAAGCTGCGCGGCAATGCCTACGTGGAACTCGTGCACTGGCTGCACCAGATCCTGCAGCTGCAGGACAGCGACCTGCTGCGCATCATCAAGCGCGCCGGGCTCAACCTCGACGCGGTCGAGCAGGACCTCGTGCGCGCGCTGGACCGCCTGCCGCACGGCGCCACGTCGATCAGCGACATCTCCGAGCACGTCGACCATGCGGTGGAGCGTGCGTGGGTCTATGCCAGCCTGCGCTTCGAAGCCACGTCGATTCGCGGCGCCTACCTGCTCGCCGGCATCGTGAAGACGCCGGGCCTGCGCCAGGTGCTCTCGGGCATCTCGCGCGAGTTCGACAAGCTCGTGCCCGATGTGCTGGTCGCGCAGCTTGCCGCGTGGACCGAAGGCTCGCCGGAAGACGATTACGACGCCGCGTCGGAGGCGGGCGGTGGCGCACCTGTGGCGCAGCATCAAGGCGATGCCCCCGCCGCCGGCGGCTCGGCCCTGGCCAAGTACGCGAGCGACCTCACGGCCAAGGCGCGCGCCGGCGAGCTCGACCCCGTGTACGGGCGCGACGACGAGATCCGCCAGATCGTCGACATCCTCATGCGCCGCCGCCAGAACAACCCGCTGCTCACCGGCGAGGCCGGCGTCGGCAAGACGGCCGTGGTCGAAGGCCTGGCCTCGCGCCTCGCGGCCGGCGACGTGCCGCCTTCGCTGAAGGACGTGTCGCTGTGGGTGCTCGACCCCACGCTGCTGCAGGCCGGCGCGGGCGTGAAGGGCGAGTTCGAGCAGCGCTTGCGGCAGGTGATCGACGAGGTCGAGAAAAGCCCGAAGCCCATCGTGCTGTTCGTCGACGAGGTGCACACGCTGGTCGGCGCGGGCGGCACCGCCGGCACCGGCGATGCGGCCAACCTGCTCAAGCCCGCGCTCGCACGCGGGCGGCTGCGCACCATCGGTGCCACGACGTGGTCGGAGTACAAGAAGTACATCGAGAAAGACCCGGCGCTCACGCGGCGCTTCCAGACCATCCAGGTGCACGAGCCCACCGAGCCCAAGGCCGTGGTCATGCTGCGCGGCATCTCGGCCGAACTGGAGAAGCACCACGGCGTGCTCATCCTCGACGCCGCGCTCGAAGCTGCCGTGAGCCTGTCGCACCGCTACATTCCCGCGCGGCAATTGCCCGACAAGGCCGTGAGCCTGCTCGACACCGCGTGTGCGCGCGTGGCGCTGAGCCAGCACGCGTTGCCTGCGGCGCTCGAAGATTTGAAACGGCGCATCGAGGTGCTGGGCATCGAGTCGGGCATCGCGGGGCGCGAGGCGGCGATCGGGGTCGGCGAGCACCAGCGCGTGGAAGACATCGCCGCGCAGGTGGCTGCCGCGCAGGCTGAACTCGAACTGCTGGAACAGCGGCGCGTGGAAGAGGCGGCGCTGGTCGAGCGCATCGTCGCGCTGCGCAAGCTGCTGTCGCCTGCGGCGGTGCCGGTGCAATCTGAAGCGGAAGATGACCGCGAAGAGGAAGCGCCGGCCGAGCCCGAGCGAACACCCGAAGCCATCCGCGCCGAACTCAACGAAGCGCAAGACCAGCTCGTGAAGCTGCAAGGCGAGACACCGCTCATCCTCGCGGCCGTCGACGCGCAGGCCGTCGCCACCGTGGTCGCCGACTGGACCGGCATTCCCATCGGCCGCATGGTGCGCGACGACGCGCAGTCGGTGCTGCGCCTGGGCGAGATCCTGTCGGCCCGCGTGGTCGCGCAGCCCGATGCGCTGGAGACCATTTCGCGCCGCATCCGCACCGCGCGTGCGCGGCTGGACAACCCCAACAAGCCCGTCGGCGTGTTCCTGCTGTGCGGTCCCTCGGGCGTGGGAAAGACCGAGACCGCGCTCGCGCTGTCGGAGGCGCTGTATGGCGGCGAGCAGAACCTCGTGACCATCAACATGAGCGAGTTCCAGGAGTCGCACACCGTCTCCACGCTCAAGGGTGCGCCGCCCGGCTACGTGGGTTATGGCGAAGGCGGCGTGCTCACCGAAGCCGTGCGCCGGCGGCCCTACAGCGTGGTGCTGCTCGACGAGATCGAGAAGGCGCACCCCGACGTGCACGAGATCTTCTTCCAGGTCTTCGACAAGGGCTGGATGGAAGACGGCGAAGGCCGGCACATCGACTTTCGCAACACCGTGATCATCATGACGTCGAACGTCGGCACCGACCTCGTCATGCAGCTGTGCGAAGACCCGACGTTGCGTCCCGACCCCGAGCCGCTGGCGGCGGCACTGCGCGAGCCTCTGCTGAAAGTGTTTGCGCCCGCGCTGCTCGGGCGCCTGGTGGTCGTGCCCTACTACCCGCTGCAGGCCGATGCGCTGCACCGGATCATTCGCCTGCAGCTGGACCGCATCGCGGCGCGGCTGCAGGCCAACCACGGCATTGCATTGGCTTACAACGACAGCGCCGTCGCGCTTGTCGCACGCCGCTGCACGGCCATAGAGTCGGGTGGCCGGATGATCGACGCGATCCTCACGCACACCATCCTGCCCCGGCTGAGCGAGGAAGTCATCGGCGCCACCGTCAGTGCGCGCAAGCTCGCCGGCGTGCAGCTGGGCGCAGCGGGCGACGACTTCCAGTACGAGTTTTCAGAACGCCCCGCGTAGACCCAAGGGAGAGCCGCATGGACAGAGTCGTCAAAGCCCACACCCCGCTCGGAGAAGAACAGCTGCTGTTTCGCTCGATGCACGGCAGCGAAGGGCTGTCGCAGCTGTTCGAGTTCGAGGTCGACCTGCTGAGCCCGAACACCTCGGTCGACATGAAGGGCCTGCTCGGCAAGCCGCTCGCGCTCGAAATACAGACCCTGAGCGGCACGCCGCGCTACCTCAACGGCCAGATCACGCGCTTCACCATGATCGGGCGCGAGGGCGGCTCTTCGCGCTACACCGTGTACCGCGCCTCGGTGCGGCCCTGGCTGTGGTACCTCACGCGCACCAGCGACTGCAAGATCTTCCAGAACAAGTCGGTGGTCGAGATCCTCGAAGACGTGCTGGGCGAGTACGGCTTCGCCTTCGAGAAGAAGCTCAGTGCCTCATACCGCCAGTGGGAGTACTGCGTGCAGTACCAGGAGACCGACTTCGCCTTCGTGAGCCGGCTCATGGAGCACGAGGGCATCTACTACTACTTCAAGCACGACAGGAACCAGCACACGCTGGTGCTCGCCGACGACATGAGCGCCCACGAGACGCTGCCCGGCTATCCGAAGATCGGCTACCTCGCGAGCGACCGCGCCAGCGACCCCGGCCGCGAAGTGATCGACCAGTGGGAAGTGACCGAAGAGATCCGCCCCGGCACCTACGTGGTCGACGACTTCGACTTCAAGAAGCCCAGGGCCGACCTGCTCAACACGCGCAGCCAGCCGCGCGGCAACGACCACGGCCGCTACGAGATGTACGAGTGGATGGGCGGCTACAGCGATGCGGGGCAGGGCGAGCACTACGCGCGCATCCGCCTCGAGGAAGCGCAGGCCCAGGCCGAGGTCGACACCGGCCACACCAACGTGCGCGGCATGGCGCCCGGCTACCGCTTCACCATGCAGAACGCACCGCGCAACGAGGACAACCGCGAGTACCTCGTCGTCTCGGTGATGTACAGCCTGCGCGAAGGCGGCTACGCCAGCGGCGGCATGCCGGGCGAGTACAGCTTTCACTTCGGCGTGCAGCCCACCTCGTTCCCCTTCCGCGCGCGGCGCATCACGCGCGTGCCGAGCACGCAGGGCCCGCAGACCGCCACCGTGGTCGGCCCGCCCGGTGAAGACATCTGGATCGACAAGTACGGCCGCGTGAAGGTGCAGTTCCGCTGGGACCGCTACGGCCAGCGCAACGAAGACAGCTCGTGCTGGGTGCGCGTGTCGAGCGCGTGGGCCGGCTCCAACTTCGGCGCCGTGAACCATCCGCGCGTGGGGCAGGAGGTGATCGTCGACTTCATTGCCGGGTGTCCCGACCGGCCGATCATCATCGGGCGCGTCTACAACGCCGACCAGATGCCGCCGCTGGAGCTTCCTGCCAAGGCGACGGTCAGCGGGTTCATCAGCCGCACGATCAAGGGCGATGGCGAGCTGGCCAACCACTTCATGATCGACGACGACCCCAGCAACGAGTCGATCAAGATGCACGCGCAGAAGGATTACAGCCTCAACGTCGAGAACAATGAAACACACACCGTGGACGGCACGCGCGTGACGGTGATTGAAGGTTCGGACACCTACACGACCAACACCTCGCTCAATGTGACGGTCAACGGCCCGCACAGCCTGACGGTCAATAAGGGCGGGCCGCAGAAGATCACCGTCAACGGAGGCGACCAGTTCATCAAGGTGGATGGCGGCAACCAGCAGGTCGATGTCATCGGGAATCAGACCATCCATGTCACCGGCAAGCGCAAGGACACGGTAGACAAGGGGGAAGAGCGAATCATCGGGACGTCGCTCAAGGAAGACATTGATGGCCCGCAGAACACCACGGTGCTCGGTCTGTATACCGAAGAAACCAAGGGGAAGAAGGTGACGGTCAAGGGCGACGAGGACTATCTCGTCAAGGGAGCGCAAAAGGTGCATGCGGACACGTCGTTGACAGCGACAACGGATGGCCCGATGCGCCTGGAAAGCACCAAGGCAGACATCACGATCAAGTCGCCGACCAAGATCATCCTGGATGCACCTCATGTGGAGGACAAGTCGGCCAAGAAGGTGACCTTCACGGACTGGGGCATTGCCTTCAAGGGCTTCAACATGGGGATCAACGGGGTCAACGTGAGCATCAATGGCGCTGCCGTGTTCGTGAATGGGGTGGTGGCCAGCGTTGCCGGCCTGAACCTGGGGTTCAACGCCTACTCGCTCACGGGCGCCATCAACAAATTCGACGTGTATTCCGCCAGCGGTGCGGTCGGCCTCTTCACCACCACCCAGACGGTGTACACGGCGGACAACAAGGCGATAAAAGTCGACTTGTCCCAAGTCAAGGTGAACCCCAGAGGCATCACCGTCTATCTCTGAGCCTGGGGCGCGTGTTGGATCTTTTCGCTGTGTGGTTCACCAAGTACTGGCATCTGATTGTCCCCATCGCTGTCGTCGCGCTGCTGGCATTCGTGCTGATCACGCTGGCCAAGCGCCATGTCTTCCGCGTGATGCATCAGCAGAGTGTGGTTAACCGCCACGTGATGGGGACGGATCGCGCCGAGCGAGTGCTTCGTACGGGCCAGCCGGCCGTAGCGATGGTGCTCGAGAGCCATGACACGGGCATGCGGGTCGAGCGCATCTATATCCTCGTGCGGCTCAAGCTCCAGGTACAGCCTGAGGGCGCATTGCCTGCCTACGAGACCGAACTGGTCGCCCCGATCAGCCCGGTGAAGCTCGCCGACTTCGCCCCGGGGCGCTCCGTGAAGCTGCGCTTCGACCCGGTCTCGCGCGAGATCGCCATCGACCAGCCGATGCGCTGAAGCAGGTCCGCTGCCCCAATGAAGACCATCAAGCCTTTTCGCCTGAGCATCCTCACGCGGCCCTTCCGACGGCAGCGGCAAGACCTGCTGGGCGTCTCGGTCTTCGCGATGGCCAGCCTGGCGCCCGAGCCCCTGCTGATGCCCGACCAGGATCTCTGGAAGCTGGCGGCCGACGAGATCGGGCCCGGCAACGTGCTGGACCTGGGCGTGCCCAAGATCGAGCCGGAGTGGCTGGTCAGCGGCTATGCGTACACGGCGCATCAGGACGACAAGACACTGTGCGCGGCCCAGGCCGTCTTCCATGGCCAGGCCAAGTCAGTGCTGGTGAGTGGTGATCGCTACTGGCTTGACGGCCGCGCGACACCTGCCCAGCCTTTCGAGCGTTTGAGGCTGGATTGGGCACATGCCTATGGTGGCCCGGGCGAGCCCGACAACCCCGAAGGCATCGGCAGCTTCGATGAAACGATCAACGGCGTACATACGCGCCGGCTTCCCCATGTCGAGTTGCCCGGCGCGCGTCAGGACACACCCGGGCGGCGCATCGTGCCTGCGGGTTTCGGCGCCATACCACCCGATCGGCCGCAGCGGCTCGCGCTGATGGGGCGCGCCTACGACCAGCAATGGCTGCAGCACGACTACCCGGGTTTCGCCGAGGACATGGACTGGCGCTACTTCAATGCCGCACCTGCCGACCAGCGCCTGCCCGGCCATCGCGAACTGCCGCCGGGCGCCGCCTACGAACTGTGGAACATGCACCCTCGGCAGCCGGTGATGCGCGGCCAGCTGCCCGATTGGCAGGCGCGCTGCTTCGCCAGCTTTCAGAAAGACGGTGGCGCGCTGTCGGAAATTTCGCTGCGCCTGAGCACGGCCTGGTTTTTCCCGCACGCCGAGCGCGTCATCCTGGTCTGGCACGGTGCATCGCCCATCGCGGAAGATGACGCGGCCGACGTCAAGCACATCATGCCCGCGCTCGAGTTGCGCGATCAGCCGCGGCCGCTCGCCCACTACCAGCAGGTGCTGCAGCAGCGCATCGATCCAGCCAAGGCGGTGCTGGTCCTGCGCGACAGCGACCTGGTCCCCAAGGCGGTCATGGGGCCGTGGACAGGCGACCAGATGCCCGACATCGCCTCGCTTCCGCTGGTGCGCAACCTGCGCGCAGGCCGGCAGCGCGAGCGCGAACGCCTGCGCGCCCGTCTGCTGGCGCAGGGCCTGGATCCCGAGCAGCATCTGCCGCCCCTGTCCGAACCGGATTTGCAGCCACCGGCCTCCATGGACGATCTGCCCGACTTCGCCGAGAAGGCCGATCAAGCCCTCGAGCAGATGCGCCAGGCGGCCCTTGCCCGCGGCGCCGAGGACCGCGCCAAGGCCGTCGCACAGGGGATGCCCGCTGCCATCCAACCCGATATCGATATCCCGCCGCTGTCGCAGATGGATCCGCGCAAGCTGTCGGGCGAGATCAAGGCGAGCATCGACAAGGCCATGACCGAGGTCACGGCGCGGACCGGCAAGCCTGTGCAGCGCCGATTCGACCCGGACCGCCTGCTGCGCGACCTCGCGCGCCTCGAGGAAGATGCGGCGCGCGAGCGCCCGACACCCCTCACACCCGACGAGGCCGCCGAAAGCGCGCGGCTGCGCGAGCAGGCCGGGCGCAGCGCGCGCATGGGGCACCTCTACGGCGCACACCTGCTCGAGCCGGCGCCGCCGGCCAGCAGCCTGCGCTCCAGGCGGCTGCGTCGGCGTCTTGAGGCCGCAGCCAGCGGTGAGCGTCGTTTCGCAGGCATGAGCTTCGTCGGCGCCAACCTCTCGGGCCTGGATCTGCGCGGTGCCGACTTCACGGAAGCGAACCTCGAAGACGTCGACTTCAGCGACGCGCGGCTCGATGGCTGCAACTTCACGCGCGCGGTGCTTGCGCGGGCGCGGTTGGTCCGGGCTTCGCTCACCGATGCGCGATTGGACGAGGCCAATCTGGGTGGCGCGCACTGCGAAGGCGCGAACTTCACGGGTGCGAGCTTCGTGCAGACGCGTTGCAACAAGACCATTTTTCGTTCCTGCGTGCTGGCGAAGGCCGTGTTCAACCAGGCCGATCTGGTCGAAAGCGAATGGGTGCGTTGCGATGCGCGCGGCTCGCACTGGGAGCAGATGACGATGGTCAAGCTGGCACTGGAAGACATGGCGTTTGACAACGCCGCGTTCAAGCAGGTGAGCTGGATCGAGTGCAGCTTCAAGGGGACATCCTTCGTGCGCGCCGCGCTGAACGCCTGTGCTTTCGTCACTGTCGATGCGCAGGAGGGGGTCGACTTCACCGAGGCCAGCCTCGTCACCTGTTCCTTCGTCCATGGCTGCAGCCTGGTGCAGGCCGTGTTCTGCGCCGCTTCGCTCAAGCAGTGCGGCCTGCGCGGCGCCGTATTGGTCGGCGCCGACCTCGCGAAGGCACGCCTTGACGGCTGCGACTTCTCCGAGTGCGACCTGCGGCGCGCGCGGCTGGAGGAGTTGCATGCCGGCGAGAGCCTGTTCATTCGCGCGGACTTGCGCGAAGCCTCGTTGCGCGGTGCCAACCTCATCGACGCCAATCTTTCCAAGGCCGACCTGCGCTTTGCCAGCCTGCAGGATGCCAATCTGTTTCGTGCCGACGTGTCGCAGGCCGCCATGGACGGCTCGACCACCTTCACCGGCGCCTACACCCAAGGCGCCAAGACCTTGCCCGCACGCAGGATGGACAAGGTTCGATGACAGTCGAAGAACTTCTGGACAAGATCCGGCATGGCGAACCGGTGGTCAAGGCGAGTCTCGCGGGTCAGGACCTCAGCGGCGTCGATTTGTCGGGGGCACAGATGGAGCACGTCGACCTGAGCCGGACGAATCTGCATGGCGCCTGCCTCGACGACAGTTCGCTGGCGCAATGCAGCTTCGATCAAGCCGACCTGTCGGCGGCCAGCTTGAGAGGCGCGCGCGTGTTTCGGTGCCGGTTGGAGGCCGCGCAACTCGGTCGCGCGTTCATGCAGGACACCAACTTCTTCGAATCTTCGCTGGCTCACGCGGATTTCGCGAAGGCGCAAATGGAGCGCGTGGCTTTTGTCAGATGCGAGCTCGGGCATGCGGTGTTGAAGCCCGGCATTTGCGATCAGATCGTCGTCACCGAATCACGGGTCGACCAGCTCGATTGCCGTGGGGCGAAGCTGCTGCACCTGATGTTCTATCGCATGGATCTGCGCACGGTGGCGTTCGCCCAGACCCAATGCGATGGCTCGATCCTGATGGAGTGCAATCTCGAAGGCCAGCGCTTGGCGCACACCAGCTTCCTGCGCTGCCAGTTCACCGACAGCGCGATGGCAGGTGTCGATTTCAGCGGCGCCGTACTGACCCAGAGCAACTTCAAGGGCGCCACGCTGACCAAGGCGAACTTCAGCGCAGTGGATGCTGCCCAGACGATGTTCCCGGAGGCCGATCTGCGTGAAGCGAATTGCAGCGATGCCATCTTCGATCAGTCGATCTGGGCCGACGCCCAACTCGAAGGTGCCGATTTCAGCCGCTCGCGCCTGTCGCTGAGCGTGTTGCATCGCGTGCAGGCCAGGGGTGCCAGTTTTCGCGACGCGGACCTGCAGGATGCCGATTTTTCCTATGCCGAACTTCATCACGCGGATTTGCGCAATGCGCGTTTTCTGCGCACCCGCTTTCATCGGGCCGCGCGCGCGGATGCGCGTTTCTCGGGAGGCGGCGGCATCATCGAAAACGATCCGGAGCTGTTCAAGGCGCAAGAGATGATCCATCCGCCGCGCTGATGCCGCCAAGCCTGTCCGTTCCACTGTTGACTCATCGAAACAAGGAGATCTTCATGTCAGTCGTTTCACTGCGAAAAGCCTCGAAGCTGACGGCTCCGGTTCACTTCCAGGGGGTGGTCGCCGCATTGCTGCCGGATGGACGTGCCACCGTCGACGACGAGCAGGGTGCTGCCTGGGTTTGCCGGCGCGCGGCGAGCTGCCTGCTCAAACCGGCCTGCGGCGATACCGTGCTGGTGTCCGGTCCCGACAGCGCGCGGGCCTACCTGATCGCCGTGATCGAGCAGGCCGATACGTCGTCAAGCTGCATCGAGGCGGCGGGCGACGTCACCTTCGCGTCGACCGGCAACGGCCGGGTGACCATCGCGAGTGCCTCGGAGCTCAGCCTTCGCGCGGACAAGCGCTTCGTGCTCAAGACCGAAGAGGGCGAGTGCGACATCGGTGAACTGCGGCTGGTGACGCGCTCCGTGCAGGCCGCGGCCGGCAGCGTCCGGCTGGTCGGCAAGGTATTCGAGACCGTGGCCGATCGCATCGTGCAGATGGCGCGTCAGACGCTGCGCCTGACGGATGAAGTCGATCAGGTGCGTGCGGGCCACATGGACTACAAGGCCAGCGAGACGGTGCGCATTCATGGCCACCACACGGTGGTCACCGGCCAGGAGCTGGTGAAGGTGGACGCGGCTCAGATCCACATGGGCTGAGAGAGGAGCTACCAGATGTTTGCCAACTGTCAGCTCATGGGAATGGACATGGCCTTCCCCGACGTCTGCAAGTCGCCGGTGCCCATTCCATACCCGAACATGGCCATGGGGCCGATGGCTGTTCCGAATGCCTGGAACATCCTCTTCATGGCGATGCCGGCACACAACATGGCGACGACCACGCCCATCACCCTGGGGGATCAGCCCGGGGCACTGGGCGGCGTCGTGTCGCAGACGTTCATGCAGCAATCGCGTCATGTGACAGGCGCGTTCACCGTGCTTCTCAAGGGCACGCCGGCCACGCGGGTCACCAGCATCACGGTGCAGAACCGTTGCAACATCGTCGGCATGCGCATCGTGCCGAGCCAGTTCAAGGTGCTGATGCTGGCGCCCTGAGCGCGCGTCGATTCAGGCCGGCCCCGCCAGCGTCACCTGCTGCGGCGACCCCACCCACACCGCCAGCGCCGAGTAGTTGTCACGGGACTTGTCGGCCTTGGCCTCGGCCGCGCGGCGCAGCAGCGCGAGCCACTCTTCCGCGCTGTCGGCCAGCTGCAACGATCGCTCCATCACCTGCTGCGAGATGAGCTGCCAGAGCCCGTCGGTGCACAGCAGGAACGCATCGCCATCGGCCAGCCGCTGCGGTGTAGACACCGAGGTCTCCGCCGTCGCACGCGCGCCGAGGGCGCGGTACAGCAGGTTGCTCTTCACCAGGCGCTCTCCGCCGTTGGCGCCCTGGCCCGCGGCGGCTTCGCCTGAGCGTTCCGACAGGCTGTGGTCTTCGGTGCGCTGCATCAGCGCGCCGCGGCGGAACCAGTAGAGGCGGCTGTCGCCGACGTGGGCCCAGCAGGCCTCGCCGGTGGCGCGGTCGACGAACAGAGAGACGATGGTCGCGCTCATGCGGTTCTGGTCGGCCAGCTCGCGCTGCTTGGCGAGCACGGCGTCGTTGGCCTCCTTCACGGCATGGCGAATGTCGTCGGCCGCGACGGACGGGTGGTCGACGAAGGTGTTGAGTGCAGTGTCGACCACGATGCGCGAGGCCAGCTCGCCGCCCGCGTGGCCGCCGACGCCGTCGCTCACGACGAAGCAGGCGTTGCGTTCGTCCAGGTGATAACCGATGGCGTCCTGGTTGCCGCTGCGTTCGCCCACGCACGAGAACTGCGAGGTCGAGATGGGCACCGCGAAGGCGTGGGTGGCTTCAAGCACGGCGCGCCTCCTTCAAGCGTTCCATCTCGCGGTCGTAGGCCTGCTGGAAGGCTCGGCCGAAGACGGCCTGGAAGTCGTCTTCGACGGCTGCGGTGGTGTGGGCGTGCAGCTGTTTCAACTGGCGCCACAGCCGCGCTTCGCGACCGCCGGGCAACAGCTTCTCGCCGAGCCCGCCGTCGTGCGGCGTGGCCTTGTCGAGACCGCCCGGATCGAAGCGATGCAAGAGCGTGAGCAGTGCGGCGCGCATGCCGGCCACCATGCCGAGCTGGTGCGACTGCAGGTCGCCCAGCGCATCGTGCACGGCGGCCTCGGGCGTGAGAAAGCCGGGCATGCGTGCGCCGAACATCTGCATCAGCACGGCGCGGCCGTTGGGCAAAATCTTGAAGGGGTTGTTCTCTTCGTCCACGATCATGGTGATCTCGGCACGCACCTCGCGCTTGAGCATCGCGCGCGATGACAGCAGCTCGATGGTGCCGTCGGTGAAGGCGCGCATCAGCCGGCCGAGGTGGCGCATCGCCTCGGCATCGAGCGGCTGCTGGCCCGCGATCTCGGGCACGCCGGCGCCTTCGAGGAAGGCCTTGAACAGGTCGTCGCCGGAAGAGGGTGAACGTGGTGAGGTCGGCGCTGGTGCAGGGACTGCAGCGACGGGCAAGGCAGGCGGCGCTTCTTCAGGCACGGCCGGTTCGGGCACCGCGACGGGAATCTCCGGCGCCGCGGCAACGACAGGCTCCTCTTCAACAGGCGCAGCCTCTTCCACAGGCTCCGGCATGGCGACCGAGGGCGTGATCGCCACCGGCTGCGGCGGATTGAACTGCGAGGTCATCTCGCGCGCATGGTTCGCCAGGCTGTGGCCCGACGGCGCCGCCGGCGGCCGTGCGATCAGGTCCATGGCCGGGTGCACGTCGTCGAGCGGGTTGTCCTGCGTCAGTGCCGTGGGGCGCGGGTCGGACAGCGGCGAGGGCGCATCGCGGTCTTCGGCGAAGAAGGAGAGCGGGTCCATGCTGCGCTTGAGCGCGAGGTCCGACAGGCCCTGCGTCGCCTGCGGGTCCAGACCGGCGAGCGGATCGACGGGGTTGCGCTGTGCCTGCGAGGGCAGGGCGAAGGGCTCGTGCGCCAGCGGGTCGGGCATGGGCGCCGCCGCATCGTCGGCACGGCGCGGCGCGTTCGCGAGGATGGCGTCCCAGTCGGCGGCCGAGGGCATTTGCGCGGAGACCTGCGTGGTCGTGGAAGGCGCTGCAGCAGTGGAAGAGAGCGGTGGCGGCGGCGGTGCAGGCAAGGGCGCAGGGGCCGGCGCATTCACCGGCGCGGGCGCGAAGGTCGGCATCGCGACCGTCGTCTCGGGCGGCGCATCGCCGAGCGGCAGCGCGCCTTCGCCGAACAGGTCCGCAAAGACATCGGAGGCCGGTGCTGCAGTGGGCAGCAGCGCGCTGATCGACGGGGCCGATGCGAGGTTCGATGCCACAGGCGGAGCAGACACCAACTGCGACAGCGACGGTTCGGTGATCGGTGCGGCCGGTGGCTCCGTGAGCGGCTCGGTGATGGGCGCCTCGGTGATCGCAGGCGGTGGGGCCTGGCTTGCACTCGCGGCTTCGAGCACGTAGCTGCCGATGGTCACGCGGTCGCCCAGCGCGACGCGCGATTCTTCTTCGTGGCGCAGCGTGCGTCCGTTCACGCTGATCGGCAGCACCGCGCTCATGTTGCGCACCACGGCGGCGCCGTCGTCGTCGAAGCGCACGGTGGCCTGCAGGCGCGAGATCTGCCGGTGTTCGTCAGGCAGCACGAGGTGGTTGTCGGGGCTGCGGCCGATGGTGCCGCCCGGGGCTGCGAGCAGCGCCGAGGGCCCCGAGGCCACGGGCATGCCGCCGTGTTCAATCACTGTCCAGCGCATGGCATCTCCATGTTCGTCGCGGTGGGCGCGAGCGTGCCCGGGCGCGGCCGTGGCCGGCCGCGTGTCATCCGCGCTTCATCTTCTTCGCGGCCTCGAACGCGGGGCCCCACACGGGGTGGGTGCGTTCCGCGACATTCAGGTCGAAGCTCGGGAACACATCGAGGAGCTTGCGGAATTGCGTGCGGCATTCCGCGATCTGGTTGTTCACGCAGTAGCTGAAGGCTTCGAGCTTGAGTGCGGCGAGCCGCGTCGCGGGCTCGGCCCCGTCGAACACCGACACGCCGCCGCTCTTCAACGTGGAGATGGCCTTGGCGTAGTCGCCCGCATCGTAGGCCTGCTGCGCGCGTTCGAGCGTGGTGCGTGCCACTTGCTGGCTCAGGCGTTCGGGTTGCTGTGAGGCATCCGGGGTGCTCTGGCAGCCGCTCAACAGCGCAAGCATGAAGGCAAAAGACAGAACAGGCAGGCAAGACTTCAATCTTTTCTCCTACTTCGCGAGAGGCAATGCGTGAGAGAGGGCGTGCTGTTGCATCACGATGCAACAGCACGCAATGCACACCGTGCGCGTGCATGGTTTCGATAATATAGATCGCGAAGCTTTCAGGGAGATCTCATGCATCGACGGACCTTGATTCAAGGCGCATTGGCCACATCGCCGTTGCTCGCAGGCCTCGCTGGTTGCGCATCGACAGCGAAGTCGATGCCCACGCCGTATGCCATCACCGTGCGCATCGACGACGGCGTGAATCCCGATGGTCGCGGCCAGGCCGCACCGATTCTCGTGAAGGTCTTCGAACTGAAATCTTCCGGCAACTTTGAAACGGCAGACTACTTCGCGCTGCAGGACCGCGACCGCGAGACGCTCATGACCGAGCTCGTGAACGCGGACCAGGCCATCTTGCGCAGCGGCGAGGAACGCGTGTTCAAGCGCGAGGCCGGACTCGACTCGCGCGCCATCGGCGTGATCGCCGGCTATCGCAAGCTGGAAGCGGCGCGGTGGCGCATCGTGTTGCCGTTGAAGGAGCCGAAACAAACGAATCTTTACAAGGTGTGGCAGTTTTCTCCGAGCGAGCAGAGCGTGCGCATCGCGGTGCGCAAGAGCGGCCTCGAACTGCTACCAAGTCGTTAAGTTTCAGCGCGCGCTAATACGAAAGTGCGGCGCATTCGCCTCTGAAAAGGCATGCAAAACGCAAGATGCGCCGTGTAGCATCAGACGCGAAAGAAGATCGAGCGGGGAGCCGCTGTACAGCGCATTTCCCGCCTCCGTGTGAGCACTCCAGGAGGTTCTTTGGTGACAGTTCGCAACGCGGGCGCAGCCGGTCAGGGCGCCCAATCTCAGGCATTGGCGAATCGCGTGGTGTGGTCCGAAGGCATGTACCTGCGGCCCCAGCACTTCCAGCAGATGGAGCGCTATGTCGAGCAGTACGTCACTCGCCGCACCGCGGGCATGCAGGGTGCCTATTGGGGATGGCTGCACCTGGACATCGACCGCGATGCCTTCGCGCTCGGGCGCGTGTCGCTGCTCGGCGGCGCGGGCGTGCTGCCCGACGGCACGCCGTTCTCGTTCGGCCTCGAAGACGCACCGATGCCCTTCGACGTGCCCACCGACCTCACCGACGAACTCATCGTGCTCGCACTGCCGCTGCGCAGGCCCGGCAGCGAAGAAGTGATCTTCTCGGAAGACGAAGGCTCGGCCGCGCGCTTCGGCGTGGTCGAGCGCGAAGTGGCCGACGGCAACGCGGTGGCGCTCGGCCCCGCGGTGCTGCAGCTGGCGAAGCCGCGCCTGCGGCTGGCGCGCGCGTCGTCGCTCACGGCCGAGTGGCAGGCCATCGGCGCGGTGCGCGTGATCGAGCGGCGCACCGACCACAAGCTGGTGGTCGATGCCAACTACATCCCGCCGGTGCTCGATGCCTCGGCGCACCCGATGCTGCGCAGCATGACGGCCGAGCTGCATGGCCTGCTCACGCAACGCTCCGAGGCACTGGCCTCGCGGCTGTCGCAGCCGGGGCGCGGCGGCGTGAGCGAGGTCTCCGACTTCCTGCTGCTGGAGCTGGTCAACCGCTACCTCGCACTCACCTGGCATGCGCAGCAGGCGGTGCAGGTGCACCCCGAGACGCTGTTCGTCGACTGGCTCAAGCTGGCCTGCGACCTGGCCACGCACACCTCGCCCACGCGCCGTCCGGTGGTGTGGCCGGTGTACGACCACGACAACCTCAACGAGAGCATCCGACCGCTGATGGAAGAGCTGCGGCGTTCGCTGTCGGCGGTGCTCGAGCAGAGCGCCATCGCCATCGAACTCGAAGAGCGCAGCCACGGCGTGCGCGTGGGCCGCATGCCCGACCCGGTGCTGGTGCGTAACGCGGCCTTCGTGCTCGCGGTGCATGCCGACCTGCCGGCCGATGCCGTGCAGCAGCGCTTCCCGACGCAGGTCAAGATCGGCTCGGTCGAGCGCATCCGCGACCTCGTGCAGCTGCAGCTGCCCGGCGTGGTCGTGCGCTCGCTGCCGGTGGCGCCGCGCCAGATCCCGTACCACGCGGGCTACCACTACTTCGAACTCGACAAGGGCGGCGACATGTGGCGCCAGCTCGAGAAATCGGGCGGCGTCGCCATGCACCTGGCCGGCGACTTTCCGGGGCTCGCCATGGAGTTCTGGGCCATCCGTCCGTGAGGGACCCTATGAACGGTGCCAATGACATGGCCGTCGGCTCGGGTGGCTTCGTGCCGCCCAATCCAGGCGGCGGCGCGACCACGCACAGCGGCCCGGGGCCGCAACCACAACAGCAACCCCAGCCCGATGCCTTCACCGCGTGGCACGACGCGCGGCGCCCGCATGCGGGCGACACGGCGCTGGCGGGCAACAACCCGCTGGTGGCGGCGGCCAATCCGCTGCTCGACCTGATCCCGCAGATCCGCGCCACCGGCCACCACCCGTCGCCCGCGCAACTGCGCGAACACCTGGTCGACGAGGTGCGGCGTTTCGAGACGCGCGCGCAGCAGGCCGGCATCGCGCCCGAAGTGATCATCGGCGCGCGCTACTGCCTGTGCACCGCGGTCGACGAGGCCGCGGCGCTCACGCCGTGGGGCGGCAGCATCTGGTCGTCGCAGAGCCTGCTCGTGATGTTCCACAACGAGACCTGGGGCGGCGAGAAGTTCTTCCAGCTGCTGTCGCGCCTGGTGCAGAACCCGCAGCAGCACCTGCACCTCATCGAGCTCATCTACTTCTGCCTGGCGATGGGCTTCGAGGGGCGCTTTCGCGTCATCGACAACGGGCGCTCGCAACTCGAGACGCTCAAGCAGCGGCTGCTGCAGATCATCCGGCAGGCGCGCGGCGAAATCGCGGCGCCGCTGTCGCCGCACTGGCAGGACGCGAGCGCGCCCGTGCGCCGCACGCGCCACTGGCTGCCGGTGTGGGCCGTGGGCGCGGTGGCGGCGGTGCTGCTGGTGCTGGTGTTCGCGGTGCTCACCTTCAACCTCGCGGGCCATTCCGACGGCGCTTTCTCGGCCGTGAACGCGGTGCGCCTGCCGCAGACGCAGCGCGCGGTGGCGGTGCCCGCGGCGCAGCCGCGCCTGCAGCGCTTTCTCGAGCCCGAGATCCGCGACGGCCTGCTCACGGTGCGCGACGAGGCCGACCGCAGCGTGGTGGTGCTGCGCGGCGACGGCCTGTTCGCCTCGGGCTCCGACCGCGTGCTCGACCGCTACGCGCCGGTGCTCGCGCGCGTGGCCGACGCGCTCAACGCGGTGGAAGGCAACGTGCTGGTCAGCGGCTTCAGCGACGACCAGCCGATCCGCAGCGTGCGCTTCCCGTCCAACTGGCAGCTCTCGCAGGCGCGCGCCGATGCGGTGAAGGCCATGATCGCCACGCGCCTGAGCCGGCCCGAGCGCTTGCGCGCCGAAGGCCGCGGTGATGCCGACCCGCTGGTGCCCAACGACTCGGCGGCCAACCGCGCGCGCAACCGGCGTGTCGAGGTGACGCTGCTGGTGGCGCCGGTGGCGGGCGTGCCGGTGCCGGGGTCTGCGCCGCAACCCCGGCAGCAGCAACCACAAGGAGGAACACGCTGATGCTGCGCGCGCTCTTCCGTTTTCTCGTCAGCCGCGACCTCTGGGTCTTCTTCGGGCTGGTCGCGCTCGCGTTCCTGATCTGGGTCATCGGCCCGGTGATCGCCGTGGGCCGCTACCGGCCGCTCGAAGGCGAGTTCGTGCGCATCGTGGTCATCGCGCTGATGTTCGGCGTGTGGCTGGTGCGCGTGGCCTACCGCAAGTGGCGCGAGCGCCGCCTCAACGCGCAGCTGCTGCACCAGCTGCGCACGCCGTCGCCCAAGGCGAAGGAGGCCAAGCCCGAAGAGGCGCCCGAGATCAAGGAGCTGCACAGCGGCTTCGCCGACGCGACCGCGGTGCTGAAGAACATGCGCTTCGGCCCGGGCCCCGGCGGCAAGGCGGCCGGGCGCTTCGCGCTGTTCGACCGGCAGTACCTCTACCAGCTGCCCTGGTACATCTTCATCGGCGCGCCGGGCTCGGGAAAGACCACGGCGCTGGTCAACTCCGACCTCGACTTTCCGCTCGCCGACCAGCTCGGCAAGGCCGCGGTGCGCGGCATCGGCGGCACGCGCAACTGCGACTGGTGGTTCACCAACGAGGCCGTGCTCATCGACACGGCCGGGCGCTACACCACGCACGAGAGCCACCGCGAGACCGACGAGGGCGAGTGGAAGGGCTTCATCGAGCTGCTCAAGAAGTTCCGGCCGCGCCAGCCCATCAACGGCGCGATCCTCACCATCAGCATCGCCGACCTGCCGCTGGCCGACGACGCGCAGCGCGCGCGCCACGCGATGGCCTTGCGCAAGCGGCTGCTTGAGCTGCGCAACGACCTGGGCATCAACTTCCCGGTGTACGTGCTGGTCACCAAGACCGACCTGCTGGCCGGCTTCAACGAGTACTTCGGCTCGCTGGGCCGCGCCGAGCGCCAGCAGGTGTGGGGCTTCACCTTCCCCATCGAGGGCAACCCCGCCGACCCGGCCAAGGCCGACCTGCGCGAGCGCTTCCACCAGGAATACAAGCTGCTGCACCAGCGCCTGGACGAGCGCCTGCCCGAGCTGATGGCGACCGAGCCCGACCCGATGCGGCGCGCGCAGGCCTACCTGCTGCCGCAGCAGTTCGCGAGCTTCGAGGACATCCTGGGCACCTTCCTGGCCGACGTGTTCAACCCGTCGAAGTTCGAAGTGGCGCCGCTGCTGCGCGGCGTGTACTTCACCAGCGGCACGCAGGAGGGCACGGCCTTCGACCGCGTGATGGGCGCCATCAAGCGCTACCTGCAGGTGAACGCGCCGCCCGCGCCGCCGCCGGGCCCGGGCAAGAGCTACTTCCTGAAAGAGCTGCTGCAGCAGGTGATCTTCCGCGACGCGGGCGTGGCCGGCACCAACCTGCGCTGGTACCGCCGACGCCGCGCCATCGACCTGGCGGGCTACGCGCTGGTCGGCGTGCTCGCCGTGGTGCTGCTGGGCGCATGGGCCAACAGCTGGCGCCACAACAAGGCCTACGTGGCCGAGGTGGACGGCAACGCCAAGGCCTTCAACAAGGCCGCCGCGCGCGGCGAGCTGCCGACGGTGGTCGATTCGAGCGGCGACATCGCGAGCTCGCTGCTCATCCTCGACCGCCTGCGCGACCTGCCGAAGTCGGCCGAGTTCGACATCGGCGATCCGCCCGTGGGCTATCGCTTCGGGCTCTACCAGGGCGAGAAGCTGCAGGCCGCCACCGACGGCGTGTACCAGCGCGCGCTCGAAACCGTGCTGCTGCCGCAGGCCGCGCAACGCGTCGAGCAGTCGCTGCGCGAGGCCGCGAAGGCCGATGCCGAATACAGCTACGAGGCGCTCAAGGCCTACCTCATGCTGTACGACCCCGAGCGCTACGACGCCGACTTCTTGCAGGCCTGGCTGCTGACCGACGTCGACCGCAAGATCGGCGCCTCGCTCACGCGCGAGCAGCGCACGAACCTCGAAGCGCACCTGAAGACGCTGTTCGCCGACCGCGTCGTGAGCTCGCCCTTCACCAAGGACGACAAGCTCATCGCGCAGACGCGCGAGCGCCTGGCCGGCGTGCCGCTGGCGCAGCGCTCGTACGCGCGGCTGCGCCGCATCCTCCTGCAGACCAGCGCGCCCAACGCCTTCACCATTGCCGAGGCGGGCGGCGCGGAGTCGGCGCTGGTGGTCCGGCGCGCCAGCGGCAAGCCGCTGACCGACGGCATTCCCACGCTCTTCACCTACCGCGGCTACTGGGACATCTTCGACAAGCGCATGGCCGAGACCACGCTGGCGCTGGAGCAGGAAGACCGCTGGGTGCTGCAGATCCGCGCGCCGGGCATCGCCGACATCACCTCGCGCGAGCTGCTGCTGCGCGAGGTGCGGCGCCTGTACCTCAGCGACTACATCCGCACCTGGGACGAGTACCTGGCCGACATCCGGCTGGCCGAGAGCAAGTCGCTGTTGCAGAGCATCCAGATGACGCGCGTGCTGTCGACCGGCGAGTCGCCGATGTCGCGCCTCATCCGCGGCGCGGCGCGCGAAACCGACCTGCTGCGCAACCACGACGAGGCCACGCGCAGCCTGCTCGACCAGGCACAGAACCGCGTGACCAGCACGCGCGAGCGCATCGAGCAGCTCATCGGCCAGCCCGACGGCAGCCAGCGCCGCAACACCGCGCCCGACCGGCCCGAGTCGCTGGTCGACAACCACTTCGCGCCGCTGCGGCGCATGGTGACCGCGCCCAAGGCCGGCGGCCAGACGCCGCTGGACCAGACGGCCGCGCTCATCAACGAGCTGTACACCTTCCTCACCGCCACCGACACCGCGCTGCGCAGCGGCAACATCCCGCCCTCGAGCGATGCGGTGACCAAGCTGCAGGCCGAAGCGGGGCGTTTGCCGGTGCCGTTCCAGGGCATGCTGAACGATCTTTCGGCCACCGCGTCGTCCAAGGCTGCGGCGGTGACGCGGCAGAACATCGGCCAGAACGCGGCCGCGACCATCGGGCAGTTCTGCAGCCAGGCGATCGCGGGGCGCTACCCGTTCGCGCGCGGCTCCAACCGCGACGTGGCGGCCGGCGACTTCGCGCAGCTGTTCGCGCCCGGCGGGATGATGGACGACTTCTTCCAGAAGAACCTCGCCTCGCAGGTCGACACCTCGGTCAACCCGTGGACCTTCAAGCGCGGCGTGGACGGCAGCGCGTCGGGGCGCTCGGCGTACCTCGATGCGTTCCAGAAGGCGCAGGCGATCCGCGACGTGTTCTTCACGGGCATGGCGGGCGGGCGCACGCCCTCGTTCACGCTCGACATCCGGCCCGAGGACATGGACGCCACGCTCACGCAGTTCACGCTGGACATCGACGGCCAGACGGTGCGCTACGCGCACGGCCCGCAGGCGCCCAGCAGCATCAAGTGGCCCGGTCCGCGCAACAGCAACCAGGTGCGGCTGCAGGTCACGGTGGCCAACGGCACGCCGGCCGGCGGCATCGTGACCGAGGGGCCGTGGGCGCTGCACCGGCTGTTCGACAAGGCCTCGATCTCGTCGGGGCGCACGCCCGAGTCGTTCAACGCGACCTTCGACCTGCAAGGCAAGAAGGTGGTGCTCGCGGTGACGGCCAACAGCGTCTACAACCCGCTGCGGCTGTCGCAGATGAACAGCTTCTCCTGCCCCGGGAAATCCTAGGATGACGCCTCCCCCGCACGCCTGGTCGCCGCTCGACGAGCAGATCGGCTGGTACGGCAAGCTGCCGTCGGCCGGCGACTTTCTCTACCGCCGCATGCCGCGCGAACTGCAGGCCTGGTGGGACCGCTGGATGCAGAACGGCCTGGGCAGCTTCAAGCGCTGGCCCGACGCCATGACGCGCCACTACGCGGTGGCCCCGGTCTGGAACTTCGCCATCCCGGCCACGCACGGCGTGAACGCGGTGCAACTGGGCTGCATCGCGCCCAGCTGCGACCGCGTGGGCCGCTACTACCCGGCCTGCGTGGCGCTGCAGGTGGACGCGGCGCGCTACCACCCCGCGCTGCTCGAAGGTTCGGCCGCCTGGTACTGGCAGTGCGGCAGCGCGCTGCTGCAGGCCATCCGCCACGGCGTGGCGCCCGACCTCTTCGACACCCAGGTGCTGGCCGCGGGCCGCACGGGCTTTCGCACCGCCAGCGGCGGCTCGGACGACATCCTCTCGATCCTCGGCGCGGCCGCCGGCCCGGCCAACGGTGCGCGCGGTGCGAGCGCGCAGCAGCGCCTGGGCTGGCCCGAGCTGCCGCTGTGCTTCGACCCCTTCGGCGGCACCAGCTACTGGTGGACCAACCAGGCCGACGGCTCGCCGCTGCGCACCGCGGCGCACGGCGGCGGGCTCAACACGCCGCTGTTTTCCCAGTTGTTTTCGCAAGGCCACGTGCCATGGGCCTGACGCGCCCGACCCACCCGCAGGAAGAAGAGACACCCCATGACGACGCCCGCCAGCCCTAGCGCGACGCCTGACCCGCAGGAGGAGCGCCCCCATCCCCTCGGCACGGGCCACCGGCTCGACGAGTTCGAGCTGCTCGAAGTCATCGGCGAGGGCGGCTTCGGCATCGTCTACCGCGCCTACGACCACTCGCTGCAGCGCGAGGTGGCGGTCAAGGAATACATGCCCTCGATGCTGGCGCGCCGCGTGGGCGACAACAGCGTGCACGTGCGCTCCGAGCGCCTCACCGCCACCTTCGCGGCGGGGCTGCGCAGCTTCATCAACGAGGCGCGCACGCTGGCGCAGTTCAGCCACCCGGCGCTGGTGCGGGTGCATCGTTTCTGGGAGGCCAACTCCACCGCCTACATGGCGATCCAGCTGTACAAGGGCCGCACGCTGCGCCAGCTGGCCGAGAGCGAGCCGGGCACGCTGACGGAGCCCTGGCTGCTGGGCATGCTGGGGCCGCTCTTGGGCGCGCTCGACACGCTGCACCACAGCCAGTGCTTCCACCGCGACATCGCGCCCGACAACATCTTCATCCAGCAGCAGGACGACCGCCCGGTGCTGCTGGACTTCGGCGCCGCGCGCAAGTCGATCGCCGACCTGGTCGACGAGGTCGCGGTGATGGTGAAGTCGGGCTACTCGCCGATCGAGCAGTACGCCGACGACAACACGCTGCTGCAGGGCGCGTGGACCGACCTCTATGCGCTGGGCGCCGTGCTGTACCGCGCGGTGACCGGCCACCCGCCGCCCTCGGCCGTGGTGCGCAGCGTGCAGGATGCCTACGTGCCGCTGTCGTCGATGGACCGCGACGACCTGAGCCCGGCCTTCTGCGCCGCGGTGGACCACACGCTGGCCGTGCACAGCAAGGACCGCACGCAGACGGTGGCGGCCTTCGCGGCCGAGTTGGGGCTGGTGAAGCTGGGCGATCTCTATGTGGTGGATCGGTCGGGGCCGGCGGTGGTTGCTGCTGCTGCCGTGCCCGTCGCGGCGCCCGTGCCGCAGGAGCCGCCTGCGCCGGAGCCGGTGGAGGAAGCGCCACCGCCCGCGCCCGAGGTGCAGCCCGTGCCCGTGGAAGCGGCGACCGCGCGCGTGCAGGCACCGCCGCCGCCTGCGCCGCCATCGCCTGTCGCACGCCCGAAGAAGCCGTCGAAGCGCCCGCCGTGGTTCCTCGTGGGCGCGCTGGTGCTCGCGCTGTTCGCGGTCGGCGGCTGGATCGGCTGGCGGCTGACGGCCAAGGCGCCTTCCGATCCGATGATCGCGGCCGCGCCGCCGCCCGGCACGCCGATGTCCGATCCGGGCGCACCCCCGGCCGCGATGCCGCCGGCGGGGGCGACCTCAGAGGCCCCGCCTGCGTCCGCGCCCGCCGCATCGGCCAGTGCCCCACTGAGCCCGCTCGACAACGTGCCCATCGCCGCCGCGCCCACGCCACCGGCCGCGCCGCCGGCCGAGCCCGAGGCACAGCCCGCACCGCCTGCACAGCCAGCGCCACCCGAAGCGCCGCCGCCCCCCGACCCCGCCGTGGTCGCCGAGGTGGAAGACTGGAACCTGGCCCAGGCCGAGAACACCCGCGAAGGCTACGAGGCCTACCTGCGGCGCCACCGCCGCGGCCTGCATGCGCGCGAGGCGCGCAACGCCATCGCCCAGCTCAACCGGCAGTCACCGCCGCCGCCTGCCGCGGGCAGCACGAACCCCGTGCCGACCGTGATCGCGGGCGCACCGCCGGCCCCGCCACCGCCGCCGGCCGCGGCGCCCGGCATGGGCCGCGTGCAGTTCAACATCCGGCCCTGGGGCCAGGTCTTCGTCGACGGCGCCGACCGCGGCGTGAGCCCGCCGCTCAAGTCGCTGCCGCTGCGCCCCGGCATCTACACGATCGAGGTGCGCAACGGCGACCTCACGGCCTACCGCCAGCGCGTGACGGTGCAGGACAGCAAGTCCGCACCGGTGGTGAGCCACGAGTTCAAGTAAGAGGGCAGCGCGTCAGGGCGTGCCGGTGCGCAATGCGCGGCGGTACTGCACCGCCTCCGCCACATGCGCGGCCTGCACCGCGTCCTGCCCCGCGAGGTCGGCGATGGTGCGCGCCACCTTCAGCGCGCGGTGCGTGCTGCGCGCCGACCAGCCCAGCCGCGCGGCCGCCTGCTGCAGCAGCTGGCGGGCGGGGCCATCGAGCACGGCGTGCGTGTCGATCGCGCGGCCCTGCAGCGCCTGGTTCGCGTGGCCCTGGCGTTGCAGCGCGCGGTCGCGTGCGCCCACCACGCGCGCGCGGATGCTGTCGGTCGATTCGCCTGCCGGCGCATCGAGCAGCTGCGGCGCCGACACGGCCGCCACCTCGATGTGCAGGTCGATGCGGTCCAGCAGCGGACCGCTGAGCTTGCCCTGGTAGCGCGCGATGCGCTCGGGCGTGCAGCGGCAGGGCTTGAGCGTGGAGCCGAGGTAGCCGCAGGGGCAGGGGTTCATCGCGGCGATGAGCTGGAAGCGGGCCGGAAACTCCGCGCGCCGGGCGGCGCGGGTGATCGTGATGGTGCCGGTCTCCAGCGGCTCGCGCAGCGCTTCGAGGGCGGCGCGCGTGAACTCGGGGAACTCGTCGAGAAACAGCACGCCGTGGTGCGCGCGCGAGATCTCGCCCGGCCGGGGCGGCGAGCCGCCGCCCACCAGCGCCGCCGCGCTCGCCGTGTGGTGCGGAGTGGCCGTCGGGCGGCTCATCCAGCGTTCGGGCGCCAGCCGGCCGTCGAGGCTGGCGATGGCTGCGCTCTCCAGCGCTTCGTCCACGTTCATCGGCGGCAGCAGGCCGGCGAAGCGGTGCGCCAGCATCGACTTGCCCGAGCCCGGCTCGCCCACCATGAGCAGGCTGTGGCCGCCAGCCGCGGCGATCTCGAGGGCGCGTTTGGCGCCCGTGTGGCCCTTGACGTCGGCCAGGTCGGCATAGCGCGGGGCGCCGTCGCCGGGCGCGGCGCGCACGCGGGTCCAGCCGTCGTCGCTCGCATCGACGGGCCCGCCGCCGCTGGCGACGAACTGGCGCACCACGTCGAGCAGGTGCCGGGCCCCGTACACCTGCGCGCCCGGCACCAGCGCGGCCTCCTGGGCGCTGTCCAGGGGCAGCACCAGCCGCACGGCCGAGCCCTGGGTGTAGGTGGCCACGGCCATCGCGAGCGCGCCGCGCACGGGGCGCAGTTCGCCCGACAGCGACAGCTCGCCGGCGAACTCGTGGCCGGCCAGCCGCGCGTTCTCGATCTGCCCGCTGGCCGCGAGGATGCCCAGGGCGATCGGCAGATCGAAGCGGCCCGAGTCCTTCGGCAGATCGGCGGGCGCCAGATTGACCACGATCTTCTTGTTGGTCGGAAATTCGAGCCCGGCGTTCTGGATCGCCGAGCGCACGCGCTCGCGCGCCTCCTTGACCTCGGTCTCGGCCAGCCCGACCAGCGTGAAGCTCGGCAGGCCGTTCGCCAGATGCACCTCGACCGTGACGGCGGCGGCCTCCAGGCCGAGCAAGGCGCGGCTTTGCACCAAAGACAGACTCATTTTTCTCCCTCTCCCCAAGTTGGTGCGCCTGCGACGTGCAAGCCCAGGACCGTGCAGCGTGCAAGCGTGTGCAACTGCCGGAAACAGGGCTTGTAACGATTTGGCGCTCATCGCCGGACACCTGCGCCCTCTGGCCGGGGCGGTATTCGTGCAGTTTGGCACGCTCCCTGCTTTGAGGGTGCTCAGGTCCAACAACACACTTGCGAGGAGTTCCCTGATGACGCACCGTACCGCCGCCCAGGCGTTGATCGTTCTGGCCACTGCACTGACCGCCTCGGGCGCCGCCATGGCCCAGGCCGCCGACGCCGCCGCACCGGCGCCCGCGCCCCTGCTCACGGGCAATGTCTCGCTGACCACGAACTACAAGTTCCGCGGCCAGGACCAGGACATGATCGGCAAGAACGACTACGCCAAGACCAAGGGCTTCAAGCCCGCCATCCAGGGCGGCTTCGACTACGCCTTCGGTGACAGCGGCTTCTACATCGGCAACTGGAACTCCAGCGTCAACTGGCTCAAGGGCAACAGCATCGAGAGTGACCTGTACGGCGGCTACAAGTTCAAGGCCGGCCCGGTCGACATGGACGTGGGTGCGCTCACCTACATCTACCCGGGCAACTCGGTGGGCAACACCACCGAGCTGTACGTGGGCGCCACCTACGCCAACGACAGCTTCGGCTCGTTCACGGCCAAGTACTCGCACACGGTGTCCAAGGACTACTTCGGCTACGCCGGTGCCAAGACGGGCTCGGGCCTGAAGGGCCGCAACACCGGCTACCTGAACCTGGCCTACAGCAAGGAGATCGTGCCCAAGGTCACGCTCAAGGCCGCCGTCGGCTTCACCAACATGTCCAGCGACATCCGCAGCCTGGGCTACAAGAGCTACGTGGACTACAACATCGGCGCCACCTACGACTTCGGCAGCGGCCTGACGCTCACCGGCTCGGTGCAGGGCGCCAACAAGAAGTCCAACTACCAGGTCGTGGCCTACCCGGGTATCGAGATCCCCGACTTCGGCACCTTCGGCACCACCTACTACTCGCCCAACAAGGCACGCTTCATCCTCACGCTGACGAAGACGCTGTAATCGACAGAACAACCAGGCGCGGCCCACGTTGCCGCGCCGCCTTTCATCCATCCAGAAGGAGCAACTCATCATGAAGCTGGTCACAGCCATCATCAAACCGTTCAAGCTCGACGAGGTGCGCGAAGCGCTCTCGGCCATCGGCGTGCAGGGCATCACCGTCACGGAAGTGAAGGGCTTCGGTCGCCAGAAGGGCCACACCGAGCTGTACCGCGGCGCCGAGTACGTGGTCGACTTCCTGCCCAAGGTGAAGATCGAGGCGGCCATCTCCGACGAGCTGGTCGACCGCGTGATCGAGGCCGTGGAAGGCGCCGCGCGCACCGGGAAGATCGGCGACGGCAAGATCTTTGTCTACAACCTCGAGCAGGTCGTGCGCATCCGCACCGGCGAAACGGGCCGTGAAGCCCTCTGATCGAGTCCTGGCCCGAAAGAACAACGACTATGAAAAAACTTCTTGTCTCTCTTGCGCTCGGCTTGAGCGTCTTCGTTGCCGGTACTTCGGCGCTGGCCCAGGCACCCGCCGCCACCCCTGAGGCACCGGCTGCATCGGCACCTGCTGCACCTGCCGCTGCTGCGCCCGCTCCTGCAGCGGCTGCGGCACCCGCGGCCGCCGAGGCCGCACCCGCCGCACCGGCCGCGGCTCCCGCGCCCAAGGTCGACTCCGGCGACACCGCCTGGATGCTCACCTCGACCCTGCTCGTGATCCTGATGACCATCCCCGGCCTGGCGCTGTTCTACGGCGGCCTGGGCCGTTCCAAGAACATGCTGTCGGTGCTGATGCAGGTCTTCGTGATCTTCTCGCTCATCAGCCTGCTGTGGGCCATCTACGGCTACAGCCTGGCCTTCACAGGCGACGGCAACTTCTTCGGAAGCTTCGACAAGATCTTCATGAAGGGCATCACGCAGGAGACCTTCGGCGCGTTGACCACGATCCCCGAATACGTGTTCTTCGCCTTCCAGGGCACCTTCGCGGCCATCACCGTGGCGCTGATCGTCGGCGCTTTTGCAGAACGCGCCAAGTTCTCGGCCGTGCTGCTGTTCTCGGTGATCTGGTTCACCTTCAGCTACGTGCCCATGGCCCACATCGTGTGGGGCGGCGGCCTGCTGGGCAAGGACGGCGCGCTCGACTTCGCCGGCGGCACCGTGGTGCACATCAACGCCGGTATCGCCGGCCTGGTCGGTGCCTACATGGTCGGCAAGCGCGTGGGCTACGGCAAGGAAGCCTTCACGCCGCACTCGCTCACGCTCACCATGGTCGGCGCCTCGCTGCTGTGGGTCGGCTGGTTCGGCTTCAACGCCGGCTCGGCAGGTGCGGCCAACGCGGCTGCCGGCCTGGCCTTCGTGAACACGGTGCTCGCCACCGCCGCCGCGGCCCTGTCGTGGATCCTGGGTGAGAGCCTGCACAAGGGCAAGGCCTCGATGCTGGGCGCTGCATCCGGTGCCGTGGCCGGCCTCGTGGCTGTCACGCCCGCCGCCGGTTTCGTCGGCCCGATGGGCTCGATCGTGATGGGCTTGCTGGCCGGCCTGGTCTGCCTGTGGGGCGTGGGCGGTCTCAAGCGCATGCTCGGCGCGGACGACGCGTTCGACGTGTTCGGCGTGCACGGCGTGGGCGGCATCCTGGGTGCCATCCTGACCGGCGTGTTCGCTGCCAAGGGCCTGGGCGGCACCGGCGGCCTGACGCCCGACACCTTCTCGATGGGCGCGCAGGTCTGGATCCAGGTCAAGAGCGTGCTGTTCACCATCGTGTGGTCCGGCGTGGTTGCGTTCATCGCCTACAAGATCGCCGACCTGACCCTGGGCCTGCGTGTGTCGGAAGAAGAAGAGCGCGAAGGCCTCGACATCTCGTCCCACGGCGAAACGGCTTACAACCGCTGATTCGCACACAGACAGCGGGTGGTCCGGCACGGCGCCGGCCCCCGCTCCTCCAAGACCACCACCCCCCTTTTCGATACAAAGAAGAACAACCACTCCCGGTTTTTTCAGGCGAGTCTCCTTTGGATGTTCAGCCCGCGAGCGCTTCGGCGTCAGCGGGCTTTTTTTTGCCCGCGGCCCGCGTGGCCGGGGGCACAATCGCCCCACCATGTGGACCTCCATCGAAGACAGCCTCTGCGAGCTGGGTGAATCGCCGTTCTGGCATCCGCACGAACGCGCGCTCTACTGGCTCGACATCCCGGGCCGCGCCGTGCTGCGCACGCGCGGCGAGATCGGTTCGCCCACGGCCACGGTCGAGCGATGGGCCTTGCCCACCGAGCCCGGCTGCATGGCGCCGGCACGCAGCGGCGGCCTCGTGATCGCGCTGCGCGACGGCATCTACCGGGCCCGCGAGTGGGGCGGCAGCCTCGTCGCGATGGCGCGCGCGGAGCACGACGTGCGCACCATGCGCTTCAACGACGGCAAGTGCGACGCACTCGGCCGCTTCTGGGCCGGCTCGCTCAACGAGATCAAGGACCGCGCCAACGCCGCGCTCTACTGCTTCGACGCACGCCCGGGCGACGTCTCGCCCACCATCACGTCGATGCTGGAACACGTCACCACCGCCAACGGCCTGGCGTTCTCGCCCGACAACCGCACCCTGTACTGGGCCGACACCGCCGCGCACGTGGTGCGCGCCTGGGACTGGGACGCCGAGGCCAACACGCTCTCGCATGCGCGCGTGTTCCAGCAGTTCGACCCCAAGCCCGCGGGCTGGGTACCCAGCACGCCCACGCACTACGACGGCCGCCCCGACGGCGCCACCGTCGACGCCGCCGGCCACTACTGGGTCGCGATGTTCGAAGGCGCGCAGCTGCTGCGCTTTGCGCCCACGGGCGAGCGCGTCGCGGCCATCGCGGTGCCCGTGCAGTGCCCGACCATGCCCTGCTTCGGCGGCGACGACCTGCGCACCCTGTTCGTCACCAGCGGGCGCAAGGGCCGCCCGGCCGACGAGCTGGTGCAGCGCCCGGCCTCGGGCACCGTGCTCTCGATGCGCGTCGACACGCCGGGCCTGCCCGTGAATTTCTTCGAAGACTGAGTCGGTCCGCTGCCGAGGATGGCTCTGCACCACATCCCCCCGATCCAATGCCTGCTGACCTTCGAGGCCGTTGCGCGCCTGCGGCATGCGGGCCGCGCGGCCGACGAGCTGTGCGTGACGGCCAGCGCCGTGAGCCACCGCATCCGCCAGCTCGAGGCGCACGTGGGCTTCAAGCTCTTCGGGCGCAGCGACTTCAGCCTCACGGCCGATGGCGCGGCCTACCTGGCGAACGTGCGCGTCGGCCTGGCCGCGCTGCAGCAGGCCACGCCCGGCAGCCGTGACGCGGCGCTGCGCGCACCGCGCCTGAGCGTGGCGGTCACGCCCACCTTCAGCCGCCAGTTCTTGATGCCGCGGCTGGAGCTCTTTCGCAACATCTACCCCGACATCGAGCTGGCGCTGCATGTGTCGATCCCGCTGCTCGACGTCACCGCCGAGCAGACCGACCTGCAGGTGCGCTACGGCATCGGCGCCTACGCCGACTGCGAGCACCGCCTGCTCATCGCCGAGGACGTGGTGCCCGCCTGCAGCCCGAGCTACCTGAACGAGTTCGGGCCCTTCGACGGCTTTCGCACCGCGGCCGAGATCGCCAGCGCGCGACTGATCCGCAGCCCGCTCGAGCCCTGGGGCACCTGGTTCGCGAGCTGCGGCATCGACCAGCCCGAGCCGCACCTGGGCGCCCAGTTCAACGACCTGGGCCTGGTCTACGACGCGGCCGCCAGCGGCTTCGGCGTGGCGCTGGTGCGACAGAAACTGGGCGCCGCCTGGTTCGAATCGGGCCGGCTGGTGGCGCTGTCGGAACGGCCCGTGCCCTCGCCGCACCGCCACTACATCTGCTGGCAGCCGGGCACGCTGGAGCGCTGGGAGTGCGCGGCCTTCGTCGACTGGATCGTTCAGACGCTGCACTGACCGACAGGTCCGCCCGACAAATTTTTATCAAGGTCCGGGCAAAAAACCTTCAATCCGGACGGTGCGCATCTCCCTAGAGTGCGGGGCACAACAACAGCCTCCCCGGAGACAACGCATGACCTGGCAGCAGATCTACGACCCGTTCGGCAACATGATCATTTCCACCGCGCTCGCCGCGATCCCGGTGGTGGTGATGCTTGCGTGCCTCGGCTTCTTCCACATCAAGGCCCACATCGCCGCCGGCCTGGGCCTGCTGGCGGCGCTGGCCGTCGCCGTGTTCGCCTACGGCATGCCGGCCGAGATGGCTGGGCGCGCCGCGCTCTTCGGCGGCTTCACGGGCCTGCTGCCGATCGGCTGGATCGTGCTGAACATCATCTTCCTGCAGCAGCTGGCCGAACAGAACGGCAGCTTCAAGGTGCTGCAGGACTCGCTCTCGGGCATCACCGAAGACCGCCGCATCCAGCTGTTGCTGATCGCCTTCTGCTTCGGCGCGTTCTTCGAGGGCGCGGCGGGCTTCGGCACGCCGGTGGCGGTCACGGCCGGCATCCTGATCGGGCTGGGCTTCTCGCCACTGGCCGCCTCGGGCCTCTCGCTGATCGCCAACACCGCGCCGGTGGCCTTCGGCGCGCTCGGCACGCCGGTGATCACGCTGGCCAAGGTGCACGGCTACGACCTGATGGAAGTCACCGCGATGATCGGCCGGCAGCTGCCGTTCTTCTCGCTGCTGGTGCCGTTCTGGCTGGTGTGGGCCTTCGCCGGACGCAAGGCGATGATGGAAGTGTGGCCCGCCATCCTGGTCACGGGCGTGTCGTTCGCGGTGCCGCAGTACCTGGTGTCGAACTTCATCGGCCCCGAGCTGGTCGACATCATCGCGGCCATCGTGTCGATGGCCAGCCTGGTGCTGTTCCTGCGCGTGTGGCAGCCCAAGAACGTGTGGCGCTCGCCCTCGCTGCGCGGCAAGGACGTGAGCGCGCACGAGGCCAAGCCGCCGGCCGCCATCGTCGTGCACAGCCGCGAGGCGCTGGTGCGCGCGTGGATGCCCTGGGTGATTCTTTCGGTGTTCGTCTTCATCTGGGGCCTGCCGGCGGTGAAGACCGCGCTCAACGGCGTCTTCGCGCCCTCGTTCCCGATGGGCGGGCTGCACAACCTGATCGAGAAGATGCCGCCGGTGGTCACCGCGCCCACCAAGGAAGGCGCGGTGTACGTGCTGAACCTGCTGTCGGCCACGGGCACCGGCATCCTCTTGTCGGCGATCGTGAGCGCGCTGTTAATGAAGTACAACCCGGTCGAGATCGTGCGCACCTTCGTGCGCACGCTCTGGATGGTGCGCTACTCGCTCATGACCATCGTGCTGATGCTCGCGCTGGGCACGCTCACGCGCTACTCGGGCACCGACACCACGCTGGGCCTGGCCTTTGCCAACACCGGCGTGTTCTATCCCTTCTTCGGCACGCTCATGGGCTGGATCGGCGTGGCCATGACGGGCTCCGACACGGCCTCGAACGTGCTGTTCGGCGGCATGCAGAAGGTCGCGGCCGAGCAGCTGGGCCTGGCGCCCAACCTCATGGGCGCGGCCAACAGTTCGGGCGGCGTGATGGGTAAGATGATCGACGCCCAGTCGATCGTGGTGGCCTCCACCGCCACGCGGTGGTTCAATCACGAAGGCGACATCCTGCGCTACGTGTTCTTCCACTCGATCGCGCTGGCCTCGCTGGTCGGCCTGTACGTGACGCTGCAGGCCTATGTGTGGCCATTCACCCTGATGGTCGTCCGCTGAAAGTTGTTCCCGCCATGAATGCTCCCGTCACGACCGACCAGCACGCGCAGCTGTCGAAGGCGGAGCGCCAGGCGCAGGTGGTGCGGGCGCTGCAGGCGCACCTGCCCGCGCATGCGCTCATCTGGCACGCCGAAGACACCACGCCCTACGAGTGCGACGGCCTCACGGCCTATCGCCAGCGCCCGCTGGTGGTGGCCTTGCCCGAGACCGAGGCGCAGGTGGCCGCCGTGCTGCGCGCCTGCCATGCGCTGGCCGTGCCGGTGGTGGCGCGCGGCGCGGGCACCGGGCTCTCGGGCGGCGCCATGCCGCACGCGCTGGGCGTGACGCTGTCGCTGGCCAAGTTCAACCGCATCCTGAAGGTCGACCCCGTGAGCCGCACGGCCGTCGTGCAGTGCGGCGTGCGCAACCTCGCCATCAGCGAGGCCGCCGCGCCCTTCAACCTGTACTACGCGCCCGATCCGTCGAGCCAGATCGCCTGCACCATCGGCGGCAACGTGGCCGAGAACTCGGGCGGTGTGCACTGCCTGAAGTACGGCCTCACGCTGCACAACGTGCTGCGCGTGCGCGGCTTCACGGCCGAAGGCGAACCCATCGAGTTCGGCGGCGAGGCGCTCGATGCGCCGGGGCTCGACCTGCTCGCGCTGGCCATCGGCAGCGAAGGCATGCTGGCCGTGACCACCGAGGTCACGGTGAAGCTCGTGCCCAAGCCGCAGCTGGCGCGCTGCATCATGGCCAGCTTCGACGACGTGCGCAAAGCCGGCGATGCGGTCGCGGCGGTGATCGCGGCGGGCATCATCCCGGCCGGCCTGGAGATGATGGACAAGCCCATGACCGCGGCCGTCGAAGACTTCGTGCACGCGGGCTACGACCTCGACGCCGCCGCCATCCTGCTGTGCGAATCGGACGGCACGCCCGAAGAGGTCGAGGAAGAAATCGGCCGCATGACCGAGGTGCTGCGCGGCTGCGGCGCCACCGCCATCGCCGTGAGCACCAGCGAAGATGAGCGCATGAAGTTCTGGAGCGGCCGCAAGAACGCCTTTCCGGCGTCGGGCCGCATCAGCCCCGACTACATGTGCCTGGACTCGACCATCCCGCGCAAGCGGCTCGCCGACATCCTGCTGGCGATCCAGGAGATGGAGAAGAAATACAACCTGCGCTGCTGCAACGTGTTCCACGCGGGCGACGGCAACCTGCATCCGCTGGTGCTGTTCGACGCCAACGACCCCGACGAGCTGCACCGCTGCGAGCTGTTCGGCGCCGACATCCTCGAGACCAGCGTCGCCATGGGCGGCACCGTGTCGGGCGAGCACGGCGTGGGCGTGGAAAAGCTCAACAGCATGTGCGTGCAGTTCACCGCGGCCGAGAACGAGCAGATGTTCGGCATCAAGCGCGCCTTCGACCCCGCCGGGCTGCTCAACCCCGGCAAGGTGATTCCCACGCTGCAGCGCTGCGCCGAGTACGGCAAGGAAGTGGTGCGCGGCGGCCGGCTGGCGCATCCCGACCTGCCGAGATTCTGAGAGCTTCATGAACACGGATACCGCCCTCCAGCAGGTCGTCGAGCGCGTGCGCGCCGCCGCGGCCGATGCCACGCCGCTGCGCCTGCGCGGCGGCGGCACCAAGGATTTCTATGGCCAGCCGCCGCGCGGCGAGCTGCTCGACCTGCGCGCGCTCAGCGGCATCACGAGCTACGAACCGAGCGAGCTGGTCGTCACCGTGCGCGCCGGCACGCCGCTGGCCGAACTCGAGGCCGCGCTCGCCGAACAGGGCCAGTGCCTGCCCTTCGAGCCGCCGTGCTTCGAGGCCGGCGGAACCGTCGGCGGCATGGTCGCCGCCGGCCTCAGCGGCCCATCGCGCGCCAGCGTGGGCGCGGTGCGCGACTACGTACTCGGCACCACGCTCATCAACGGCCGCGCCGAGGTGCTGAGCTTCGGCGGCCAGGTGATGAAGAACGTCGCCGGCTATGACGTCTCGCGCGTGCTGGCGGGTTCGCTCGGCACGCTGGGCGTGATCGCCGAAGTGAGCCTCAAGGTGCTGCCCGTGGCGCCCGCCGAGGCCACGCTTGCCTTCGCCTGCAGCCAGGCCGATGCGCTGCGCTTGCTCAATGAATGGGGCGGGCGCCCGTTGCCGCTGAACGCGAGCAGCTGGTTCGAACACGCGCCCGGCGCGGGCGTGCTGCGCCTGCGGCTGCGCGGTGCCGTGGCGGCCGTCGAAGCCGCCTGCGCGCAGCTCGGCGGCGAACGCCAGGACCCGGTGCGCGCGGCCGCCGGCTGGGCCGCGCTGCGCGACCAGCGCATGCCGTGGTTCGCACTCGACGAAGCCGGGTCGCTGGCGCTGTGGCGCCTGTCGGTGCCGCAGACCGCGCCGGTGATCGCCATCGACGGCTGCGCCGCACCGCTGGTCGAGTGGCACGGCGGGCAGCGCTGGTACCTCGCGCCGCCCGCGCAGGCTGCGCGCCTGCGCGAAGCGGCGCGTGCTGCCGGCGGCCATGCCACGCTGTTCCGCGTGCCCGCAGCGCAAGCGGCCGACTGCGACGTGCCGCGCTTCGACGCACTGAGCGCGCCGGTGGCACGCATCCATCGCGCGCTGATGCAGGAGTTCGATCCGCACGGGGTCTTCGACCGTGGCCGGCTCTTCGCAGGCGATCAATAAAAAAAGAAACGACACCACCCCGCGATGCAAACCGAACTAGCCCCCGAATTCCGCGACACCGACGCGGGCCGCGAAGCCGAAGCCATCCTGCGCAAGTGCGTGCACTGCGGCTTCTGCACCGCCACCTGCCCGACCTACCAGCTGCTCGGCGACGAGCTCGACGGGCCGCGCGGGCGCATCTACCTCATCAAGCAGGTGCTCGAAGGCCATGCGCCCACGCGCAGCACGCAGCTGCACCTGGACCGCTGCCTCACCTGCCGCAACTGCGAGAGCACCTGCCCGAGTGGCGTGCAGTACGGGAACCTGGTCGACATCGGCCGCAAGATCGTCGACGAGAAAGTGCCGCGCCCCGCGGTGGAGTCGGCCACGCGCTGGCTGCTCAAGGAGGCGTTGCCGTCGCCGCTGTTCGGCCCCGCGATGGCGCTGGGCCAGTCGGTGCGCGGCCTGCTGCCAGAGGCCCTGAAGGCCAAGGTGCCCGCGAAGCAGGACGCCGGCCGCTGGCCCACCGCCACGCATGCGCGCAAGGTGCTGATGCTCGCAGGCTGCGTGCAGCCGTCGATGGCGCCCAACATCAACAGCGCCACCGCGCGCGTGCTCGACGCCACCGGTATTCAAGCGGTGATCGCGCCCAAGGCGGGCTGCTGCGGCGCCGTGAAGTTCCACCTCAACGACCAGGACGGCGGCAAGGCGCAGATGCGCGCCAACATCGACGCGTGGTGGCCCTTTGTCGAAGGCAACGAGGTCGAGGCGATCGTGATGAACGCTTCGGGCTGCGGCGTCACCGTGCGTGAGTACGGCCACCTGCTGCAGCACGACGCGGCCTATGCCGCCAAGGCCGCGCGCATCAGCGCCCTCACGCGCGACCTGAGCGAGCTGCTGCCCGAGCTCGTGCCCGCGCTGCAGGGCCGCGTGCGCGCGCCCGAAGGCGTGGTCGCCTACCACCCGCCCTGCACGCTGCAGCACGGCCAGAAGCTGCGCGGCGGCGTCGAGACGCACCTGCGCGCGCTCGGCTTCGACGTGCGCGTGGCCATGAACGAATCGCACCTGTGCTGCGGCTCGGCCGGCACCTACTCGGTGCTGCAGCCCGAACTGGCCTACCCGCTGCGCGACCGCAAGCTCGGCCACCTGAAGCAGCTGCAGCCCACCACCATCGCCTCGGCCAACATCGGCTGCATCACGCACCTGCAAAGCGGCAGCGGCGACACGCCCGTGCGCCACTGGGTCGAACTGCTCGACGCGGCGCTGCAGGCGCCGGCAGGGTAGGGCGCGCGCACGGCAGGGTACGTTGCCGTCCGACGTGCGCACCGCGCGTCGGGGCGCATCATGGCGAACCGAAGACGCTGCAAGGAGTTCGTGCCATGTCTTTCGCTTCTGCTTTTTCGCTGCGCCGCGCATTGCTGGCCGCTGCCTGCATCGCAGGCACCGTCGCCGCGCAGGCGCAGCAGCCGCCCTCGGCCCTGCCGCCCTGGCAGGGCATCGGCACCACGCGCTATGTGTGCGGCGGCATCGGCTCCGACGAGTCGAACGCCATGCGCGCCGCCATGAAGAACCATCCGCTGTCGCTGCTGTTCGCGCGCGCCGACGGCGCCTACCTGGCCAACCTGAATGTCGCGATCAAGGGCGGCGACGCGAATTCGTCCGCCGCCATGGCCTTCACCGCCACCGGCCCGGTGTGCCTCATCGACCTGCCGGCGGGGCGCTACGTGATCGACGTGAGCACCTCGACAGGTGAAACCAAGAGCCAGACCGTGACGGTCGGCGGCGCGCCGAAGAGCGCCGACTTCCGCTTCTGAACTCAGCCGGCGGCCAGCGCCGCCTCGATGTCGCGCGTGAGCGAGGCCGGCGTGTCCAGCGGCGCGTAGCGCTTGAGCACCGCGCCGTCGCGCCCGACCAGGAACTTGGTGAAGTTCCACTTGATGGCCGTGCTGCCCAGCAGGCCCGGCTTTTCCTTGGTGAGCCACTGGTACAGCGGCAACGCGTTGCTGCCGTTGACGTCGATCTTCTCCATCATCGGGAAGCTCACGCCGTAGTTGGTCATGCAGAAGGCGCCGATTTCCTCGTTGGTGCCCGGGTCCTGCCCGCCGAACTGGTTGGAGGGAAAACCCAGCACCGCGAGGCCCTGGTCGGCGTACTTCTCGTGCAGCGCTTCCAGGCCTTCGAACTGCGGCGTGAAGCCGCAATTGCTCGCCGTGTTGACGATCAGCAGCACCTTGCCGCGGAAGGTCGAGAGCTTCACCGGCTTGCCGTCGATGCGGGTGGCCTGGAAGTCGTAGACGCTGGTCATGGAGAGAGCTCCTCAGGTGGACGCGGAAACGCCATCATCGCGCGCGGGCGGGGTTCGCGCAAACGCCGACCACACCGCGCCCAGCACGATCAGCGCGCCGCCGACGAGGATGCGCGAGTTCATGGCGGACGCGCCCAGCGCCACCGATGAGACGCTGGCGAACAGCACTTCCGACAGCATGATCACCGAGGTCGCGCTGGCCGCCAGCTTCGGTGCGCCGTATTGCAGGCACACGTTGGCGACGATGAAGCCCGTGCCCAGCAGCGCGGCCCAGCCCAGCCAGCCCGGCGAGGCGAGCAGCGGCGAATCGATGCCGCCGAACGCGGTGCCGCTCACCGCGCCGACGCCCGCCACCACCGTGCAGCCCCAGAACATGGCCAGCGCGCGCGACTCGCCCGGCGCATGGCGCAGGTGGCGCAGCACGATGTTGGTCACGGCAAAGCCGAAGCCTGCCGCCACGCCCAGCCAGTCGGGCAGGCTCGAGGGCACCGGCCAGTCGGTGCCCGGCGCCTTCAGCACCACCACCACGCCCGTGAGCGCCAGCGCCACGCGCATCAGCGCGCCGCCCGTGGGCCGTTCGCCCAGCAGCAGCCAGGCCAGCAGCACGCTCCACAGCGGCATCAGATAGAACAGCAGCACCACGCGCACCACGTCGCCCTGCGTCACGGCCCAGTTGAAACCCACGTTGGTGAAGCCCGCCGCCAGGCCCAGCGCCACCAGCATCGGAAACGCGGCGAAGGCTTTCCAGGCGTGCCGGCGCACCAGGCCCATCGCCGTGGCGATGACGAGGTAGATCAGGCAGGTGGTCCACAGCGGATGCAGGCCGTGGCTGGCGATCTGGCGAAAGGGAATCCAGGACACGCCCCACACGAAGGCGTTGAACATCAGGGCGAGGGCGGGCATGGGGGCGTTGGAGTGGGGGCGCTCGGCGCGCCGGCCATTGCACCAACGCGGTCGCGCGAAATCAGTGGTGCTTGTCGCTGCGGGCGATCGCGAGGAGGTGCTCGACTTCCTCAGGATACTTCTTGAGGTTGTTCTCGTGCCAGCGCTTGATGATCCACATGCAGCCCGCCACCACGAGGCCGAAGGCGCTGATCGCGCCGTAGGCCGACAGGCCCAGGCCCGTGCACACGCTGTAGAAGCCGCCCAGCAGAAGGATGCAGGCCTGCTCGTTGAAGTTCTGCACGGCGATGGAGCGGCCCGCGCCCATCAGGTTGTGGCCGCGGTGCTGCAGCAGCGCGTTCATCGGCACCACCAGGAAGCCGCCCAGGCCGCCCAGGATGATGAGGAACGGCACCGCCAGCCAGACGTTGCCGATGAAGTTCATGCAGATCACCATCAGGCCCATCGCGATGCCCATGGGGATCACGCGCGTGGCCATGTCCAGGCGCATGTACATCGAGGCCACGATGGCGCCCACCGCGGTGCCGATGGTCACCACGCCGGTCAGCGCCGAGGCCTGGGTGGTGTTGTATTCGAGCGCCACGGCGGCCCAGGCCAGCACGATGTACTTGAGGTTGCCGCCCGCGCCCCAGAACAGCGTGGTGGTCGCCAGCGAGATCTGGCCCAGCCGGTCGCGCCACAGGCGGGCGTTGCAATGCCAGAAGTCGGGCAGCAGGCCGGCCAGGTTGCGCACCATGCTCTGCTCGGGGTTGGAGCGCAGCGGGCGCATCTCGACGCCGGTGTGCGGGATGCGGGTGTTGAACCAGGCCGCGAGCACGTAGACGAAGATCAGCACCGCAATGGCGGCTTCGGCCGGCGAGTCGATGCCGGTGTCGATGAACGGCAGGTCGATCAGCAGCAGCTGGCTGGACACCGCATGGCCCACCAGCATGCCGCCGAGCACGATGCCCAGCAGGATCGAGGCGATGGTCAGCCCTTCGATCCAGCCGTTGGCCTTGACCAGCTGCGACGACGGCAGCAGCTCGGTGAGGATGCCGTACTTGGCCGGCGAGTAGGCCGCGGCGCCCAGGCCCACGATGGAATACGACAGCAGCGGGTGCGAGCCGAACAGCATCATCAGGCAGCCCACGACCTTGATCGCGTTGCTGATGAACATCACCTTGCCCTTGGGCAGTGCGTCGGCAAAGGCGCCCACCAGCGGGGCCAGCACCACATAGAAGACCGCGAAGATCGGCACCAGGGCGGCCCGCTGCCATTCGGGGGCGCCCGAACTTCGCATGAGATCGACGGCAACGACGAAAAGCGCTTGGTCGGCCAGCGACGAAAAGAACTGGGCCGACATGATCGTGTAAAAACCGCGCTTCATCGATGGGCTGGCTGGCCAGAGGGTCTGCTGGCGGTAGTGAAAAAGTGTCGCGTCAGGCGCGAATGGGCGGTTATAGCATGGGGGTACGACGCGAATTCAGGCATCCCCACGGGATTCGACCCCATTCCCGAAGATGCTAAAACGTGGTCTGAAACCACCCCAACACCCGCCATGCCGCGCCCCATTCTCGCCACCGTCCACACCGCCGCCCTGCGCCACAACCTCGACCGCGCCCGCCGCTCGGCCGTCGACGCCCGTGTCTGGGCCGTGGTCAAGGCCAACGCCTACGGGCACGGCATCGAGCGTGTCTTCGAGGGCCTGCGCGGCGCCGACGGCTTCGCGCTGCTCGACCTGGCCGAGGCCGAGCGCGTGCGCGCGCTGGGCTGGCGCGGCCCGGTGCTGCTGCTCGAAGGCGTGTTCGACGCGCGCGACCTGGAGCTGTGCTCGCGCCTGGACCTGTGGCATTCGGTGCATTGCGACGAGCAGATCGACATGCTCGCGGCCCACAAGACCCTGAAGCCGCAGCGCGTGTTCCTGAAGATGAACTCCGGCATGAACCGCCTGGGCTTCACGCCCGAGCGCTTCGGTTCGGCCTGGACGCGCCTGAACGCGCTCCCGCAGGTCGACGAGATCTCGCTCATGACGCACTTCAGCGACGCCGACGGCCCGCGCGGCATCGAGCACCAGCTGGAGGTGTTCGAGCGCGCCACGCGCGACCTGCCCGGCGAGCGCTCCATTGCCAACAGCGCCGCCACGCTGCGCCATGCGCCGCGCACGCGCGGCGACTGGGTGCGCCCCGGCATCGTGCTGTACGGCAGCGCCCCCGATTTTCCCGAACACGACGCGGCGCACTGGCAGCTGCAGCCGACCATGACGCTGTCGACCCGGCTCATCTCGGTGCAGACGCTGAAGGCCGGCGACACCATCGGCTACGGCTCGCGCTTCGCGGCCGAAGGCCCGCTCACCATCGGCATCGCGGCGGTCGGCTATGCCGACGGCTATCCGCGCCACTGCGACACCGGCACCCCGGTGCTGGTGAACGGCGTGCGCACCCGCATGGTGGGCCGCGTGAGCATGGACATGATCACCGTCGACCTCACGCCCGTGCCCGACGCCGCCTTCGGCGCCGAGGTCACGCTGTGGGGCCGCTCGGCCCTGACCGGCGCGGTGCTGCCGATCGACGAGGTGGCCCAGGCCGCCGGCACCGTCGGCTACGAACTCATGTGCGCGGTCGCGCCGCGGGTGCCCTTCGCACCTGCCGACGAATGACGTGAAGGTTCTTTCCAACTGGCGCTCCGTGCGCCTGTGGGAAACGCAGGTCGAACGCGACCTGCACCGCGATCACAGCCTGCGCACGCACGGCCTGCTGATCGGCACTTTCACGCTGCTCCTGATGTGGGGCGTGTCGGCGCTGCAGATGCACCTGCTGCATGTCGAGTCGCTAGCCGTGCGCTACCTCGTCACGCTGGGCGTGGGCTATGTCGGGTACCTGTGCGTGCTGCGCTGGTGGGCGCAGCGGCTGGTGGAGCGGCGCACCGAGATCGAGCCGCCCGAAGACCTGGGCGGCACCACGGAAGGCGATCCGGGGTGCGCGCCCGACGCCGCCGACGGTGGCAGCGCGCTTTCCGACGTGGCCAGCGGCGCGCTCGACGCCGCGGGCGGCGCCGACGAAGGCGCGATCATCGTCGTGCCGGTGCTCGCCATCTTCCTGCTGTGCGTGGCCGTCGTGCTCGGCGCGGGCTCGCTGGTGCTGCTGTACTTCAGCTGGGACGCGCTGCTGGCCGTGGCGATCGAAGTCGCCTTCTCCTACGTGTCGGCCCGCGCCGCGGTGCGCGTGGCGCGCGAAGGCTGGCTCATGGCGGCGGTGCGGCTCACCTGGAAGCCGCTGCTGGGGGCCGTGGTCTGCGCGGTGGCGCTGGGCGCGCTCATCGACCACTTCATGCCGCAGGTCCACTCGCTGCCCGAAGCCGTGCGCGTGCTCACGGGGAAGGCACCGCGCTGAGCAGGTGCTCGACCAGCACCCGGCACTTGGGCGGCAGGTAGCGGCTGGGCGGGTACATCAGCCACGCGTGCCCCTGGTAGGCGCCCTGCAGCGCCCAGTCGGGCAGCACGCGCACCACGCGGCCGTCGTCCAGCGCCTCGCGCGCCGTGAAGGCCGGCACGCAGGCCACGCCCAGGTCCGCGAGCGCGCCATCGAGCCGCATCTCGCTGTGGTTGCAGACGTAGCGGCCGTCCACCACCACCTCGACCTCGTCTTCACCGTCCTTTCGAAAGCGCCAGTGGTTGTCGCGCTCGTGCTCGCCCAGCGACAGGCAGCTGTGCGCGCGCAGGTCGTGCGGGTGCGCGATGGCGCCGTGGCGCGCCAGGTAGGCCGGCGTGGCGCACAGGATGTGCTCGACCGCCATCAGCTGCCGCGCCACCAGCCCCTCGGGCGGCGCCGTGGTCAGCCGCACCACGAGGTCGACGCCTTCGCGGATCGGGTCGATGTCGCGGTCGGCCACGACCAGCTGCACGCCCACTTCCGGGTACTGGCGCAGGAAGTCGAGCAGGTGCGGATGCAGCACGCGCCGCGCAAAGGCCTTCGGCGCGCTCAGGCGCACCCGGCCGGCCGGCGTGCGCGCGAACTGCGCGCCGATGTCCATCGCGCCCTGCGCCGCCGCCACCAGTTCGCGGCAGCGTGCAAAAGCCTCGGCGCCGGGCTCCGTGAGCCGCAGCTGGCGCGTGGTGCGCTGCAGCAGCTGCACGCCGATCTCCTGTTCGAGCCGCTTCACCTGCCGGCTCGCGGCCGAGGGCGTGATGCCCAGCAGGTCGGCCGCGGCCGAGAAGCTGCCCAGTTCGGCGACCCGCACGAAGGTGACCATCTCGGGCAGCACCTTGAGAAATGAATTCGTTCCGACCACGCAAGAGTCCTGTTCCGGCCGACGGCTGTGCGGCCCTGGTGCCGCCCGGAACAATGCGCCTTCTCTTCTTCTTTCAGGCGCCCCGGGCTGCGGGCAGACAGTATGGATTCAAAGGCGTTGCAAGGTGCGGTCCCGGCGGGGCGCGGGTCGTGGACGGCCGGCTTCGGCCCCGCCGAACTCATGCTGCTGCTCGTGGCGGCGGTCTGGGGCGGCAGCTACGCGGTGGCCAAGCAGGCGACGCAGCAGCTGCCCGTGCTCGAGTTCGTCGCGCTGCGCTTCGGCCTCACCTTTCTCGTGCTGCTGCCCGCGCTGCGGCCGCTGTGGCATGACCCACAGTGGCGCCAGGGGCTCGCCGTGGGCGGCCTGCTGGGCGCCAACCTGCTCGCCATCTTCCTGTGCGAGACCTTCGGCGTCTCGCTGACCCTGGCGAGCAACGCCGCCTTCCTCATCAGCCTGTGCGTGGCGATCACGCCTTTTGTCGAATGGTGGCTGCTGGGCCGGCGGCCCGCGCGGCGCGTGTTCTGGGCGGCCGGGCTCTCGGCCGTGGGCGCGGCCCTGCTCTCGGCGCCCTCGCTCGCCGACCTGTCGATGGGGTGGGGCGACGCCCTCATGCTCGCCGCCGCCTTCCTGCGCGCCGTCATGGTGTGCCTCACGCGCCGCCTGGCCGGCCGCCACAACCTGCCGGCGCTCACGCTGACGGCCGTGCAGTCGGGTGTGATGGCGCTGGGCGCGGCGGCGCTGTCGCTGCTGGCCGCATCGGGCGGGCGCGCCTGGCACCTGCCGCCCGCCACGGCCGGCTTCTGGTGGGGCATGGCCTACCTCGTGCTGCTGTGCACCGTGTTCGCCTTTTTCGCGCAGAACCACGCGGCCTCGCGCAGCAGCCCGAGCCGGGTGTCGCTGCTCATGGGCAGCGAACCGGTGTTCGGCGCGGCCATCGCGGCGCTCGGGCTGGGCGAGCGCATCGGCGCCTGGGGCTGGGCCGGCGGCCTGCTGATCGTGGGCGCCGCCCTGTGGGTCAGCCTGGCGCCCGAGGAGGGCGGGCAGACGGGGCGCCCCTGACGGCGGAAGGGGGCCGGCTGGGCGCGGCCCCCGGCTCGTGGCATCCTCGGGGGCTGCGGCGTTTCGCCGCCCCCCACAACACCAAGGAATGCAGACATGGGCGCGCAATGGAAAGCCAAGCACAAGGACGTGGCCGCGAATGCCAAGGGCCGGTTGTTCGGCAAGCTGGCCAAGGAAATCATGATCGCCGCGCGCAACGGCGCCGACCCGGCCTCGAACGCGCGGCTGCGGCTGGTCGTCGAGCAGGCCCGCAAGGTCTCGATGCCGAAGGACACGCTCGACCGCGCCATCAAGAAGGGCGCCGGCCTCACGGGCGAGGCGGTGCACTTCGACCACGTCATGTACGAGGGCTTCGCCCCGCACCGCGTGGCCGTGATGGTCGAATGCCTGACCGACAACGTGAACCGCACTGCGCCTGAAATGCGCGTGCTGTTCCGCAAGGGCCAGCTCGGCACCTCCGGCTCCGTCTCGTGGGACTTCGACCACCTCGGCATGATCGAAGCCGAGCCCGCCAGCAAGGACGCCGACGCCGAAGTGGCCGCCATCGAAGCCGGCGCGCAAGACTTCGAGCCGGGCGCCGAAGACGGCACCACCCTGTTCCTGACCGAGCCCGCCGACCTCGACCTCGTGAGCCGCGCACTGCCGGCCCAGGGCTTCACCGTGCTGTCGGCCAAGCTGGGCTATCGGCCCAAGAACCCCGTTGATCCTGCGAGCCTGAGCGCTGCCGACCTCGAAGAGGTCGAGGCGTTTCTAGCGGCCATCGACGCGAACGACGACGTGCAGAACGTGTACGTCGGGTTGGCGGGTTGAGCGCCTGACATTCAGGGCGACGCTCCCGCCGACGGGGAGCCTTGCTCCGCGAATGTCCTCCGCCCTTCGGGCTCCCCCTTGATTTCGCTGCGCAAGGCACCCCATCGACGTGAGCGTTGGGCCGTGCAGTCGTTGATCGGCCGCACACCACCGCCGCGTCCCGTGCGCAGGACACTGGGTGCTTCCCGCAGCGAAATCAAGGAGGAGGCCGCAGGCCGGGGGACATTCGCGGAGGGAAGTACCCGGTGGCCTGTGCACGCGCCCTGAACATCGTCGATAGAACCGAGCCGCCACGCCGGAGACAATCCGCGCCGGAGGAAAACAGTTCAATGACCCATTCGACGAAGAAACGAACGCCGTCGCGTACCGCACGGCATGCCCTCGGCCTGGCACTGGCCATCGCCGGCTTCTCGGCGCAGGCCCAGACCGAAGCGGCTGCACCGCCCATGGCCGCAGCCTCGGCACCCGCCGAAGCCACCCCAGCCGCTGCGGCGCCCCAAACCCGCGTCCGCTACCTGCGCATGCCCCAGCAGAGCGGCGCCGACCACCTGCGCGTGGTGCGCCGCGAAGACACGGTGGGCCGCGTGGCCGGCCAGGTCGCGCTGAACGTCGCGTTCGCCGTGCTCGGCACCGGCGCGGCCGTGCAGGGCTTCTCGAAGGACGGCCTCGGCGGCACCACGCTCGAAGCGCTGCGCGACGACCCGGTGAGCGTCAACCCGGCGATGAGCGACCTGCAGGAGGCCCTGAGCAAGATCGCCACCGACATCTACCGCCGCCGCACCGAGACCGCGCTCGCCACCGCGCTGACCGACGGCTCGACGCCCGAAGAGATCGAGGCCGCGCGCCAGACGCCGAAGGAGGCCGACTCGCCGCTGGTCCCGGGGGCGTGGCACCTCGTCTACGAAAACCTGATGGGCTCGGACGAACTGTTCCGGCTCAAGTACGGCGCCTCGCTGGGGCGCGCGGGCTTCATGCGCCCGCCGATCGGCTGCAGCTACGAATCGGAGCCGCTGGCCTGGACCCAGTGGCAGGCCGACGGCTGGCAGCGGCTGCGCGAGGAACGCGTGAAGATCGTGGCCCGTTGCGTCGAGGCCATCGGCGCCGCGCCCGAAAACCGCTGGTAGTCAGCGGCAGGCCGCTCAGTACAACCCGAGCTGCCGCGTCCGCAGCCGCGCCAGCCCCAGCAGCGCATCCGTGAACGGCGTGGCCACGCCCGTCAGCTCGCCCAGCTCGCGCACCACGGTGACGAGCGCGTCGAGCTCGACGGAACGGCCCGCCTCCACGTCCTGCAGCATCGAGGTCTTGAACGCGCCGAGCTTCATCGTCACCGCGTGCCGGTCTTCGGGGCTCTGCGTGATCTCGATGCCGATGCGCCGGCCGATCTCCTTGGCCTCGAGCATCACGGCCGAGATGAAGCCGCGCACATAGTCGTCGCCCATGATGAGGTCGGTGGTGGCGCCGGTGAGCGCGCTGATCGGGTTCACCGTCATGTTGCCCCACAGCTTGAACCACACGTCCTTCTGGATCTGCGGCGACAGCGTGGTGTCGATGCCCGTGCTCTTGAGCAGCTCGACCAGCTTCTGCACGCGCGGCGTGGCCTGGCCCGAAGGCTCGCCCACGATCAGCCCGTTGCCGAAGTGGTGCCGCACCACGCCCGGTCCGTCGAGCGAGCAGCTGGCGTGCACCACGCAGCCGATCACGTTGCGCGACGGAATGGCCTTCGCAATGGCGCCTTCGGGGTCGACGGCCGCGAGGCGGTGCCCCGTGATCTCGCCGCCGAAGCCGCCTTCGAGGAACCACCACGGCACGCCGTTCATGGCCACCAGCACGATCGTGTCGGGCCCGATCAGCGGCCCGATGCGTTCGGCCACGCCGGCCAGCGCGGGCGCCTTCACGGCGATCACCACCAGATCTTGAACACCGAGTGCCTCGGGGTCGGCCACCGCGTTCACCGGCACGCGCGTGCGCACGTCGCCGCGCATCAGCGAGAGGCCGTCCTTCTGCAGTGCGTCGAGCGTGGCGCCACGCGCCACCACGTTCAGGCGCTGGCCTGCCTGCGCGAGGCCGACACCGATCCATCCGCCGATCGCGCCGGCGCCGTAGATGCAAATCTTCATGGGAACAGGCGCCTCAGTTGCGGTAGCTCGGGTCGATGCGGTCCACCTGCCGCACCAGTGCATTGAACACGTCCTGCCCGGCACCGTGCGCGGGGCTGAACTGCAGCGCGTCGCGCGTGCAGCGCTGCGCGATCTCTTCGCTCACCGGAATCGCGGCGCCCATCGAGAAGGTCGCCATCTGGATCTCGCAGGCGCGTTGCAGCGTCCACAGGATCGCGAAGGTCTGCGGCAGCGTCTGGCCCCAGGCCAAGAGGCCGTGGTTGCGCAGGATCACCGCGTTGCGATCGCCGATGCTCTTGAGCAGGCGCGGGCCTTCGTCGGCATGGATCGTGATGCCCTCGAAGTCGTGGTACGCCACCATGCCGTGCAGCTGGGCGGTATAGAAATTGGTCTGCTGCAGGCCGCCCTGCAGGCAGGCCACGGCCACGCCGGCCGTGGTGTGCGTGTGCATCACGCAGTGCGCGCCGGGCAGGCCGTCGTGGATGGCCGCATGCACCACGAAGCCGGCCGGGTTCACCGGGTAGGTCGAGCCGTCGAGCACCTTGCCCTGCAGGTCGATCTTCACCAGGTTGCTGGCCGTCACCTCGCTGTAGTGCAGGCCGAAGGGGTTGATGAGGAACTGCTTCTCGCCACCCGTCACGCTGTCGGGCAGCCGCACCGTGATGTGGTTGTAGATCATCTCGGTCCAGCCCAGCATCGCGAACACGCGGTAGCAGGCCGCGAGCTCCTCGCGCGCGGCGCGCTCGTCGGGATGGATCGAGGGATGGACCAGCGCCGACGGCGCGGTGGCGAGTGTGTTCATGGCAGTTCCTTCATGTGATCAACCTTCAGCCGTGAAGCCGACCTCTTTCACGATCGGCGCCCACTTGGCGGTGTCCTTCTTCAGCAGATCGGCCAGCTCGGCCGGCGTGGAAGACATGGCTTCCAGGCCGAAGGTGCCGAGGCCGTCGATCACGTCCTTCTGTGCGAGCGCGTTCTTCATCGCCGTGTTGAGCTTCGTCACCAGCTCGGGCGAGGCCTTGGCCGGCAGGAAGAAGGCGAACCATTCGCTGTGCGCCATGTTCTTGATGCCCTGCTCGCCGAAGGTCGGCACATCGGGCGCGAAGCGGCTGCGCTTGGCACCCGACACGCCCAGGATGCGCACCTTGCCCGATTGCAGGTGCTGCGTGATGTCGCCGATGGGGCCCGACACCGCCGAGATGTTGCCGCCCAAGAGGTCGAGCATGGCCGGCTGCGTGCCGCGATAGGCCGCGTGCTTGAGCTCGACGCCGCCTTGCTTGCCCAGCAGCGCGCCGATGAAGTGCGGCGTGGAGCCCGCGGCCGGCGAGCCGTAGTTGGCGCCGGCCGGGTTGGCCTTGGCCCAGGTGAGGAACTCGGGCACCGTCTTGATCGTGGCCGGCACGGCCGGGCCGACCGCGAAGCCGAAGTCGAAGATGCAGGCCAGGCTCACGGGCGTGAGGTCGACCATCGGGTCGTAGGGCAGCTTCTTGTAGATGTGCGGGTAGATCGTGAGGATCGACGTGGGCGTCTGCAGGATGGTGGTGCCGTCGGCCGGGCGGCCCTTCACGTAGCTCACGGCGATCTGGCCGCCCGCGCCGGTGCGGTTCTCGACCACGGCGGTCTTGGCGTAGTCGGGGCTCAGCTTCAGCGCAATGCGCCGGCAGGTGGTGTCCGAGGTGCCGCCGGCCGCGAAGCCGGTGACGATGGTGGCGTTCTCGAGCGCGGCAGCCTGCGCAAAGGCCTGCTGGCCGAGGCTGGCGAGCAGCGCCGAGGCGCCGGTGGACTGCAGCATGTGGCGGCGGGTGAAGGTCATGTCTGTCTCTTTTCGGGATGGTGAGGAGTCAACAGGATCACGACTCGTCGCGCAGCCAGGTGACCGCGCCCGAGTGGGTCACGGCGCCCTGGTGGGCAGGGCGCACGGTGAGCGCGTATTTTTCCAACAAACCACCGTGCGCCGCCCCCGCGTTTACCTCACGTCCGGCCAGCCGCGACGCGATTTCTTCGGCGCTCAGCTCGACCGAGATGCTGCGCGCCGCGGCGCGTGCATCGATGGCCACCATGTCGCCGTCGCGCAGCACCGCGATCGGCCCGCCGTCGGCCGCCTCGGGCCCCGCGTAGCCGATGCACAGGCCGCGCGTGGCGCCCGAAAAGCGCCCGTCGGTGAGCAGCGCCACCTTGTCGCCCATGCCCTGGCCGTACAGCAGCGCGGTGATGCCCAGCATCTCGCGCATGCCGGGGCTGCCCTTGGGGCCTTCGTTGCGGATGACGATCACGTCGCCCGCTTCGTAGCGGCGGTTCTGCACCGCCGCCTGTGCTTCTTCTTCCGAGTTGAAGACGCGCGCCGGACCGCGGTGCACCAGCGTCTTCAGGCCCGCCGTCTTGAGCAGCGCGCCGTCGGGGCAGAGGTTGCCCTTGAGCACCGCCAGCCCGCCGTCGCGCGTGATCGGGTTGCCCGCCGCGCGCACCACGCGGCCGTCGGGCGCGGCGGCGTCGGCCACTTCCTCGGCCAGCGTGCGGCCGGTGAAGGTGAGAGCGTCGCCGTGCAGGAAGCCCTGCTCCAGCAGCGTGCGCAGGATGACGCCCGCGCCGCCGATGTAGTACACGTCGCGCGCCAGGTACTGGCCGCCGGGGCGCAAGTCGGCAATGAGCGGCGTGCGCGCGAAGATCTCGGCCACGTCGTCCAGGTGGAACTTGATGCCGGCCTCGTGCGCGATCGCCGGCAGGTGCAACGCCGCGTTGGTCGAGCCGCCCGTGGCCGAGACCACGGCGCAGGCGTTTTCGAGCGCCTTGCGCGTCACGACGTCGCGCGGCAGCGGGCCGTCGCCCATCACCGCCTTCATGAGCTGCTTCGCGGCGCGACGCATCAGCGGCGCGCGTTCGCTGAACACCGCGGGCACCATGCTCGAACCGATGGGCGCCAGGCCCAGCGCCTCCGACACCATGCCCATGGTGTTGGCCGTGAACTGCCCCGCGCAGGCGCCGGCCGTGGGCAGGCAGGCGCGGCTCATGGCGTCGAGCTCGTCGTGCGTGGCCGTGCCGGCCAGCACCTTGCCGATGGTCTCGTAGGTGTCGACCACGTTCAGGTCGCGCCCGTCCGGCCCCGGCATCTGTCCCGGCAGCGCCGAGCCGCCGTGCACGAACACGCTGGGCACGTTGCAGCGGACCATGCCCATCATCAGGCCCGGCAGGTTCTTGTCGCAGGCACCGATGGCGAAGATGCCGTCCCACTGGTGGCCGCGCGTGGACGCTTCCACGCTGTCGGCGATGAGCTCGCGCGAGATCAGCGAGAAGCGCATGCCCGAATGCGCCATCGTCAGGCCGTCGCTCACCGACACCACCGGGCATTCGTGCGGCGTGCCGCCGCCGGCGTAGATGCCGGTCTTGGCGTGCTGCGCCTGCTCGCGCAGGTTGAGGTTGCACGGGCTCATCTCGCCGCCCGTGTGGAACACGCCGACGTGCGGGCGCGCGATGTCCTCGTCGTCCTGGCCCAGCGCGTGCAGGAAGCTGCGCGTGGTCGCGCGGATCGTGCCCTCGCGGATGGTCGCGGAGCGGAAGCGTTTCGTGGGGTCGGTGGGCGTGGTCATGCGGCTGGCGAAGGCTGGCTCGTGGAAGGGCGGGGCGTCAGAACATGCCGTTCTTGTTCGCGGCGGTCTCGGGCACGGGCTGCACCACGTCCCAGTGCTCGACGATCTTGCCGTTCTCGAGCTTGAAGATGTCGACGATGGCGCTGCCGCGCGTGCCGGGTTCGCGCACCGCGTTCACATGCAGGATCACGTAGTCGCCGTCGACGAAGCTGCGCTTGATCTCGCTCTTCGAGTTCGGAAACTTCTCGCGCAGGAAGGCGATGAACTTGCGAAAGCCCTCGGGCCCGTCGGCCGCCGTCGGGTTGTGCTGCACGTAGCGGTTGCCCACGTACTGCAGCGCCGCGTCGGCGTCCTTCTGGTTCAGGCCTTTTTCGTAGAAGGCGAGCACGGTCTGGCGGTTGGCTTCCTGCCGGGCCTGCGAGGCCGGGGCCGGGCCCGTCTGGGCGCAGGCGCCCAGGAACAGGGCGGCAGCAGCGGCGAAAGCCGCGAGGGTGGTGCGTCGCATCGAAATTTCCTTGACGGTGGATCAGTAGCCGTTGGGCGCGGTGGCGCCCGGCGCGGCCTTGTACTTCGCGAGCAGTTGCTTGGCGGCGGCCGCGAGCAGGATGGTGTCGACACCCACGGCCACGAACAGCGCGCCGGCCGCGAGCCACTTGCGCGCCTGCTCCTCGGTGGTCGACAGGATGCCGGCCGCCTTGCCGGCCTTGCGGATGCGCGCGATGGCGTCGGCGATCGTGGCCTGCACCTCGGGGTGGTTGGGCTGGCCCACGAAGCCCATCGAGGCCGACAGGTCGGCCGGGCCGATGAACACGCCGTCCACGCCCGGCGTGGCCGCGATGGCGTCGAGGTTCTTCATCGCCTCGACCGTCTCGGCCTGCACCAGCAGGCAGGTCTGCGCGTTGGCTTCGTGCAGGTAGTTCGGGTAGGCCTGCCAGCGCGAGGCACGCGCCAATGCGCTGCCCATGCCGCGGATGCCTTCGGGCGGGTAGCGCATGCCCTGAACCAGCTTCGCGGCCTGCTCGGCGGTGTCGACCATCGGCACCAGCAGCGTCTGCGCGCCGATGTCCAGGTACTGCTTGATCAGCGTGGTGTCGCCGACGGGAATGCGCACGACGGGATGCGAGCGCTGCGCGTCGGGCTGCGCCGACCATGCGCTGGAGATGCCCTGCAGCTGCGCGAGCACCGAGCGCACGTCGTTGGGCGCGTGCTCGCCGTCGACCAGCAGCCAGTCGTAGCCGGTGCCGGCCAGCAGCTCGGCCACGTAGCCGTCGCCCAGGCCGACCCACAGGCCGATCTGGGGTTGGCCGGCCTGCAGGGCCTGCTTGAAGGTGTTGAGTGGGGTGTGCATGAAAAAACTCGTCAGACGAAACGGAAGGCGATGGAGCCGAGCGGGCCGTAGTCGGCGTGGAAGGTGTCGCCCGGCACCGCGTTGGTGGGCCGCGTGAACGAACCGCCCAGCACGATCTCGCCGGCTTCGAGGCATTCGTCCCACGGCGCGAGCTTGTTCGCGAGCCAGGCCACGCCGGTGGCCGGGTGGTTGAGCACGGCCGCGGCCACGCCCGACTCCTCGATCACGCCATTCTTGTAGAGCAGCGCGCTCACCCAGCGCAGGTCGACCGCGTCGGGCTTCACCGGCCGGCCGCCGAGCACGATGCCCGCATTGGCCGCGTTGTCGGCGATGGTGTCGAACACCTTGCGCATGGCCTTGGTGTGGCGATCGAACTGCTCGATGCGCGCGTCGATGATCTCGATGGCGGGCACCACGTAGTCGGTGGCGGCCAGCACGTCGAAGATGGTCACGTTCGGCCCCTGCAGCTTCTTGCCGAGCACGAAGGCCAGCTCGACCTCGATGCGCGGCGCGATGAAGCGCGTGAACGGGATGTCGCCGCCCTGCTCGAAGAACATGTCGTCCAGCAGCGTGCCGTAGTCGGGCTCGGTGATCTGGCTGGCCTGCTGCATGGCGCGCGAGGTGAGGCCGATCTTGTGGCCCTTCACGATACGGCCTTCGGCGATCTTGTGCTTCACCCATTCGCGCGAGATGGCGTAGCCGTCCTCGATGGTCATCTCGGGAAAGCGCTTGGAGAAATGCTCGACCTGCACGCGCGACTTCTCGCTCTCGTGCAGTTCGGCGGCCAGTTGGGCGATGGTGGCGGTGGAGAGCATGGGGGCTCGCTTCTTTTTTATGATTTGTTGAACAGGGGATGCAGGTTGCTGTGCTTGCCGTCGTACACCTGCCCCGGCGCTTCGTCGATCTGCAGCGTGATGCCGATGTGGCGCTGCGTGAAGACGGGTTCGAAATGCGCGCGCACAGCGGCCAGCAGCTCGTCGCCGGCTTTCTTCTTCACCGCCTCGGAGCGGCCCGAGGCCATGCGCAGGTTGAGGTACACGAAGGCGTAGTCGGCCTGGCCGTCGGCCACCGCGTAGTGCGCGGCCGGGTAGGCCAGCACGCGCGTGCCGCCGGTGGGGAACACCGGCTTGCCGGCCTCGTCGCGCTGTTCGAGCATGGTGTCGGCCAGCGTGCGGCACAGCGCCGACACGTCGGTCTCGGCCTCGATGTTGGGCGTGTACAGGATCACCAGGTGCGGCATGGTCGTGCTCCGTTCAAACCACCGACATCGTCGCGGCCGTGCAGGTCACCGCGAAGATCGGGATGGCCTTCATGTGGAAGATCTCGCCCTTGCCGCGCGCGGCCGCGGCCACGCTCAGGAAGGTGCGGATCTCGAAGCCGCCCTGGCCCGCTTCGCGGTAGGTGGCCTCGTCGCCGTAGTCGGCCTGCGACAGCAGCGCCTCGCGGTCGTTGGCGCACCAGCGGCGCATGAACTCGGCGTCCCACTCGGCATTGACCTTGCCCGAGTCGGGCGTGGCCGGCCAGTGCGAGATGCCGCCCGTGCCCACCAGCGCGATGCGCTCGGGCACCTTGTCGCAGGCGCGGCGCAAGGCTTCGCCGAAGGCCCACGCGCGGTGCAGCGGCGTGAGCGGCGGGCCCTGGCAGTTGATGTTCACGGGAATGACCTTGGTGTCGAAGTTCGGCGTGAGGAAGTTCAGCGGCACCATGATGCCGTGGTCGAACTTCCATTCTTCCGCGTAGGCCACGTCCACCGTCTGCATCACTTCGCGGATCAGGCGCTGCGACAGCGCGGCATCGCCGGGGATGGTGTGCTTCTCGATGCCCAGCCACTTCGGGTCTTCGATCGGGCCCTCGTAGCTGTCGGCCATGCCGATCGCATAGGCCGGCATGTTGTTCATGAAGAAGTTCGCGAAGTGCTCGGCCGCGATGACGATCACCGCGTCGGGCTTGGTCGCGCGCATCGCCTCGCCGAAGCGATGGAACTGCGCGTGGAACTCGTCCTTCACCGCCGGGTCGGCCAGGTGCGCGCGGCCGGTGATGCCGGGGGCGTGGCTGCACACGCCTGCGAATACGAGACTCATACGCCTGCCACTTTCTCGTCGGTTCCGGTTGTCATTGCGTAGATGCCGGCGCGCACGGGGCCGTACTTGCGCACGCCTTCGCGCATGGCTTCCAAGTAGTCGGCCCACGCGACGCCGAGCAAGGGCGCGAAGTGCATCAGCAGCTGGCCGTTGCACCCGAGCACGTAGAGCTTGCCGATGTCGCCGGTGCCGATCGCTTCGCGCTCTTCGTCGTTCAGGTCGTAGCCCGCCAGCAGCGTGGCGCGCGTGTCGCCGCCTTCGCCGAAGCGGCGCTGCACGTCGGCGTCGCGGTTCAGCGCGAACAGGAATTTCTGCATCGCATAGAGGCTCATGGTCAGCCCTCGATCTGGATGTTGGCCTTGCGGATCACGTCGCCGTACTTCGCGATCTCGCTGCGGATGAACTCGGCAAAGCGCTCGGGCGTGCCCGAAAGCGACGCGATGCCGCCCTTGTGGAACGCCTCGGTCACGGCCGGCGATGCCAGGGCGCGGTTCACTTCGGCGTTCACGCGTTGCACGATGGCGTCGGGCGTGCCGGCCGGGGCCAGCAGGCCGTTCCACGAATTGGACTCGATGGCCACGCCCTGTTCGGCCAGTGTGGGTATCGCGGGCGCGTACTGCGAGCGCTGCGCGGTCGCCATGCCCAGCGCCACCAGCTTGCCGGCCTGCACATGGCCGCGGAACTCGGGCCAGTTGCCGAACATGACGGTCACCTGGCCGCCGAGCAGGTCGGCCAGCGCGGGGCCCTGGCCCTTGTAGGGCACGTGCACGATGTCCAGGCCCATCTGCAGCTTGAGCATCTCGCCCGACAGATGCGCCGAGGTGCCGTTGCCGAAGGAGGCGAAGCTCAGCGTGCCGGGCTTGGCTTTGGCCTGGCTGCGCAGGTCGGCCAGCGTCTTCAGGCCGCTGCCCGGGTGCGTGGCGAGCACGTGCTCCGACATGCCCATGAGCGCGACCGGGCGCAGGTCCTTGAGCGTGTCGTAGGGCAGCTTGCGCACGAGCGTCTGGTTGGCCGTGAAGCTGTTGGCCACGCACACGAAGCTGTAGCCGTCGGGCGCCGACTTGGCGACCGCATCGACGCCGATCACCGTGCCGGCGCCGGGCTTGTTCTCGACGATCACCGGCTGGCCCAGCGCCTTGCCGAGTTCGAGGCCGACGAGGCGCGCGACGAAGTCGGTGGTGCCGCCGGGCGTGAAGGGCACGACGATGCGCACCGGCTTGGCGGGCCACGCCGTTTGCGCGCGTGCCAGTGCGGGCAGGGCCGCGACTGCGGCCGCGCCCTGCAGCAGCATGCGGCGTTGAATGCTCACGCCACGCCCCAGTGCGGAATGTGGTGCGAGCCCATCGACACCGCGATGTTCTTCGGCTCGCAGAACACTTCGTAGCTCCAGGTGCCGCCTTCGCGGCCCGTGCCCGAGGCCTTGGTGCCGCCGAAGGGCTGGCGCAGGTCACGCACGTTCTGGCTGTTGACGAAGCACATGCCGGCTTCGACCGCAGCGGCCACGCGGTGCGCCTTGCCGATGTTCTCGGTCCACACGTAGCTGCTCAGGCCGTAGGCGATGTCGTTGGCCAGTTCGATGGCGTGCGCCTCGTCCTTGAACGGGATCAGGCAGGCGACCGGGCCGAAGATCTCGTCCTGCGCGATCTTCATGCGGTTGTCGACGTCGGCGAACACGGTGGGCATCACGTAGTTGCCCTTCTTCACGCGGTCGGGCAGGTTGGACGGCGCCTCGAGGCCGCCGCACAACAGCGTCGCGCCTTCCTTCGGGCCCAGCTCGATGTAGCTGCGCACCTTGGCCAGGTGGGCCTGCGAGATCATCGGGCCGACGATGGTCTTCTCGTCGAGCGGGTCGCCCACGACGATGCGCTTCGCGCGCTCCGCGAACTTGGCGGCGAAGTCGGCGTAGATCGACTGCTGCACCAGGATGCGCGAGCCGGCCGTGCAACGCTCGCCGTTGTTGCTGAAGATCATGAACACGGCCGCATCGAGCGCGCGGTCGAGGTCGGCGTCTTCGAAGACCACGAAGGGGCTCTTGCCGCCCAGTTCCATGCTGAACTTCTTCAGGCCCGCGCTCTTCACGATGCGGTTGCCGGTGGCGGTGGAGCCGGTGAACGAAATGGCGCGCACGTCGGGGTGTGCCACCAGCGGCTCGCCGGCTTCCTTGCCGTAGCCGTGCACCAGGTTCAGCACGCCGGCCGGAATGCCGGCTTCGAGCGCCAGCTCGCCCAGGCGCGCGGCCGTGAGCGGCGAGAGCTCGCTCATCTTCAGCACGGCCGTGTTGCCGAAGGCCAGGCAGGGCGCGACCTTCCAGGTGGCGGTCATGAAGGGCACGTTCCACGGGCTGATGAGCGCGCACACGCCCACCGGATGGAACAGCGTGTAGTTCAGGTGCGTGGGCGTGGGGTAGGTGTGGCCGTCGACGCGCGTGCACATCTCGGCGAAGTAGTAGAAGTTGTCGGCCGCGCGCGGAATGAGCTGCTTGCCGGTCTGCGCGATCACCTGGCCGCAGTCGTTGGTCTCGGTCTGTGCGATCTCGGGCACGTGCTTGGCGATGAGGTCGCCGAGCTTGCGGATGAGCTTGGCGCGCTCGGGCGCGGGCAGGCCGGCCCACTTGGGGAAGGCGGCCTTGGCGGCGGCCACGGCGGCGTTCACTTCGGCCTCGCCGCCCGAGGCGACTTCGGCCAGCACTTCCTGCGTGGCGGGGTTGACGGTTTCGAAGTAGTCGGCGCCTTGGACTGGCTTGCCGTCGATGAGGTGATGGATCTGTTGCATGGGCGTGAAGGTGTTGCGGCCTTGCGGCGGTGTGTCGTCAGTCGAGCTTGATGTCGCGCGCCTTGATCAGCGCGTGCCACTTCTTGCGTTCGGTGTCCACGAAGCGGGCCATCTCGGCGGCGTCCGTGGGGCGGGCTTCCCAGCCGGCGTCGTAGAGCTTCTGCTTCACGCCGGTGTCGTTCATGCTTTTCAGCAGGTCGGCGCCCAGGCGCGCCTGGATGTCCTTGGGCGTGGCGGCCGGTGCCACCAGCCCCTGCCAGGTGTAGGCCTCGACGGCGTAGCCGAGCTCCTTGGCCGTCGGCAACTGGGGCAGCTGCGGCACGCGCTCGGACGACATGGCCAGCAGCGGGATGACCTTGCCGGCCTTCACGGCGCTGATGCCGCTGGGCAGGTCGAGCATCATCAGCGGCACCTGGTTGCCCATGAGGTCCTGCAGCGCGGGCGCGCCGCCCTTGTAGGGAATGTGCAGCAGCGACACGCCGGCTTCGCGCTGGAACAGCTCGTAGGCCAGGTGGTGCGGGCTGCCGGTGCCCGGCGTGGCGATGCTGTACTTGCCCGGCGAGGCCTTGAGCGCCGCGATGAGCGCCTTGGCGTCGCTGAAGCCCGCGCCCGGCGCGGCCGTGATGATCAGCGGCGAGCGGCCCATCATGCCGAGCAGCGCGAAGTCTTTCTCGGCGTCGTAGGGCAGCTTCTTGTAGAGCGCGGGGTTGTAGACCAGCACGCCGTTGTCGGCCGAGAACACGGTGTAGCCGTCGCCCAGCGAACGCGCCACGTTTTCCGACGCGATGATCGCGCCCGCGCCGGGACGGTTGTCGACCGTGACGGGCTGTGCGAGCTGCTGCGAGAGCTGCGCGCCGGCCGTGCGCGCGAGGTAGTCGGTGCCGCCGCCGGCCGGGTAGCCCACGACCCAGCGCACGGGCTTGGTCGGGTAGGCCGAGGCGGTCTGTGCGGTGGCGGCCGGTGCGAGCAGCAGCGTGGCAGCGCTGGCCGCCACGAAGGCGGCAGCAAGGCGGAAGGTCCGGGTTCTGGCGGTCGTCATGGCGGTGTGTCTCCGTTTTTCTGAAAGGGGTGCGGTCAGCGTGCGGCGATGGTGTTGACCAGCGCGCCGATGCCGTCGATCTCGGTCACGACCACGTCGCCCGGCTGGCAATCGACCACGCCGTCGGGCGTGCCGGTGAGGATCAGGTCTCCCGGCGACAGCGTCATGAAGCGGCTGAAGTACTCGATGAGGAAGGGCGCGTCGAAGATCATGTCGCGCGTGTTGCCCTGCTGCGTGACGGTGCCGTTCACCGTGGTGCGCAGCGCGAGCGCCATCGGGTCGGCCACGTCGGCCGCATCGACGAACCACGGCCCCAGCGGCGTGCAGGTGTCGCGGTTCTTCACGCGCAGGTTGGGGCGGTACCAGTTCTCGAGGTAGTCGCGGATCGCGTAGTCGTTGGCCACCGTGTAGCCGCCGATGAAGTCGTAGGCGTCGTCGCGCTTCACGTGCTTCGCGGTCTTGCCGACCACGATGGCGAGTTCGCACTCGTAGTGCATGAACTTCACGTCGGCCGGGCGGTGCGTGAGCTGGCGGTGACCGATGAGCGTGCTCTGGCCCTTGACGAACACCAGCGGTTCCTCGGGCGCCTTGAACTCCAGCTCTTTCGCATGGTCGGCGTAGTTGAGGCCGAGCGCGAGGATGGTGCGCGGGCGCGCCGTGGGCGCGAGCGGCGGCAGCCACACGAGCTGCTCCTGCGGCACGACGCGGCCGTCGGCCAGCCGCACGGCGGCGTCGGCCTGGCCGTTGAATTCGTGCGCGGTGCCGGTGTGCTCGCGGCCTTCGAAGATGACGCGTGCGTGCTTCATGCCGTTGCTTCCTTCACCAGCGTGTTGCTCAGGGTCTCGAACCCCGACGCGGAAATGTCGATGCGGTCGCCCGCGCGGGCCAGCGGACGCCCCAGGTCGCAGCCGAGCATCAGCACGTCGCCATGCGCCAGCGTCATGAACTCGCCCACGTCGGCCAGCAGCTGCGGCGCGGGGCGCACGAGTTGCGAGAAGTCGATCGATTGCTTCAGTTCGCCGTTGATGCGCACCTCGACGCGGAACTGCACCGGGTCGGCCACCTCCTGCGCGTCGCGCAGCGCCGGGCCGATGCCCAGGAAGCCGTCGACGCACTTGAACTTCACCGGCGGGCGGAAAAAGCTCGCATGCGGGATCGACAGGTCGTTCAGCAGCACGAAGCCTTCGACGTCGCCCTCGGCGCCGATCACCATGCCGATGCTGGCACCGACTTCCACGTCGGTCACCGCGGCGGGCACAGTGATTGCGCTGCCGTGCGGGCTCCAGGTGTTGGCCGTCTTCACGTAGAGCACGGGCGCCTTCGGCGGTGCCTTGTAGGGCGCCTCGGTCATCTGCGGCGCGAGCGCCGCGGCCTCGGCGCGGAAGTTCAGCAGCGTGCCGTACACGGTGCCGGTGGGGAGAAAGGAAGTGGTCATGGTTCGGGTTGCTCCAGCGCGATCAGTTCGTCCAGCAGGCCGTAGAGCTGCGTCAGCTTGGCCTTGCCCAGCGACTGTTCCATCCAGTCGTAGTGCGCCTCGATGCTGGTGCCCAGGCGCTTCACGAGCTTCATGCCGTGCGGCGTGGCCTCGACCACGGTGCGGCGCTGGTCGGCCGGGTCGCGGGCGCGGGTGATGAGGTTGTCGCGCTCCATGCGCGCCAGCACGCCCGTGAGGCTGGGGCCGAGGATGAAGGCCTCGCGCGCGACGCGGCCGGTGTCGACCGCGCCGTGCTCGCCGAGCACGCGCAGCACGCGCCATTGCTGGTCGGACAGCGCGTGCTCGCGCAGGCTGGGCCGCGTGTGGGCCATCACGGCTTCGCGGGCCTGCAGCAGCAGGCGCGGCAAATTGCGGTGCGTGAAGGTGGTGCTCAAAAGCTGTGCCTCTCAGAATTATTTAACATGTTAAATGAATGCCGAGAAAACACGCCTGCGGGATAACCCTTGCGGGCTTGTTGGCGCTCAGTCGATCGTCGTGCCCGAGGCCCGGATCACCCGGCCCCAGCGTTCGGTTTCGCTGCGGATGTAGGCGGCCAGCTGTTCCGGCGCGCCCGCGCCGTGCGCCCCCGGCGCGGCCGGCTCGAAGCCTTCGTTCTCGAGCTTCTGGCGCAGCGCGGGCTGCGCGACGAGGCGGGCGATCTCCTGGCTGCAGCGGTCGATGAAGGCCTTGGGCGTGCCCGCGGGCGCGACCACGCTCTGCCACGCCACCGCCTCGAAATCGGCGGTGCCCGCCACGCCCGATTCGGCCACGGTCGGCACGGCGGGGAAGGTCGGCTGGCGCTTGCGCGAGGTCACGGCCAGCGCGCGCAGCTTGCCGCTTCGCACGTGCTGCAGGGCCGGTGCGATGTCGGTGAACATGAGCTGCAGCTGGCCGCCGAGCAGGTCGGTCAGCGCGAGCGCGCTGCCCTTGTAGGGCACGTGCACCATGTTCGCCGCGGTCGCGACCTTGAACATCTCCGCGCCCAGGTGCTGCGGGCTGCCGTTGCCGGCGGAGCCGTAGCTCAGCGCGTCGGGCCGCGACTTCGCGAGCGCAACCAGCTCGGCCAGCGTGGTCGCCGGCACCGACGGGTGCACCACCACCATCAGCGGCACTGCGCCGATGAGGCCGACGGGCGCGAAGTCTTTCGTGGGGTCGTACGAGAGCTTCTTGTAGAGCCACGGGTTGATGGCGAGCGTGGTGCTGGTCGCGACCAGCAGCGTCGTGCCGTCGGGCGCGGCGCGTGCCACCTGCGAGGCGCCGATGGCGGTGCCGGCGCCCGGCCGGTTGTCGACGATCACGGTGCGGCCCAGCGCGGAGCCCAGCTGCTGCGCGATGAGCCGGCCGAGCATGTCGGTCGTGCCGCCGGGCGCGTAGGGCACGACGATGGTGATGGGCTTCTCGCCTTGTGCCCGCACAAGGGCGGGACCTGCGGCGCAGGCGGCGGCGGACAGTGCGCCCAGATGGCGCAAGGCATGGCGACGGTTCATTGGCTTGTCTCTCTTTCTTTTCCGGGTGTCGGTGCGGCCACTGCAGTGGCGCCGCGCAGCAGGTCGACCAGCGCGAGTGCGTCGGCCGGCACGGCATGTCCGCGCCAGGCCACGTGCTGGTCGGGGCGCGAGATGACGAGCGGCCGGTCGTACACGGCGGTGGCGGCCGAGGCGCGGACGTCCAGCGTGCGCAGCGGCAGGCCGCGCGCCGCGGCGGCGGCTTCGAGCGGCGCGACATCGATCGCGGGGTCGAAGCGCAGCAGCGTGTAGCCCTCGCCGGGCACAGCCATCGCGTCGTACAGCGAGCGGCCGTCCTCCAGCCACAGGTGCGGCGTGCGGCAGCCCGGCACCGTCGAGGGCGTGAACTCGTACATCGTGTAGGCGGGCGCGGCCTCGCCGTCGTAGGCGATGAGCGGCGAGCCGTCGTAGAAGTAGCCGAAGTTGAGGCCGCCGCAGCAGTACTGCTGCACGTTCAGGTCGTACAGCGCCTGGCCGCGTGCGGCGCGCAGTGCGTCGCCTTCGGGCCCGAGCGCCTCGATGTCGTCGGGCACGCCTTCGCGCTGGCGCTGGAGCGCGAGCGCGTGGTTCATCGCGAACCGCGACACCTGCTCGGTGATCGGCTGGCGCTCGGCCTCGTGCGCCGCGAGCGCGCCCTCGGCCAGCCAGCCGTGCAGCCGGCCCGCGAGCAGCCACGAGAGGTTCATGGCATCGGCGATGCCGGCGTTCATGCCGTAGCCCGCCATCGGAATCCACAGGTGCGCCGCGTCGCCGCAGATGAACACGCGGCGGTCGCGGAAGCGGTCGGCCACGAGCCGGCGGCCGACCCAGTCTTCGTTGGAGATCACCTCGTACTCGAAGTCCTCGCCCACACCCAGGATCTGGCGGATCGCCCAGTCGCGGTCGATCGAGTCGAAGTCGGTCTCCTCGGGCAGCAGGTAGTTGTGCAGCAGCCAGGTCTCGCGCCCGTCGATGGCGTACACGTTGCCGCAGCGCCGCGGGTTCAGCGCGAAGGTGGCCCAGGCCGGCGGGTGTTTCAGCAGGCCCAGCAGCGCGGGCGCACGAAAGTACGTCGACTGCACGCGGCCCACCACGTCGGTGCCGTGCAGGCTGGCGCCGATCTTCTTGCGCACCGTCGAGCGGCTGCCGTCGCAACCGACGAGGTACTGGCAGCGGATGCGCACCGCGCGGCCGTCGTCCAGGTCCACGCCCGTGGCCCACACGCCCTCGTCGTCCTGCTCGAAGTCGTCGATGCGCGTGCGGTTGCGGATGCGCAGGCCGGGCGTGCCCTCGGCATGCGCGAACAGCACCGGCTCCAGGAAGATCTGGTTGATGCGGTGCGGCGGCTCGGCCGTGGGCCACCAGGTGTCGGGGCCGCCGGTGGCGGTGTAGCGCTCGCGGCGCGCGGGGATCGGAATGCGCGACAGCTCCATGCCCGTCACGGCCGTGCGGTAGGCCACGTCGTTCGGGTAGTCGGCCGGCAGGCCCGCGTCGCGCAGCGCCTGCGCCACGCCCAGGCGGCGGAACACCTCCATCGAGCGCGCCGCCACGTGGTTGCACTTCACGTTGGGCGGCTCGCCGCGGTGGCGGATCTCGGTCATCAGCACGTCGATGCCGCGTTGCGCCAGGTCGATGGCCAGCGTCAGCCCCACGGGGCCGGCGCCGGCGATCAGCACCTGGGCTTGCAGTTGCTCGGTCATGGCTCGCTTGTCTCCAGATTCTTGTGAGGCGCCATTACAGTGCCGAACCGGCTCGCGGAAAAAGTGAAACTTTCATGGCCATTCATAAAAAACCACTATCAATGCGCGGTGTGCCCTCTGTGCGGCAGCTGCGCGCGTTCGCGGCCGTGTACCACAGCGGCCAGCTGTCGAGTGCGGCGGCTGCGTTGTCGCTGACGCAGCCGGCCGTCAGCGTGCTGCTGCGCGAGCTCGAAGCGCGGCTCGGCGTGCGCCTGTTCGACCGCACCACGCGTTCGCTGCAACGCACCGAGGCCGCGAACGAGGCCATCGCCTATGCCGAGCGCGTGCTGGCCGAACTCGATGCGCTGGGCACCGGCATGGCCGAGCTGGCGGCGGGCCGGCGCGGGCGCGTGCGCATCGCGGCCACGTCCACCATCGCGCAGACGCTGATGCCCAAGGCCTTGCGCCGCTACCTCGACCTGCATCCCGACGTGAAGGTCGCCATCGAAGACTGCGCGCCCGGGCAGTTCGTGGAGAAGGTGCTCGGCGAGCAGGTCGACTTCGGCGTGGGCACGTTGCAGGCGCGCACGCCGGGGCTGGACCAGCGCGTGTTCGTGCACGACCACCTCGCGGTGATTGCCGACCGCGACCTGCGCCTGCCCGGCACCGACCGCATCACCTGGCGGCAGATCGCGGGCCATCCGCTGATCACGGTCAAGCCGGGGTACGGCGTGCGCAGCAGCATCGACATTGCCGCGGCAACCGCCGGCGTGCGGCTGGACATCGCCTACGAGGTGACGCTGTTGACCACGGCGCTCGCGATGGCGGCCAGCGGGCTCGGCCCGGCGCTGCTGCCGGCGTCGATCCTCGCGCATGCCGACCACACGCGGCTGGTCGCGCGGCGGCTCATGCGCCCGACGGTGGCGCGCAACATCGCGGTCGTGACGCGGCAGGGCCGATCGCTCTCGCCGGCCGCGGCGGCGTTCGCGGACCTGCTGGTGCGCGAATTCGCCATCGCCTGAACCGCGCCCCCTAAACTCGCTGCATGGCCAAGGACAAAACAACTTTCGTCTGCAGCGAATGCGGCGGCACCAGCCCCAAGTGGCTCGGCAAATGCCCGAGCTGCGGTGCATGGAACACACTCATCGAACAGGTCGCCGGCGCGGCCAACGGACCGGCCAACAACCGCTTCGGCACGCAGTTCGCGTCGCTCGCGGGCGCCTCCGAACTCGCCACGCTCTCGGAAATCGAAGCCACCGATGTCGCGCGCACGCCCACCGGGCTCGACGAGCTCGACCGCGTGCTCGGCGGCGGCATCGTGTCGGGCGGCGTCACGCTGATCGGCGGCGACCCGGGCATCGGCAAGTCGACGCTGCTGCTGCAGGCGGTCGATGCGCTGCAGCGCGCGGGGCAGAACGCGCTGTACGTCACCGGCGAGGAAAGCGGCTCGCAGGTGGCGCTGCGCTCCAAGCGGCTCGGGCTCGACCACTCGCAGGTGCAGGTGCTGGCCGAGATCCAGCTGGAAAAAATCATCGCCACGCTCGACGCCACGCGCCCGGCCATCGCGGTGATCGACTCCATCCAGACCGTGTACTCCGACCAGCTCACCTCCGCGCCCGGCTCGGTGGCGCAGGTGCGCGAATGCGCGGCGCACCTCACGCGCTTCGCCAAGACCAGCGGCACGGCCGTGGTGCTGGTGGGCCACGTCACGAAAGAAGGTGCGCTGGCCGGCCCGCGCGTGCTCGAGCACATGGTCGACACGGTGCTGTACTTCGAAGGCGACACGCACTCGAGTTTTCGCCTCGTGCGCGCGATCAAGAACCGCTTCGGCGCGGTGAACGAGATCGGCGTGTTCGCCATGACCGAGCGCGGCCTGAAGGGCGTGACCAACCCGAGCGCGATCTTCCTGAGCCAGCATGCCGAGCCGGTGCCCGGCAGCGTGGTGCTGGTCACGCTCGAAGGCACGCGGCCGATGCTGGTCGAAATCCAGGCGCTGGTCGACAACGGCGGGCCGAGCCCGCGCCGGCTGTCGGTGGGCCTGGACCGCGACCGCCTCGCGATGCTGCTGGCCGTGCTGCACCGCCACGCGGGCGTGGCCTGCATGGACCAGGACGTGTTCGTCAACGCGGTGGGCGGCGTGCGCATCAGCGAACCCGCGGCCGACCTGGCCGTGATGCTGGCCATCACCTCGAGTCTGCGCGGCAAGCCGCTGCCCAAGGGCTTCATCGCCTTTGGCGAAGTGGGCCTGGCCGGCGAGGTGCGGCCCGCGCCGCGCGGCCAGGAGCGCCTGCGCGAAGCCGCCAAGCTGGGCTTCAGCGTGGCCGTGGTGCCCAAGGCCAACGCGCCGCGCAAGGGCACGAAGGAGATCGAGGGCCTGACCATCCACCCGGTCGACCGCATCGAAGAAGCGATGGACGTGGTGCGACGGCTCGACTGACGCGCACCCGCACGACAACACCCCCACCAGGAGACCCCCCATGCAACTCATCGTCTCCGCCGGGCTGATCGCCGTGGTCGTGCTGTGGGGGCTGGTGTCTCCCGCGTCGCTCGACCGCGTGTTCAGCACCGCGCTCGCCGACATCACGCGCAACTTCGGCTGGTTCTACCTGTGGGTGGTGCTCGGGCTGGTGGTGCTGGCCTTCTTCCTGGCCTTCAGCCGCTTCGGTGACCTGAAGCTGGGCGACGAGGACGACGAGCCCGAGTTCTCCATCGGCGCCTGGTTCGCGATGCTGTTCGCGGCCGGCATGGGCATCGGCCTGGTGTTCTGGGGCGTGGCCGAGCCGATCTCGCACTACGCGAACCCGCCGCCCGGCGTGATCCCCGGTACGCCCGATGCGGCCGGCGTGGCCATGCGCTACGCCTTCTTCCACTGGGGGCTGCACCCCTGGGCGATCTACGGCATCGTCGGCCTGTCGATCGCCTTCTTCAGCTTCCGCCGCAAGGCGCTGCCGCTGGTCAGCTCGGCTACCGAGGCGCTGCCGTGGCGCTTCGTGCAGCGGCTGTCGCCGGCCTTCAACGTGCTGGCCGTGGTGGCCACGGCCTTCGGTGTCGCGGCCTCACTGGGCATGGGCGCCACGCAGATCAACAGCGGGCTGCACGCGGCCTTCGGCACGGACATCGGCCGCTGGACGCAGGCGGTGATCATCGTGGTGACGACGGTGCTGTTCATCACCTCGGCGGTCACGGGCGTCGAGCGCGGCGTGAAGTGGCTGTCGATGGGCAACCTGGTGCTGGCCGCGCTGCTGGCGCTCACGGTGCTGGTGGTGGGGCCGACCATTGCCATCGTCGAGACCTTCACCAACACGCTGGGTTCGTACCTTGCCGAGTTCGTGCGCATGAGCCTGCGCATGAACCCGTTCCGCAACAGCTCGTGGGTGGCCGACTGGACGCTCTTCTACTGGGCCTGGTGGCTGGCGTGGTCGCCGTTCGTGGGCCTGTTCATTGCGCGCGTGTCGCGCGGCCGCACGATCCGCCAGTTCATCCTGGGCACGGTGATCGCACCCACGCTGGTGGGCTTCGCGTGGTTCTCGGTGTTCGGCGGCGCGGCGCTCAACTTCGAGATCTTCCAGGGCGTGCCGCTGGTCGAGTCGGTGAAGGCCGACGTGTCGACCACCATGTTCGTGATGTTCCAGGCCATGCCCATGGGCGGGCTGCTGTCGATTGTGGCGACGCTGCTGGTGTTCGTGTTCTTCGTGACCTCGGGCGATTCCGCGACGCTGGTGCTGGGCATCATGAGCACGAAGGGCAATCCGAACCCGCCTGCCCGCGTCAAGATCACCTGGGGCGTGCTGGTGGCGGCCATTGCGCTGAGCCTGCTGTTCGCGGGCGGCATCAAGGCGATACAGACGGCGACCATCGTGTTCGCGCTGCCCTTTGCGTTCGTGATCCTGCTGATGGCGCTGTCGGTCACGCTGGCCATCCGCGACGACTGGAACGCCGAGCAGAAACGCGAACGCGAGCTGCGACGCAAGATGCGGCAGCTCGTGAACTGGTAGGACGGACAAAAAAACGCCCGGCGCGCGGTGGACACGCGCCGGGCCTACCCTCCCTACCTTCCCTGGCCTCCCTGGCCTTCTCTGATTCTTTGCTTAGCTTCCGATGTGCATCGTGAACGCCGGCCCGTTGTTGAGCACGCACTGGCCGCTGCCCAAGGTGGCGGAGTTCATCGTGTACTGGCAACTCAGGTTGCCGCCGCGACTGCCGGTGGCGTTCGCCACGCCGGTGGTGCGCGAGCCGGCCACGCGGGTCGCCTCTCCCTGAAACTGTTCGGCACCGATCTGTGCACTGAAGTGGCCGCGGCCGTTCATGTCGTTGGTCACCGTGCCCCCGACGGCGCCGTAGCGCGCAGCTTCGGCGTTCGACGGATACAGCCGCGCGCTGAAGGTCTGTGACACCGGCCCCGGTGCCACGGCGTAGCTTTGCTGCGACGGCGCGACGGGAGCGGGTTGACCGAGCGGCACCACGTAGCAACCGCTGAGGACGGTGCCCGCGAGTGCGGCGGCAAGGGTGAGTCGAACGAAGGTGACGGAACGCGGGATGTTCATGCGTTTCTCGGTGGCCCGGGCAGATGCCCGTGCGGCGAAATGTGCCCGCACCCGCCCCGGCACCGTGTGCCTTTCGCCGGGAGTACCGCTTTCTGCGCCCGGCGGTAGCCACGGCGGCTACTGCGGCGGGGTCGGGGCCGCACAATCGCGGGCCGTTTCCCGCTGCCGCCGAATGAAATCCACCGCACCGCCCATTGCCGCCGTCATGGTCCACGTCACCGATGTGAACGCCGCACTGCACTGGTACGCCGACGCCTTCCCCGATGCGGTGCCGATGTCGATCGGCTCGCCGGCCTTCGAGTGCCTGTCGGTCCACGGCGTGCTGCTGGAGCTCGTGCAGGCCGACGCGAAGGTCGGCGCCGGTGCCTTCGGCTCGGTCGTGTACTGGAACGTGGCCGACTTCGATGCGGCGCTGGCCCACTTCGAGGCCTGCGGCGCGCCGCTGTACCGCGGCCCCTTGCGGCTCGAGGGCGACGAACACATGGCGCAGGTGCGTGACCCTTGGGGCAACTGCATCGGCCTGCGGGGGCCTTCCACCGGGCGGCGACAATGCGCCCCATGAATTTCCAGAAATTGCTGGTGCCCGTGGGGGCCGTCGTGCTCCTCGGCCTGTCGTGGCACCAATACGGATGGGGCGGCGTGGCGTTTGCCGGCGGCGCCATCGTGATGTTCCTGCTGATGCACTTCAACCGCACGATGCAGGTGCTCAAGCGGGCCGCCGACCGGCCCATCGGCACGGTGGCGAGCTCGGTGATGCTGAATGCCAAGCTCAAGCCCGGCGTGACGCTGATGCACGTCATCGCGATGACGCGCGCGCTCGGCGAGCAGCGCTCGCCCGAGAACGAGCAGCCCGAGCTGTACCGCTGGACCGATGCCGGCGGCTCCTACGTCGATGCCGTGTTCAACGGCGGCAAGCTGCAGAGCTGGACGCTCACGCGGCCCGAGACGCCGGCCGACGAAGAAACGCCCGCGGCCTGAAGGCGGCGCGGGCGCTTCGCCTTAGCCTTACTTAGAACGGCGCGTCTTCTTCTTCGGGCGTGTCGGCCTGAGCCGCAGGTGCGGTGGCCGCAGCCTTCGGCGCTTCATCCGGCGGTGCCGCCGAGAACGCCGCCTCGCCGCCCAGCGCGTCGAGCAGCGCCGGCACCAGCTGGCCGAGTTCGCCGGTGGCAATGGCCACGTCGGCGTCGAAGTTGTCTTCCTTCTTGCCACCCGCCGCGCCGTCGCCCGTGCCTTCGAGGAAGGTGATCTTGCGGATCAGCAGGCCGTGCGTGAGCTCGAAGGACACGCGGTCGTCCCAGGTGAGCGCCAGGCGCGTCGGGCGCTTGCCGTCGGTGATGTGCTGCTTGACCTCGTCGATGTCCAGTGCGTGCTTGGCGTAGCGCACCACGGCCTTCGAGTCGTCGGAGGCCTTGAGCTCGCACTCGCGGTCGATGCTGAAGCCGGCCGGCGGCTCTTGCGTCAACAGCCAGTTGGCCATGGCGGCGGCGGGCTCGATCTGCGTGTTGATCAGCGCGACGGCAAAGCCGTCGAGCGACTTCACGAGGCTGGTGACCACTTCGTCGGCGCGCGCCGCGTTGCCGCAGTTGATCACGAGGCGGTTCTCGGCCTTGTCGATCCACACCGTCACGCGCGCGCTGCGCGTGAAGGCCATGGGCAGCAGCTCCAGGGTGATGTCTTCCTTGAGCTCCTTCTTTTCCTTCTTGCCGGGCTTGCGGCCGGTGGTGGTCTCGATGTGGGCGCAGCGCTCGTCCAGCTTGCGGCGCACCACGGAGCCGGGGACCTGCTTGCTCTCGATCATGTACTCGACCAGCCACTGGCCGTCGATGGACTCCACCAGCGGGCCGTTGGCCTCGCCGCGCGGCTCGACCCAGCCGGCGGACTTTTCCTGCGAGGGGCCGCAAGGCACGAAGCGTTGCTTGGCCAGCCCTTCTTCTGCCTCGGTCAGTGATTGGGACCAGGCAGGTTCGATGCGATAGACGATGACGTTCTTGAATACGGACACGGGAACCCTTTTTCCACTGGTTGGCACAACCGGCCATTGTCGGGCACCCGGTTCCGGGCTCGGCCGTAAAATCGAAAGCTTTTGCGACTTCCCAGTGGGTCGCACCCCCACACCGCTCCCAAAGGAATCAGGAAATGAGCTCGATCCCCCCCTCGCTGGACGACCGTGACGGCAAGATCTGGATGGACGGCGAACTCGTGGACTGGCGCGACGCCAAGATCCACGTGCTGAGCCACACGCTGCACTACGGCTGCGGCGCCTTCGAGGGCGTGCGCGCCTACAAGACGGCCGACGGCGCCACCGCCATCTTCCGCCTGGCCGAGCACACCGAGCGCCTGTTCAACAGCGCCAAGATCCTGCGCATGAAGATCCCGTTCTCGCAGGAACAGCTGAACGAAGCCCAGAAGCAGGTCGTGCGCGAGAACAAGCTCGAAAGCTGCTACCTGCGCCCCCTCATCTGGATCGGCTCCGAGAAGCTGGGCGTGAGCCCCAAGGGCAACAAGATCCACGCCATGGTCGCGGCCTGGTCCTGGGGCGCCTACCTCGGCGAAGAGGGCATGCGCCGCGGCATCCGCGTGAAGACCTCCAGCTACACCCGCCACCACGTCAACATCACGATGACGCAGGCCAAGACGGTGAGCAACTACACCAACTCGATCCTCGCCAACATGGAAGCGCTGGACGACGGCTACGACGAAGCGCTGCTGCTCGACGCGAGCGGCTTCGTGTCCGAAGGCGCGGGCGAGAACGTGTTCGTGGTCAAGGGCGGCGTGGTCTACACGCCCGACCTGTCGGCCGGCGCCCTGAACGGCATCACGCGCAACACCATCCTGCACATCTGCAAGGACCTCGGTATCGAGCTGGTGCAAAAGCGCATCACGCGCGACGAGGTGTACGTGGCCGACGAAGCCTTCTTCACCGGCACGGCCGCTGAAGTGACGCCCATCCGCGAACTCGACCGCATCGAGATCGGCAACCGTGGCGACGGCGGCGCGCGCGGCCCGGTCACCGAGAAGATCCAGTCGGCCTTCTTCGACATCGTGAACGGCAAGAACCCCAAGTACGCCCACTGGCTCACGAAGGTCTGAGGAACAACATGTCCACCAATGCAATCGTCGAACTCCTCGCGAAGGAGCTCAACCACCAGGGCGGCGTGTTCTGCCCCAGCCCCAAGGCCGACATGAAGCTCTGGAACAGCCACCCGAAGGTCTACCTCGACGTGGCGCGCACCGGCGAAGCCAAGTGCCCGTACTGCGGCACGGTGTACCGCCTGAAGGCGGGCGAGACCGTGTCCAGCCGCCACTGAGCGGCCAGGCGGAAAGAAAAAAACCGGCCCTCGCGGCCGGTTTTTTCGTTTCAGCTTGGCCGGGCCCTCGGCCACAGGCCGCGCCACGGATCGGGGTCCTGCGATTCCTGCGCCAGCCGCAGATAAACCATCGCGATCCACAGCACGGCCAGCCCGATCTGCGCGTCGCGCATCGCCGAATTCACGCTCGAAGCGATGAGCGCGATGAGCGTCGCGGCCAGCGCGTAGCGGCCGGCGATGTCGGGCCGGCGCCAGGCCTGCCAGACGGCGACCAGCATGATCGCCAGCAGGCTCAGGATGCCCGGGATACCGCTTTGCGCGCCCACCCAGAGGAAGTCGTTGTGCGGCATGTTGGAGTCGGCGAACAGCGCCGGGCCGCGCTTGTGCCACTGGTCGGTCCAGCCGCCGATGCCCCAGCCCGCGACGGGCTGGTCGGCGATCATGGCGCCGGTGTCGCGGTACATGTAGTAGCGGATGATCCAGCTGCCGTGGAACACGGCGCCGGTCTGCGCCTTCTCGAGCTCCTCGATGCCGGTCTCGACCTTCTGCTGCAGCTGCGGCAGCTGGTACAGGCTCGCGCCGATCACCACCGCGCCCAGGATCAGCGCCGCCGACAGCGCCTTCAGGTGGTTCTTCCACTGGTGCAGGCAGACCACCGGAATCACCAGCAGCAGCGCGAGCACCGAGGTGCGCGACGTGAGCGGCAGCGCGACGACGGCGCCCAGCCCGAGCACGAGCGCGAAGGCTGCCAGTGCGCGCAGGGGCCGGTGCCCCGTGATCTGCGACAGCCCGTAGACCGCGGCGCTGGCCGCGACGATGCTGAACAGCAGCGCGTTGCTGATCGACTTGTTGCCCACTTCCATCACCACGCCGCGCAGCGCGCCCGGCACCGGAAAGCCCAGCGTGTAGTGCAGCACGATGAGCGCGATGTTGAGCGCCGCGATCAGGAGGAAGCCGCGCAGCGCCCACAGCGCCTCTTCGCGCGTGAGCGCCATCGCCATCAGGAAGGTGAAGGCGATGCGCAGCCCGTGGAACAGGTTGGAGGGGGTCTCGGGGTAGTGCGGCCGCACGGCCAGCACGATGAAGGTCCACGCCACGTAGGCGACCACCGGCCACCACAGCGGGTTGGCGCGCAGCCGCGCATAGCGTTCGCGCAAGCCGCCGCCCACCAGCAGGGCAAGCAGCAGCACGATGGCCGACAGGTAGGTGACGCCGACCGGCATGAACACCACCAGCCCCCAGAACATGGCCGCGGGCCGAACGATGTGCGATCTCTGCATAGGGCCGGGATTTTAGGTGCGGCCCCTCGGCCGAACCTGACTTGCCCCTGCGCACCCGAAGGCGCTCAGTGCGCTGCGGCGGCAGGGCCCTTGGCCGGCAGGCGGATCACGAAGCTGGCGCCCCCGCCCGGCCGGTCTTCGCACTGCACCGAGCCGCCGTGGCGCTCGGCGATCGACTTCACCAGCGCCAGCCCCAGGCCGACGCCGCCGTTGCGCTCGCTGGCGCCCGGCAGGCGGTAGAAGGGCTCGAAGATGCGTTCGCGCAGCGTCGCCGGCACGCCCGGCCCGCGGTCGTTGACGCGCACCGTGGCGTAGCCGCCGGCGCTGCCGAGTTCGACGCTGATCTCGCCGGCACCGTAGCGGCGGGCGTTTTCCAGCAGGTTGCGGATCGCGCGGCGCAGCAGGCGCGACACGCCCGGCACGGTGAGCGTGGCGTTGTCGGTGCCTTCGGCCAGGTCGAGTTCGGCGTTCACCTGCGCGCACTCTTCGGCGGCCAGGCCGGTCAGGTCGACGGCTTCGATGGTGCCCATGTCGGCCTCGCTGGCGTCGAGCCGGCTGGCCAGCAGGATCTCGTCGATGAGCTGGTCGAGCTCACCGATGTTGCGCGAAATTTCTTCGCGCGCCGTCGGGCTCGGCCGGTCGCCCATGAGCTCCAGGCCCATGCGGATGCGGGTGAGCGGCGAGCGCAGTTCGTGCGAGGCGTTCGCCAGCAGCGACTTGTGCGAACGCACCAGCTGTTCGATGCGTTCGGCGGAGGCGTTGAAAAGTTTGGAGAGATCGGCCACTTCGTCTTGTCCTTCCTCGGGCACGCGCGCCGACAGGTCGCCCTCGCCCCAGCGCTGCACGCCGCGCTGCAGGGTTTCGAGCCGCTGGGTGATGCGCCGCACGATCGGGTAGACGCCCAATGCCACCGCCACGCCCACCAGCGCGATCATCCAGCCCAGGCCGAACGGCGTGCGCCAGGGCGCGAAGCCGCCGGTGCCGGTGGGGCGCTCGCGCGGCGCGACGCGCAGCGTCATGTCGCGGCCGTCGCTGAGCTGCACGTCGAACTCCAGCCCCTGGCCCGGCACGCGCATGGCCTTGCCGGTGCCGATGGTGCGGTCCTGGCTGTCGAGCACGACCACCTCGCGCGGCACGGGCGCCAGGCGTTCGCGCTCGGCCTCGGCGGCCACGCGCACGATCCAGTTGGCCATCAGCGTGAGGATGACCACGCCGCCGACCACCGCGAGCCAGATGCGGACGTAGAGGTGGCGGCGGTAGAGGCTGCGCAGCATCGCGGGCCGGTCCGGGTCAGTCTTGCTGCTTGGCGAACACGTAGCCCACGCCGCGCACGGTGAGGATGCGCTTCGGGTTCTTCGCGTCGACCTCGATGGCGGCGCGGATGCGGCCCATGTGCACGTCGATCGAGCGGTCGAAGGCCTCGAGCTCGCGGCCGCGCACGGCTTCCATGATCTGGTCGCGCGTGAGCACGCGGCCCGCGCGCTCGGCCATCGCCACCAGCAGGTCGAACTGGTAGGAGGTGAGGTCGGCCAGCGCGCCGGCCACCGACACGGTGCGCGCGTTGCGGTCGATCTCCAGCGTGCCGAAGCGCATCACCGTGGAGGCTTCGGCCTCGGTGGCGTTCTCGCTGCGCCGGCGCAGCACGGCGCGGATGCGCGCCAGCAGCTCGCGCGGCTCGAAAGGCTTGGGCAGGTAGTCGTCGGCACCGATCTCCAGGCCGATGATGCGGTCCATCGGGTCGCCCTTGGCCGTGAGCATCAGCACCGACACCTTGGCCAGCGGGCCGGGCAGGGCGCGGATGCGGCGGCAGATCTCGAGCCCGTCGGTGTCGGGCAGCATCAGGTCGAGGATCACCAGGTCGGGCGCGTGCTGTTGCAGCTGCTCCAGGCCGGTGGCGCCGTCGCCGGCGTGGTTGAAGGCGAAACCCGACTGCGTCAGGTACTCGCCCACCATCTGCGCCAGGCGGGCGTCGTCTTCGATCATCAGGAGTTGGGGGGTGCTCATGCGCTTCATGGTCGTTCACCGGGAGCAAGCGGGCTTGAACGCTCCGTAAAGTTGGGTAAACGCAGCATCGCCCTGTCAACCTGGATCGCTGCGAAAAACATAGCGCCTCGCCCAGGTTGCGTGGGCGCCATGCGGCAATGATGACGTACCGGGGCGCGGTTGCGTGTGTCAACACGCACCGCCGCCCCCGGGCGCAGGCCGGTCAGCCCGCGGCCTGCAGGCGCAGCCGCAGGGCCAGCGCGGCCGACAGCGGCAGGTCGATGGGCGCGTCGGCGCTGCCCGGGGCCTGGGCCAGCGCCTCGAACAGGGGCAGGGCGTCGGCCATCGGGTTGATGTCCTTCAGCGTGGCGGCGGCGGCCGAGCGCGGCGCGGTTGCCGCACCGTCGCCGACCAGCGACCAGTCGAGGCTGGCCACCGTGCGGGCCGTGCGCTCGGGCGCGATCACCAGCGCCACGGCCAGCAGGCCGCGGCTGTCGGTCACCGAGGCCAGCGCGCCGACCGTGGGGGCGTCGTAGCCCACCAGCAGCACCGGTGTCTGGTCGGCCGCGCACTGCACGGCCGCTTCGAGCAGGCCGGCGGCAAAGCTGTGGCCGTAGGCCGAGACGGCGTTGCTGGCCGCCATGCAGCCGGTGCCGATGGTCCAGTAGCCCACGGCCGCGTTGTGCACCGAGTTGTGGAACTTGGTGGGCGACAGCATCTTCGGGTCGCCCGCGAGCGTGCTGCACATGTAGTCGTTGATCGACAGGTCGCCGTGCGCCGAGGTGAACACGCAGGGCACGTCGGCCGCGGGCCGGTCGGCGCCCGCGATGGCCGCGGCGGCCACTTCGAGCGCCAGCGCCACGGTGTCGGGCGCGCGGCGGCGCTCGGCCGGGGCCAGCACCTGCGGCGAGGGCCGCTTGGCGGGCGGATCGGCCAGCGCGCCTTCGCCGCGGAAGGCCGCGCGCGCGGCCTCCCAGCCGGGCAGCGTGGGGGTCCAGAAGGCGGGGCCTTCGATGTAGAGCGTCGGAGGCGTGTTCATGCGTTCACCGCCTTGCCGAAGACCAGCGCGCAGTTGTTGCCGCCGAAGCCGAAGGAGTTGGACAGCGCGTAGCGCACCTCGCCCGTCGCGGGTTCGAGCTTGATCTGCGGGCCGAAGCCCTCGTCCAGCGTGCGCGTGTTGACCGTGCCCGGCATCAGGCCGCGCTCGATCGCCAGCAGGCAGACCACGGCCTCGACGATGCCCGCGGCGCCCAGCGTGTGGCCCATGAAGCCCTTGGTCGAGCTGGCGTGTGTGCGCGCCGGGAAGCGGCGCGCCACCAGCGCGCCCTCGACCTCGTCGTTCTTCTGGCTCGCCGTGCCATGCATGTTGATGTAGTCGATGGCGTCGGCGGCCAGGCCCGCGCGCGCCAGCGCGTCGTCGAGTGCGCGCTCGGCGCCCAGGCCCTCGGGGTGCGGCGTCGACATGTGGTGTGCGTCGCTAGCCTCGCCGTAGCCCAGCAGTTGCGTGGCGCTCTCGCCCGCCTGCACGCGCTCGACCAGCGCAAAGCCGGCCGCCTCGCCCAGGCTGATGCCCTTGCGGTCGGCATCGAAGGGGCGGCAGGGTTCGGTGGAGACCAGCTCCAGCGAGTTGAAACCGAACAGCACGCTGCCGCACAGCGTGTCGGCGCCGCCGACCACGGCCGCGTCGGCCAGGCCCAGGCGGATCAGGCGCTCGGCGGAGGCGAACACCTTGGCGCTGGACGAGCAGGCGGTGGAAATCGTCTCGCTCGGGCCGTCGATGCCCAGCACCTGCTGCACGAACATGGCCAGCGAATGCGGCGTGTGGACGGCCGCGCGGCGCTGGTCCGGCGGAAAGTTGCCGTCGGCGTCGAGCTGCGTGTAGGCCAGCTCGGTCTCGCCGATGCTGGCCGTGGAGGTGCCGAGCACCAGCGCGATGCGCGTGGCACCGTACTTCTGGCGCGCGGCCGCGACCGCCTCGAGGAAGCCGTCGGCCTGCAGGCCCAGCCAGGCCAGCCGGTTGTTGCGGCAGTCCCAGAACGCGGCCGATTCGGGCAGGCGCACGTCTTCCAGGCCGTCGACGCGGCCGATCCAGGTCGGCAGCGGCGCCTCGCCGAAGTCGTTGGCGCGCAGGCCGCTGCGCGAGTGCGCGAGTGCGTCGGCGTGCGCTTCCTTGCCGACGCCGACGGCCGAGGTGGCCGTGTAGGCACTGATTTGAAGGGGAGAAATTCGGGACGGCACGATGGATGTGGGGGCAGGCGACAGGCGAAAGGGCGTCGGCGACAGAAGAAAAAGCGGGAAAGCGCAATTTTCACGCAATGAATGTCGCAGCCTACCAGCGTTGCGTATCAGGTTGCGTCGGCTGTTTCCTATAGATGACAGCTCCGGCGCAGGCCCTATTGACGCTCGCCGTCGCCTGTGCGGGCCGCCATGCGCGAGGCCAGCGCCACCAGCAGCAGCACCGGCACGCCCAGCAGCGCGGTGGCGGTGAAGAAGGTGCTGTAGCCGTAGGCGTCGACGAAGGCGCCCGAATAGCCGGCGATGAACTTCGGCAGGAGCAGCATCAGCGAGCTGAACAGCGCGTACTGCGTGGCCGAGTAGCTGATGTTGGTCAGGCTCGACAGGTAGGCGATGAAGGCCGCCGAGGCGATGCCGCCGGCCAGGTTGTCGGCCGAGACCACCGCGATCAGCGCCGTCAGGTCGTGCCCGCGCGTGGCCAGCCAGGCGAACAGCAGGTTGCTCGCGGCGCTCAGCACCGCGCCCAGCATCAGCACCCGCATCACGCCCAGGCGCATCGACAGCACGCCGCCCACGAAGGCGCCCACCAGCGTCATGATCACGCCGTAGATCTTGCTGACCGTGGCCACCTGGTCCTTGGTGAAGCCCATGTCCACGTAGAAGGGGTTGGCCATGATGCCCATCACCACGTCGCTGATGCGGTAGATGGCGATCAGCGCCAGGATCAGCGCCGCCTGCCACTTGTAGCGGCGGATGAAGTCGGCAAAAGGCTCGATCAGCACGCTTCGCAGCCATTCGCCCGCGTTCTTCGCCTTCGGCAGCACGCGCCGCACCGGCTCGGGCGACAGCAGCACCGTGAGCACGCCCACCGCCATCGAGGCCGCCATGACGAGGTAGGCCGTCTTCCAGGCGCCGTTCTGGTAGGCCGCCGCGCCGGTGACGGCCACGGCGGGCGCCACCTCGGCCCAGGCCGCGACCCACAGCACACCGGCGCCGGCCCAGATCATCGCGAGCCGGTAGCCCGTTTGATAGGCGGCGGCCAGCGCGGCCTGCTTGCGCGTCTCGGCCGATTCGATGCGGAAGGCGTCCAGCGCGATGTCCTGCGTGGCCGAGCCGAAGGCCACCAGCAGCGCGCACCAGATCAGCGGCTGCAGCCCCAGGCGCGGGTCGTTCATCGCCATGCCGACCAGCCCGACGATCACCATGCCCTGCGCCAGCAGCAGCCAGCCGCGCCGACGCCCGAGCAGCGTGGTCAGCGGCGGCAGCGGCAGCCGGTCGACCAGCGGCGCCCAGACCCACTTGAAGCCATAGGCCAGCCCGACCCAGCTCAGGTAGCCGATGGTGGTGCGGTCGATGCCCGCCTCGCGCAGCCGGAAACTCAGCGTGCCCAGCACCAGCAGCAGCGGCAGGCCGGCCGAGAAGCCCAGCGCGAGCATGCGCAGGGTGGCGGGTTCGAGGTAGACCTTGAGCGCGTCGCGCCAGGGCAGCGCGGCGCTCGCGGGGGCTTGGGTGGGTTCGGCGGGCGGTGCGGACATGAGTGGGGGATTGTCCATGAGCCACCGGGGACATCGACGCGCCCGCTCGTCTCCATTTGTTCCTATCATCCGGGCACCTATGTGCACACGATGCGAACGCCCCCTTTCCGCCCTCTCCGAAGCCTCGGCCTGGAACCCGCGCCGGGCCTTCCTGCTGGCCGCCGCCGGTGCGGCGCTGAGCGCGCCGGCGCTGGCGCAGGTCAACGTCGGCAACGCCTCGGTGGCGCGCAACCTCGTGCCCGCCGAGCAGATCGAAGCGGCTGGCGTGCAGCAGTACGGCCAACTGCTCGCACAGGCGCGTGCCAAGGGCGCGCTGGCCGGTGACGGCAACGCGCAACTGCAGCGCCTGCGCACCATCGCGCAGCGGCTCATTCCCTTCGCCCTGCCGTGGAACAGCCGGGCGCGCGAATGGAAGTGGGAGGTGAACCTGATCGGCAGCAAGCAGATCAACGCCTTCTGCATGCCCGGCGGCAAGATCGCCTTCTTCACCGGCATCCTCGAGCAGCTCAAGCTGAGCGACGACGAGGTCGCGATGGTCATGGGCCATGAAATGGCGCATGCGCTGCGCGAACACGCCCGCGCGCGCATGGCCAAGAGCGCCGGCACCGGCGCGGCGCTGTCCATCGGCGCGCAGCTGCTGGGGCTCGGCCAGGTCGGCGACCTCGCGGCGCGCGCCGGCACGCAGCTCATCACCCTGAAGTTCAGCCGCAGCGACGAGACCGACGCCGACCTCGTGGGCCTGGAGCTCGCCGCGCGCGCGGGCTACGACCCGCAGGCCTCGGTGTCGCTGTGGAAGAAGATGGCCACCGCCTCCAAGAACCAGGGCGGGCTGAGCTTTTTGTCGACCCACCCGAGCGGGCCGGACCGCATCGCCAAGCTCGAGGCGAACGTGCCGAAGGTCGAGAACCTGTACCGGGCGGCTGCGCGCAAGTAGCCGCGCTGCGCTTCCCGCCGCGCTCAGTCGGCGGTGATGTTCCCCTTCTTCACCACCGTCGCCCAGCGCTGCGCGTCCTTCTGGATCAGCGCGCCGAACGCCGCCGGCGTCGAGCTGGCGGGCACCATGCCCTGCGACTCGAAGGACTTCGCCACCTCGGGGGACTTCAGCACCGCGGCGATCTCCGTGTTCAGCCGCGCCACCACGTGGGCCGGCGTGCCCTTGGGCGCAAGCACGCCGTACCACATGTCGACGTTGTCGGCGGTCACGCCGGCCTCGGCCAGGGTGGGCACGTCGGGCAGCTGCGGCAGGCGCTGGCCGCTGCCGGTGGCGAGCGCCTTGAGCTTGCCGGCCTGGATGTGCTGCAGCGCCACGTGCACCGGCAGGAACATCGCGTCGATGCGCCCGCCGAGCAGGTCGGTGACGGCGCCGGCCGTGCCCTTGTAGGGCACGTGCAGCAGGTCGGTGCCGGTGCCCTGCATCAGGAGCGCCATCGACAGGTGGTGCGGCGTGCCGACGCCCGGCGTGGCGTAGGTCAGCTTGCCGGGGTTGGCCTTGGCGGTCGCCACCAGCTGCGCGAGCGAGCCGGCCTTCTGGGTGGCCGGGTTGGTCACCAGCAGCAGCGTGCCCCACGAGGTCTGCGACACCGGCGTGAAATCGGCCACCGGGTCGTAGGCGAGCGACTTGTACAGGCCCTTGTTCATCACCAGCGTGTTGACCTGCACCAGCAGCGTGTAGCCGTCGGGCTTGGCGCGCGCCACCTTCTCGCTGCCGATGTTGCCGCTGGCACCGGCCAGGTTCTCCACGATCACCGGCTGGCCGAGCACGGCGGGCAGGCGGGCCGAGAGCTGGCGCGCGATCAGGTCGATGCCGGTGCCGGGTGTGTAGGGCACCACCAGCGTCACCGGCTGGTCGGGCCAGGCATGGGCCGCGGCGGCGCTGGCCGCGACCAGCAGGGTGGCGAAGGTCCGGGTCAGAAATCTCATGGGGTCTTGTCTCCGTCTTGTTCGGTGAATGTGCCGGCGCTCAGAGGTACGACGCGCGCGCCTTCAGCGCCGCCGGGTCGTAGCCGGCCACGCGCTTGTAGTGGTCGGAGATCGCCTGCAGTTCCTGCTGCGTGACGATCGCGTCGAGGTTCTGGACGCGCTTGCCGCCCGAACGCTCGAACACCTCGCGCAGGATGGTGTCGGGCGGGTTGCTGCGGTTGGTCAGCACCACGTCGGTGGTGGCCTTCACGCGCACGCGGTCGTAGGTCTCGAGCGCTGCGATGCCCACGCCTTCGCGCTTCATCGCGCCCGCGAGAAAACGCGCGTCGATGATCGCCTGGCCCGCGCCGTTGGAGCCGCGCGGCACCATCGGGTGCGCGGCGTCGCCCAGCAGCGTGAGGCGGCCGTGGCTCCAGCGCGGCAGCGGGTCCTGGTCGACCATCGGGTACTCCAGGATGGTGTCCGAGGCCAGGATCAGCGCGGGCACGTCGAGCCAGTCGAAGTGCCAGTCGGCGAAGGCGGGCAGGAAGTCCTCGAGGCGCCCGGCGCGGCTCCAGTCGCGCATCGCGGGCTGGGGCGCGTGGATCTCGGCCACCCAGTTCACGAGCTGGCGACCCTGGTCGTCGATGTCGTTGCGGATCGGGTAGATCACCATCTTGCCGACGGTGAGCCAGCCCGCGCGCACCATGCTGCCGCCCGAGAGAAAGGGCTTCCAGGCCGCCGTGCCTCGCCACATGTTGATGCCCGAATAGCGCGGCGCACCTTCGTTCGGATACAGCTGCTTGCGCAGTGCCGAGTGGATGCCGTCGCAGCCCACCGCGACCGCGCCGCGCACCGGCGCGCGGCCGTCGGCAAAGTGCACCGTCACGCCGTCGGCATCCTGTTCGACGCCGGTGCAGCGGTGGCCGCACTGCACGCTGTCGGGGCCCAGGCGCTTGCGCGTTTCGTTCAGCAGCACGGTCTGCAGGTCGCCGCGGTGGATCGAGTACTGCGGCCAGTCGTAGCCCGCGTGCTGGCCGGCGGGCTCGCGGAACACCAGCTGGCCGTGCTCGGTGAAGAAGACCGCCTCCTGCGTGCGCACGCCCACGGCGTCGAGCGCGTCGAGCAGGCCCAGCTCGGACAGCTCGCGCACCGCATGGGGCAGCAGGTTGATGCCCACGCCGAGGGGGCGCAGCTCGGGCACGGCCTCGTACACGCGGCAGGCGATGCCGGCCTGGTGCAGGCTCAGGGCGAGGGTCAGGCCGCCGATGCCGGCGCCGAGGATGATGACTTCGTTAGGTGCGGTGCTCATGGGGTCCGTATTGGGACCGCAAACGAGGCATATGGGAAATTTAGATGTGATATGGATTTATCATGAATCCTTATGAACCTGACCACGCGCCAGATGCGCGCCTTCCTGCAGGTGGCGCGCATCGGCAACTTCACCCGCGCGGCGGAGCAGGCGCACATCACCCAGGCCGGCCTGAGCATCCTGATCCGCGAGATGGAGAAGCAGCTCGGCTGCCGCCTGTTCGACCGCACCACGCGCATGGTGAGCCTCACGCCGGCCGGGCGCCGCCTGCTGCCGGTGGTGGAACGGCTCGTCACCGATCTCGATGACGTGGCAGCCGAACTCGGCGCCGAGGGCGATGCGGCGCGCCAGACGCTGCGCATCGCGGCCACGCCGCTGGTGTCGTCGCACCTGCTGCCCTGGGTGTTCGCGAGTTTTCGCGCCGCGCATCCGCAGGTCGTGCTGCGCCTCTTCGACGCCGACCTGCGCGACGTGGAAGCGATGGTGGCCGCGGGCGAGGCCGACCTCGGCCTGGGCTTTTTCTTCAAGGCCGCGGCGGGGCTCGACCGCACGCCCGTGGGGCGCTTCGAGCTGATGCGCGTCACGCAGGCCACGGCCGACGGCGAACCGGTCGGCACCGCACCCTGGTCCGCGCTGCGCGGCGCCACGCTGATCGGCCTGCCGCCCGGCAACCCGATCCAGAAGGTGATCGAGCGCCAGCTCGGCGAGATCGGCCTGGCCGACGCGCAGCGGCCCGCCTTCAACTTCTTCGGCACGCTGATCTCGATGGTCGAGGCCGGCTTCGGCACCGCCGTGATGCCCACCTTCGCGCTCGCGGCCTGCCGCCGTCACCGCGTGAAGACCGACGTGCTGCTGAAGCCGCGCGTGGGCATGGACTTCTTTCGCCTGACCAAGCGCGGCACGCACGAGACCGAGGCGATGCGCGCCTTCAGCGAGACGCTGGCGAAGGCCTTGCCGGCGCTTTCTCGGTAGCCCTCAGACCATCGCGTTGTCGCCGCCCGGGATCTCGTGCGCCTTGATCTGCCGGCGCGTGAGCTTGTAGAGCGTGGACGACAGGAAGCCGTCCTGGTGGGTGTTCTTGGTCACGTTCACCACGAACTCGTCCTCGGGCGCCACGGCCTGCGCGCCCATGATCCAGCGCACGCTCTCGCGGTAGTTGTAGAGCACCTTGTCGTTGGCGTCGGCCAGCAGGGTCGACAGCGTGGCCATGGCGATGGCGTCGCCGTTGGTGGCGTGCTCGCGCACGAAGTCCAGGTGGCGGTGGCGCACGGGGATGTCGGACAGGTCGCTGATGAACATCAATGCGCCCTCGGTGGCATCGTCGTGGCCCAGCTCGCGGGCCTTCAGCATGGCCTCGACCGCCTGCGCCTGCAGCACGGGGCGCTGCGCCGCGGGCGTGGCGTCTTCCCAGGCCATGTCGTGGCAGAGGTAGCCCAGCTTGTAGGCCGCGACGCTGTTGCCGGCTTCGGCCGCCTGGCCGTAGCAGTGCATCGCCTGCTGCCGGTCCTTGGTGCCGTGCTCGCCACCCGCGTGGAAGATGCCGAGCGTGAGCAGGCACGATTTGTCGCCGGCGGCCAGCCCCATCTCCAGGATCTCGAAGGCTTCCTGGTTGCGCGGCACGCGCCACAGTGCGCGGGCCAGGTCGTCCCAGTTCTCGGTGCCGGCGTTGCGTTCGCGTGCGGCCGCCAGCCAGGCGTTGCCGGTCGCCGCGTTGGGCACGAAACCGAAGGCGCCCTTCAGGCTGCAGTAGCCGTGCAGGATCAGCGCGGTGTTGCATTCGTAGGCGTTGGCGCTGTTGCAGATGGCCTGGCCCAGCCACTGGCCGCCGGGGTCCTGCTCCAGGGCGACGTGCACCGCCATGTTCATGGCGTAGTCGTCGTCGATGGGATGGTGGCTCTCGGCCTCGCGCAGGCAGGCCAGCGCTTCGGCGTGCTGGTCGAGCATGTAGTGGCTCACGGCCAGCCAGCGCAGGGTTTCCCAGCGGTGGTAGGGGTAGAGCGCCTCCTGGGCGCGCTGGCGCGTGGCGGCCATGCGCTGCTGCGCTTCGGCCGGGTCTTCGTCCTTGTCGACGCTGTTGCCCTGGTAGTCGTCGCGCCAGATCTCGTGGCGCAGCCGGTCTTTCTCGACCTCGCTCAGGTGGGCGCAGGCGGGCGAGGCGATGAAGGCGCGCACGCGCTCGTGGCTGCCGCCCCAGCGTGGCTGCTGGAACCAGACGCACTGGCGCATGAAGAAGAACAGCCGCGGGTGCACGTGCAGCGTGGCGTGGATCCAGTAGGACGTGCCGCTGATCACCTTGCGGCCCTGCACGGGCGAGGGCAGGGCGGTGGGCACGGCCTCGGGGCAGGCGACGCGCTCGTCGTGCGCCAGGCCGGAGCGCGCGAGCTGCGCCAGCAGCTCTTCGCGGGTGGCCGCGTCGTCGTCCAGCGAAAAGTCGTGCTGCAGCGGCTTGTCGGGCCAGCGGCCACTGCGCACCAGCTCGGTCAGCCAGTCGGGCTCGTTGAAGGCCGAGGTGCTCTGCAGCAGCAGGGCGCAGGCGGTCCACATCGTGGGCGCGAGCGTCAGTGCGCGCAGCGCGGCGACGGCGCAGCGCGTGGCGCAGGCATGGGCGCATTCCCAGCCGAGCGCGGTGACCGTGCTGGCCCAGCCCGAGCCGCGGTATTCGTAGGCCCAGTGGTACCAGTAGTGCGCTTCGCACAGCCAGGCGTGGGCCGATTGCGGGTTGGCGGCCTGCCATGCGGCCAGGCGGGCCAGCCCTTCGGCGCCGTCGGCGGTGCAGCCGGCCAGGTCGTCGGGCAAGGCGCCGTAGTAGCGCTCTTCCTCGTCGCGGTCTTGAAAGCTGGCGGCCAGCGCGTCGTCGAGCCGCTGGTCGAGTGCGGCGTAATCGCCCGCGCGCAGCAGGGCGTCGATGTCGCAGAGCTTCCAGCGCGCGGGCGCGGGGGGAATCACGGTCGCTGCGGCGGGGGGCGTGTGGGTGGTCATGGGCGGGGCTCGCGCGTCAGGCCGACGCGGCAGGGGCGAGAGTGACGGGTTGGGGATCGAAGATGCGGTAGCGCTTCCAGGGCAGCGTGAGCCAGTTGCCCTGGGTGTTCTGCAGGTGCTCCTGCACCTCCAGCGTGGCGCGCGACGAGGCGGGGCCGTCCTGGCTGCTGATGCGCAGCCAGTGCAGCCGCGCCCGCGCATAGGCGTGGCCGAAGTCTTCCCAGCTCTCGAAGCTGTCCTGCGCGCGCTGTGCGTTGAGGAACAGCACCAGCCAGGCCTGCGACTCGGGCACCCAGCCCAGCAGCGCGATGCAGCGCACCAGGAAGGCGGTGCGCGCGCAGTCGAAGGCCAGCGCGTCGCGCACCTGGCCTTCTGCCGCGAGCTGTTCGTAGAAATTGGCGTGGGTGCGGCCGAGCCCGCCGACCCAGCCGACCAGCGCGGCCTGCATCTGCGTGGCGATGTCGCGCTCGGGCAGGTCGGCGGCCATGTTCATTTCGCGCAGCACCTGCTTGGCCAGCCGCTGGCGCTGCTCGGCGGGCACGTCGAGCGCCAGCGTGTCGCTGTCGCAGCGCAGGCCGTTGCGCAGCAGCAGGATGTCGCCGAGCGCCAGCGCCCAGCGGCGGCGGTTGGGCACCACCTTGCCGGCGTCGGCCCGGGCCTGCGCGGCGCGCACCGCGAGGTCGGCGTTGGCCTTTTCCATGTGGCCGATCGCCGTGCCCGAGCCGCGCACGACGATGCGGAATGCCGTGCGCACGACGAACCACGCGATGCGCACCCCGAGGTACAGCAGGCCCAGGAACACAACGATGACGATGGCCTGCGTCATGGCAATGCCGCTCCCAGCGGCGGCGCGCACACGGCGGCGCTCAGCGAGATGCCTTCGATCTCCAGCATCGTGGCGGGCGCCTGCGTGGGGGCCGCCTGCAGCGACGGCGGCAACCGGTTCGCGGGCAGCGTCAGCCGGGCGGCGGCGGCCACCGCCACGTCCATCTGCCGCAGCCGCGCCAGCTCGTGCGGCGCGATGCGCAGCAGCAGCCATTGCAGCGCCGGCGGCGGCTGCTCGAAGTGCTCGATCAGGTGGAAGTTGCCGCTCATCACGCTGAGCAGGAAGTCGGGGCTCTGCACGTCGGTGACGAACTTCCATTCGCCCCGGGCGGCGTCCGAGGCCTCGGGCTCGAACACCAGGCCCATGCCTTCGCAGTCGCTGTGGCGCTCGCCGCGCGGCGGCAGCGTGCGCAGGAACTGCAGCACGTCGTCCGCGTACTTGCGGATCGGGTGGCGGTTCTGCTTGCCCTTGATCTGGTCGACGCGCAGCCCGTCGGGATGCACTTCGAGGCTGATGGTCACGTGCGGCAGGTTGCCCGCGCTGCGCAGCGTGAACAGGCGCAGCCGGCCGCTCTGCGCCGCGCTGGCGTACTGCTCGCCGTAGCCGCCGTTCAGCTTCTTGATGTTGGCGAACTGGCCCAGGCAGTGCTGCATGTGGAACGACTCGTAGGCCATTTCCTCGCGCAGCGCCGCATGGCTGCCGATGAACTCGAAGATCACGCCGTTGGGCGTGCGCAGCACTTCCTTCAGCGCCAGGCCGCTGCTGGGCACCCAGCCCTTGTTGCGCTTGGCCTGCATGCGCTGGTGCTCCTGCTCCCACAGGGCCATGGCCATGAAGCAGGTGATGCGCTGCAGCTTCTGTTCGAGCCGCGTGCCGCGCCGCGAGCGCAAAAACTCGACCAGCATGCGTTCGCGGTCGACCAGCAGCAGGTGGTCGGGGTCGAGGTAGTAGAAAGTTTTCGGGGCGGCTTCGGCGGCGGGCGATTCGGCCTTGTTGCCCATGTTGCCCTTGGACTTTTCCTTGTCCTGCACGGACGCCGCGTTCACCGCGGCAGGGGCGCGCGGCTGCAGCTGCCTGGCCAGCCACTCGGGCAGCGGCTTGTCGGGCCCGGCCGCGGCCAGGTAGTCGGCGGGCGACTGCACCGGCAGCACGTTGCCGAAGCTGCCGATGGCCCAGCGGAAGAAGTGGTTCAGCAGCCAGGCCGCCATGTCGGCGTCGTCGCCGCGCTCGGCGCTGCGGCGCGCGATCGCGGCCTTCACCTCGGGCGCGTTCACCACGTCGCGCGGCAGGTACACCGCCGTCGCCGCGGCCGTGGGCGGCGAGGACGGGTTCGTGGACGGAGACGGAGTCGGGATCGGCATCGACGGGCGGGCGACTTACAGCGTGAAGTCGTACTCCACCGTGATCGGCGCGTGGTCGCTGAACTTGACCGTCTTGTAGATCGCCTCGGTGCGCGCCAGCGCGCCCATCGCCGGCGTGGCCAGGTGGTAGTCCAGCCGCCACCCCACGTTGTTCGCGTAGGCCTGGCCGCGGTTGCTCCACCAGGTGTAGGCGTCGCCCGTGGTGTCGGGCTTGAGGCGGCGGTACACGTCCACCAGGCCGGCGCCTTCGGTGCCGGCGTCGAGCAGGCGCGTCATCCAGGCGCGTTCCTCGGGCAGGAAGCCGCTGTTCTTCTGGTTGCCGCGCCAGTTCTTCAGGTCGATTTCCTGGTGCGCGATGTTGATGTCGCCGCACAGGATGAACTCGCGCTCCTTCTTCAGCGCCAGCAGGTGCGGGAAGAAGCCCTTCAGGAAGCGGAACTTGGCGGCCTGGCGCTCCTCGCCCGAGCTGCCGCTCGGGAAGTAGCAGCTGATCACCGAGAACTTGCGCTTGGGCGTGTCGAAGCGCAGCTCGAGGTAGCGGCCTTCGGCGTCGAATTCGGGATCACCCCAGCCCACCACCACGGCGCTGGGCGCATGCTTCGTGTAGATGGCGGTGCCCGCGTAGCCTTTTTTCTCGGCAAAGTGGAAGTGGCCCTGCAGGCCGGCCATCTGCTCGAAGCGGCCCTCGACATCGCTGGCCTGGACGCGGATCTCCTGCATGCAAATACAATCCGGCGCGAGTTCGGCCACCCAGTCGGCGACGCCCTTGGTGGCCGCCGAGCGCAGGCCATTGAGATTGAGACTGGTCAGTTTGAACACAAGGAATTTCCAATGGCTGTAGACGGTCAGACAAGCAGCGCGGTGGCACAGGACTTCGTCCAGTTCGCGCTCGACGCCGGCGTGCTTCGCTTCGGCGAATTCAAGACCAAGGCCGGTCGCATGAGCCCGTATTTCTTCAATTCGGGCCTCTTCGACGACGGCGCCAAGATCGCGCGGCTCGCCGGATTCTATGCAGACCGCCTGGTCGAAAGCGGCCTCGAGTTCGACATGATCTTCGGCCCCGCCTACAAGGGCATCCCGCTGGGCGCCACCGTGGCTGCCGAGCTGGCCCGGCGCGGGCGCAACTACCCCTTCGCCTACAACCGCAAGGAAGCCAAGGCGCACGGCGAAGGCGGCAATCTGGTGGGCGCGCCGCTCAAGGGCCGCGTGCTCATCGTCGACGACGTGATGTCGGCCGGCACCGCGGTGCGCGAATCGATCGCCGCGATCCAGGCCGCGGGCGCCACGCCGCATGCCGTGGCCATCGCCCTCGATCGGCAGGAAAAAGCCACCGAGAACGGCGTCGACGTGGACCACAGCGCCGTGCAGTACGTGCGCAACCAGCTCGGCCTCGCGGTGGTGCCCATCGCCACGCTGGACGACCTGCTGCGCTATCTCTCGGGCAACGCCGCCGCCGACCTCGGCGCGCACCGCGAGCGCGTGCTGGCCTACCGCACGCGCTACGGCGCCTGAGACGCAGCGCCGATGCGACGCCCCGCGCGCGATCCCTCTTCTGCCGCCGCCGTGGCGTCGCTGTGGCTGGGCCTGGCGGCCCTGTCGTCGTGCGCAACGGCGCTGGCCCAGCCCGCCAGGACGGACGGGCCCGGCGTCGGCATCTACACCTGCGTCGACGCGCGCGGGCGCACGCTCACGGCCGACCGGCCGATCGCCGAGTGCAGCGACCGCGAGCAGCGCGAACTGAGCCCGAGCGGCACGGTGCGCCGCAAGCTGGAGCCGACCTACACGGCGCGCGAGCAGCAGGAGCGCGAGGACCGCGCGCGCGAAGCCGCCATCCAGGCCGCACGGCTCATCGACGAGCGCCGCCGCGAGCGCGCGCTGCTGGTGCGCTACCCCAACGCCACCACGCACGACCGCGAGCGCGTCGAGGCCCTGTCGCAGATCGATGCGGTGATCCAGGCCGCGAAGAAGCGCCTCGTCGAGCTCGCCGACGACCGCAAGAAGATCGACGAGGAGCTCGAGTTCTACAAGCAGGACACGAGCAAGGCGCCCGGCGCGGTGCGTCGCCGCATCGAGGACAACACGCAGAGCGTGGCCGTGCAGAACCGCTTCATCGCGGAGCAGGAAGAAGAGAAGAAGCGCGTGAATGCGCGCTTCGACGAAGAGCGCGGGCGCCTGAAGACGCTCTGGTCGCCGCAGAACGGCGGCAACCCGCGCTGAACGAACCCGCCGGGGCCTGGCGCAAGGCCCCGGGGCTCGTTCGTGATCAGCCCAGCTTGGCTTTCAGCAGCTCGGTGACCTGCGCGGGGTTGGCCTTGCCCCCGCTGGCCTTCATGACCTGGCCCACGAGGCCGTTGAGCGCCTTTTCCTTGCCGCCGCGGTATTCCTCGACGTTCTTCGCGTTCTTGGCAATCACCTCGTCGAGGATCTTGTCGAGCGCGCCGGCGTCGTTCATCGGCTTGAGGTCTTTCGCTTCGATGATCGCGTCGACATCGCTGCCTTCGCCGCTCCACAGCGCTTCGAACACCTGGCGCGCGGCGTTGTTGGGCAGCGTGCCGTCGGCGATGCGCGTCACCAGCTGCGCGAGCTGCGCGGCCTTCACGGGTGCGGCCTCGATGCCGATCTCGGCGGCGTTCAGGCGGCGTGCCATCTCGCCGGTGATCCAGTTGCTGGCCAGCTTGGGCGCTGCGCCGGCGTTCACCGCATCGTCGAAGTAGCGGGCCAGCGCCGCGCCTTGCGTGAGCTGCGCGGCGTCGTATTCCGACAGGCCGTGGTCGCGCACATAGCGCTCGGCCGTGGCACGCGGCAGCTCGGGCATGGTGGCGCGCACGCGCTCGATCCACTCGGCGGCCACCACCAGGGGCGGCAGGTCCGGATCGGGGAAGTAGCGGTAGTCGGCCGCGTCTTCCTTGGTGCGCATGGTGCGCGTCTCGCCGGTGGCGGGATCGAACAGCACGGTGGCCTGCTCGATGGCACGGCCCTCTTCGAGCTCGTCGATCTGCGAGTTGATCTCGTAGTCGATCGCCTGCTGCATGAACTTGAAGCTGTTCAGGTTCTTGATCTCGCGGCGTGTGCCGAGCTTGTCGCCGGGCTTGCGCACCGACACGTTGGCGTCGCAGCGAAAGCTCCCTTCCTGCATGTTGCCGTCGCAGATGCCGATCCATGTGACGATCTTGTGCAGCTCCTTCGCATAGGCCACGGCCTCGGCGGTGGAGCGCATGTCGGGCTCGGTCACGATCTCCAGCAGCGGCGTGCCGGCGCGGTTCAGGTCGATGCCGCTCTGGCCGATGAAGTCTTCGTGCAGCGACTTGCCCGCGTCTTCCTCGAGGTGGGCACGCACCAGGCGCACGGTCTTCTTCTCTTCACCGAGGAAGAACGACACCGCGCCGCCTTGCACCACCGGGATCTCGAACTGGCTGATCTGGTAGCCCTTGGGCAGGTCGGGGTAGAAGTAGTTCTTGCGTGCGAACACGCTGCGCGGCGCGATGTGCGAGCCCAGCGCCAGGCCCAGCTTGATGGCGCGTTCGACCGCGCCCTTGTTCATCACGGGCAGCGTGCCGGGCAGTGCCAGGTCGACCGCGCAGGCCTGCGTGTTGGGCTCGGCGCCGAAAGCGGTGGAGGCGCGGCTGAAGATCTTGCTCGCGGTCGAGAGTTGCGCGTGCGTCTCGAAGCCGATGATGACTTCATAGCCGCGCACCAGCGGGCCGGTCGGGCGGCCTTGTTGTTGTGCTTCGAATGTGTTCACGGTCTCGCTCATGTCAGAAGCCCTCCGGCGTGCGCGTGTGCCAGTCGGTGGCTTGCTGGAAGCGGTGCGCTGCGTTGAGCAGCTTCGCTTCGCCGAAGTAGTTGCCGATCAGCTGCAGGCCCACGGGCATGCCGCCGTCGAAGCCCGCGGGCACGCTCATGCCCGGAAGGCCTGCGAGCGATGCGGGCAGCGTGAAGATGTCGGCGAGGTAGTCGGCCACGGGGTCGTCGCCGTGTTCGCCGATCTTCCAGGCGGTGGTCGGCGCGGCGGGGCCGGCGATCACGTCGCATTGCGTCAGCGCCTGCTGGAAGTCGTCCGCGATCATGCGGCGCACCTTCTGCGCCTGCAGGTAGTAGGCGTCGTAGTAGCCGTGCGAGAGCACGTAGGTGCCGATCATGATGCGGCGCTTCACCTCGTCGCCGAAGCCTTCGGCGCGCGTGCGTTCGTACATCTCGGCCAGGTCCTTGTACTGCCTGGCGCGGTGGCCGAACTTGACGCCGTCGAAGCGGCTCAGGTTGCTCGAGGCCTCGGCCGCAGCCAGGATGTAGTACACGGGAATCGACAGCTCGGTGCGCGGCAGCGAGACCTCGACGCGCTTGGCGCCGAGCTTCTCGTACTGCGCGAGCGCCGCATCGATGGCGGCGCGCACGCCGGGCGCCACGCCGTCGCCGAAGAACTCCTTGGGCACGCCGATGCGCAGGCCTTCGAGCGAGTCGTTCAGCGAGCGGCCGAAGTCTTCGGCGGGCTTGTCGAGCGAGGTCGAGTCGCGGTCGAGGTCGGGGCCGCAGAAGGCCGACAGCAGCAGCGCGCAGTCTTCGGCCGAACGGGCCATCGGGCCGGCCTGGTCGAGGCTCGACGCGAACGCCACCATGCCGTAGCGCGAGGCGCGGCCATACGTGGGCTTGATGCCGGTGACGCCGCAGAACGACGCGGGCTGGCGGATCGAGCCGCCGGTGTCGGTGCCGGTGGCGGCCGGTGCGAGGCGGGCCGCGACAGCCGCCGCGCTGGCGCCCGACGAGCCGCCCGGAATGCGCTCGAGGTTCCAGGGGTTGCGCACCGGCACGGCTTGGTCGTGGCCCACGGCGGGCACGGCGACGTTCTCGTTGGCCGAGCCCATCGCGAACTCGTCGCAGCTGAGCTTGCCCAGCGTGACCGCGCCGGCTTCGGCCAGGCGGCGCACCACGGTCGCGTCGAAGGGCGAGCGGTAGCCCGCGAGCATCTTCGAGCCGGCGGTGGTGGCGAAATCGGTGGTGACGAAGATGTCCTTGTGCGCGATCGGCACGCCGGCCAGCGCGGGCGCGTTGCCCTTGGCGATGAGCGCGTCGGCGGCGCGGGCCTGGGCCAGCGTGACTTCTTCGTTGACGTCGACGAAGGTGCCGAGCGACTCGTGGGCCTTCATGCGGACGAGAAACGCCTGCGAGGCCTCGACGGCCGAAACCTTGCGATCGGCCAGCGCCTTCGCCAGCGCGACCACGCTCAATTGGTGCAGTTCACCGCTGCTCATCATTCGATCACCTTGGGCACGAGGAACAGGCCGGCTTCGACGGCCGGGGCGCTCTTCTGGTTGGCTTCGCGGTTGTTCGGCTCGCTCACGACGTCGTCGCGCAGGCGCAGCGTCACGTCTTCGAGCGCGGCCACCGGGTGCGCCAGCGGCTCGACGCCCGTGGTGTCGACCGCGCGCATGCGTTCGACCAGATCGAAGAAGCCGTTGATTTGAGTGAGCATGCGCTCGCTTTCATCTGGGGCAAGCTGCAGCCGCGCCAGGGAGGCGATGCGTGCAATATCGGAAGCGGAAAGAGACATAGATGGCTGACGGGTCGAAAAAACCGGAGGCAATCGCACGCCGAAGAGGGTGCCGACACGGGATTCAGAGGGGATTCGGTTATTATCCCGCCTTTGCCGCAACCCCCGCGAACGCGCCGGCTTTTGCGCCAAAAACGATCAATTCACCCCGTCAAACGACCCAAAAATAGAGCGACGACCTGCCGATGCGCAGGCCGTGCTCAGAGGATTCCGCACATGTTTGGAGCTTTCCGTCGGTACTTCTCCACCGACCTGGCGATCGACCTCGGCACCGCCAACACCCTGATCTTCGCCCGCAACAAGGGCATCGTGCTGGACGAGCCCTCCGTGGTCGCGATCCGCCACGAAGGCGGCCCCCATGGCAAGAAGGTGATCCAGGCCGTCGGCCGCGAAGCCAAGGCCATGCTGGGCAAGGTGCCCGGCAACATCGAGGCCATCCGTCCGATGAAGGACGGCGTCATTGCCGACTTCGTGATCACCGAGCAGATGATCAAGCAGTTCATCAAGATGGTGCACCCGCGCACGCTGCTCACGCCGAGCCCGCGCATCATCATCTGCGTGCCCTGCGGCTCGACCCAGGTCGAGCGCCGCGCCATCAAGGACGCGGCCGAAGCCGCCGGCGCCACCGCCGTCTACCTCATCGAAGAACCCATGGCCGCGGCCATCGGCGCCGGCCTGCCCGTCAGCGAAGCCTCGGGCTCGATGGTGGTGGACATCGGCGGCGGCACCACCGAAGTGGGCGTGATCTCGCTGGGCGGCATGGTCTACAAGGGCTCGGTCCGCGTGGGCGGCGACCGCTTCGACGAAGCCATCATCAACTACATCCGCCGCAACTACGGCATGCTGATCGGCGAGCCGACGGCCGAAGTCATCAAGAAGAACATCGGTTCGGCCTTCCCGGGCTCCGAAGTCAAGGAAATGGAAGTCAAGGGCCGCAACCTTTCCGAAGGCGTGCCGCGCAGCTTCACCATCAGCAGCAACGAAGTGCTGGAAGCCCTGACCGACCCCCTGAACAACATCGTCTCGGCCGTGAAGAACGCGCTGGAACAGACGCCTCCCGAACTGGGCGCCGACATCGCCGAGCGCGGCATGATGCTCACCGGCGGCGGCGCGCTGCTGCGCGACCTCGACCGCCTGCTCGCCGAGGAAACCGGCCTGCCGGTGCTCGTGGCCGAAGACCCGCTGACCTGCGTGGTGCGCGGCTGCGGCATCGCCCTGGAGCGCATGGACCGTCTGGGCAGCATCTTCACGAGCGAGTAAAAGGCGAAAGCCATCATCGGCCGGCCTCTGCTTGCGCAGGCCGGCTTTTTGTTATTTGATGCCGCACCACCGCCGGGTCTGACTACATGCCTCTGGGCACGCTCGATCGCACAGCGCCACCCCTGTTCAACCAGGGGCAATCGGCACTCAGCAAGCTGATCTTCTTCGGCGCGCTCTCGCTCTTCCTCATGGTCGCCGACGCACGCTTTCACCTCGTGAAGCCGATCCGCTCGGCCATCGGCGCGGTGCTCTACCCGGTGCAGATGGCGGCGCTCAAGCCGGTCATGCTGGTGATGGGCGGCAGCCGCTACTTCGAAGAGCTGCAGACCGCGCAGCGCAACGAAGACGAGGCCCGCAAGGCCCTGATGCTGCAGGCCGAGACCGCCAGCCGCGCCGACACGCTCGCGCAAGACAACGCCCGCCTGCGCGAGCTGCTCGAGCTGCGCCAGACCACCACCACGCCGGGCCGCCCGGCCGAGGTGCTGTACGACGCGGCCGACCCCTACACGCGCAAGATCGTCATCGACCAGGGGCTCGCGCAGGGCGTGGCCGCCGGCTCGCCGGTGATCGACGCGCGCGGCGTGCTGGGCCAGGTGACGCAGGTGCTGCCCTTCACGAGCGAGGTCACGCTGGTGATCGACCGCGACCTGGCCATTCCCGTGCAGAACACCCGCACCGGCGTGCGCAGCGTGGCCTTCGGCGACGCCTCGGCCCACGGCGGCGGCATGGAGCTGCGCTTCATGGCGGCCAACGCCGACCTGCAGGAGGGCGACCTGCTGTCCACCAGCGGCGTCGACGGCATCTACCCGGCCGGCCTGCCGGTGGCGAAGATCGAACGCATCGAGCGCCGCGCCGATTCGGCCTTTGCGCGCATCTACTGCGTGCCGCTGGCCCGCGTGACCGCGGCGCGCTACGTGCTGGTGCTCGAGCCCTCCGGCGCGCCGGTGGCACCGCCGCACGTCGAGGCCGCGTCCACCCAGCGCAAGCGCCCCGAAGGCAAGCCGGGCGCCGGCAAGAACGAGAAAAAACCGGCGGGAGCCACGCGATGATCAAGCGCCCCGGCCAGCAGCAGCTCTTGCTGCCCGTCAGCCCCGTCTTCATGTGGACCAGCCTGCTCGTGGCGCTGCTGGTCAACATGATCCCCATCGGCCGCGCCGCCTGGATGCCCGACCTGCTGGCGCTGGTGATCGTGTTCTGGGGCGTGCACCAGCCCGCGCGCGTGGGCATCGGCGCGGCCTTCATGTTCGGCCTGCTCATGGACGTGCACCAGTCGTCGATGCTGGGCCAGCATGCGCTGTCCTACACCACGCTGGGCTTCTTCGCGATCATGATCCACCGGCGCCTGCTGTGGTACCCGGTGCTCTCGCAGGCGCTGCAGGTGCTGCCGCTGTTTGCGCTGTCGCAGTTCATCGAGGTGATCACGCGCATGATCGGCGGCGGCGTGTTCCCGGGCTGGGGCGTGCTGGTCTCGCCGGCCCTCGAGGCGGCGCTGTGGCCGCTGGCCACCGCGCTGCTGCTGGCGCCCCAGCGCCGCACCCCCGAACCCGACGAGAACCGCCCCCTCTAGTCATGGTGCCCCCCGGCTTTTCACTTCGCTTCGCTGCGTGTAACTCCACCCCCCAAGGGGGAAGCGCGGCCCGCCTTGGGGCGGCCCGGCGGCGGCCGCCCCTCGCATTTGCCATCGCACCTGCGCACGCCTAAGCTTCCTGACGCCATGACCGAAATCCGCAACGTTGCCGCCGACCTGGCGCGCTTCAAGCGCCGCGTGATCGTCATCGGCCTGGCGGTGCTGTTCGCCTTCAGCCTGCTGGGCTCGCGGCTGGTCTATCTGCAGGTGGTGCGCCATGCCGACCTGGCCGAGCAGGCCGAGAGCAACCGCACGGCCGTGGTGCCGGTGGTGCCGAACCGGGGGCTCATCCTCGACCGCAACGGCATCGTGCTGGCCTCCAACTACTCGGCCTACACGCTGGAGATCACGCCCTCCAAGGTCGGCGACGTCGAGGAGACCATCAACAGCCTGACCAGCGTGCTCGAGGTGTCGCCGCGCGACCGCCGCCGCTTCAAGCGCCTGCGCGAAGACTCGCGCAGCTTCGACTCCATTCCGATCCGCACCCGCCTGAGCGACGAAGAGGTGGCGCGCTTCGCGGCGCAGCGCTACCGCTTCCCGGGCGTGGAGATCAAGGCGCGCCTGTTCCGCAACTACCCGCAGGGCGAGCTGGCCTCGCACGTGCTGGGCTACATCGGTCGCATCAACCAGCGCGAAAAAACCGCGATGGAAGATTGGGACGAGGAAGACCAGGCCAATTACAAGGGCACCGACTACATCGGCAAGCTGGGCATCGAGCAGAGCTACGAGAAGATGCTGCACGGCCAGACCGGCGTCGAGCAGATGGAAACCTCCGCCGGCGGGCGCGCCGTGCGCCGGCTCGCCAGCCACCCGGCCACGCCGGGCAACACCGTCATGCTGTCGCTGGACATCAAGTTGCAGAAGCTGGTGGAAGACATGTACGGCGACCGGCGCGGCGCGCTCGTGGCCATCGACCCCAAGACCGGCGAGGTGCTGGCCTTCGTGAGCAAGCCCACGTTCGACCCGAACCTCTTCGTCGAAGGCATCGACACCGAGAGCTGGCAGGCGCTCACCGAATCGATCGACAAGCCGCTGCTCAACCGCGCGCTGCGCGGCACCTACCCGCCGGGCTCCACCTACAAGCCCTTCATGGCGCTGGCGGCGCTGCAGACCGGCAAGCGTGCCGCCAGCGTGGTGGTGAACGACCCCGGCTACTTCAACTTCGGCGGCCACCGCTTCGGCAGCCCCGAGGGCTACCTGGGCGGCGTCGACATGCGCCGCTCGATCCAGGTGTCGAGCAACATCTACTACTACTCGCTGGCCAACGAGATGGGCGTGGACCTCATTCACGACTTCATGAAGCCGATGGGCTTCGGCCAGATCACCGGCATCGACCTGGGCGGAGAGGTGCGCGGCGTGCTGCCCAGCACCGAGTGGAAGCGCAACGCCTACAAGCGGCCCGAGCAGAAGAAGTGGTACGCGGGCGAGACCATCTCGCTGGGCATCGGCCAGGGCTACAACGCCTTCACCATGCTGCAGCTGGCGCAGGCCACGGCCATCGTGGCTGACGGCGGCATGAAGCACCGGCCGCACCTGGCGCTGGCGATGCGCAACACGGTCAGCGGGCAGGTCGTGCCGCTGCCGCAGCCGCCGGCCGAGAACCTGGGCTACACGGCGGCCAACGTGGCGGTGATCCGCGAGGGCCTGACCAGCGTGGTCACCAGCGGCACCGCGCGCGGCGTGTTCGCGGGCGCGGGCTACCAGGCGGCCGGCAAGACCGGCACCGCGCAGGCCGTGACGCAGGCCAAGAACACCAAGTACAACGCGCGCGCGCTCGAAGAACACCAGCGCGACCACGCGCTGTTCATGGCCTACGCACCGGCCAACAACCCGAAGATCGCGCTCGCTGTCATCGTCGAGAACGCGGGCTGGGGCGCGGGCGCCGCGGCGCCGCTGGCGCGCCGCGTGTTCGACTACTGGCTCATGGACCAGTACCCCAGCGAGGCCGACATGGCCGCCGTGCGCATCGGCCGCGCGGGTGCGCCGATGGGCAAGCCGCGCGTGGCCAGCGAAGTGGCCTGGCCCGCGGCGGCCGCGGTGCCGGCACCGGCAGGCGCGGCATCGTCGGCAGCGCCGACGCCCTGAAAGATGCGCCCCGCGGGGCGCACCGTCGATCAAGCCAGCAGGTTCAGACCACCGTCCCGGCGACTTCACCCAGGCCGATGCGCACCGCGCCTTCGCGCTCGCACCAGCCGCGCATCACCAGCGTGTCGCCGTCTTCCAGGAAGGTGCGCTTCTCGCCGTTCGGCAGCGTGACCGGCTGCTTGCCGCCCAGCGTGAGCTCCATCAGCGAGCCGGCCTGGTCGGGCTGCGGGCCCGACAGCGTGCCCGAGCCCAGCAGGTCGCCGGGCTGCAGGTTGCAGCCGTTCACCGTGTGGTGCGTGATGAGCTGCGCGGCGGTCCAGTAGGCGGCCTCGGTGGTGTTGCCCAGCGTGAGGCGCACGGGCGCCACGCCGTCGGCGCGCATCTTCGCGGTCTGCAGCAGCACTTCGAGCGTGATGTCGAGCGCGCCGCTGGCGCGGTTCGACGGCGCGTCGAGGTAGGGCAGCGGCTGCGGGTCTTCGGCGGGGCGCTCGAACTTGGCGCGGAACGGCGCCAGCGCTTCGGTCGTCACGATCCAGGGCGACAGCGTGCTGGCGAAGTTCTTGGCCAGGAACGGACCCAGCGGCTGGTATTCCCAGGCCTGCAGGTCGCGCGCCGACCAGTCGTTGAGCAGGGTCACGCCGAACAGGTGGTCTTCGGCGTCGGCGATGGCGATGGGTTCGCCCAGCGCATTGCCGCGGCCCACGAGGAAGCCCAGCTCCAGTTCGTAGTCCAGCCGCTTCGAGGGGCCGAAGCTCGGCGCGACCGCATCGGGTGCCTTGGTCTGGCCTTGCGGGCGCTTGAAGACCTGGCCGCTCACGCCGATCGACGAGGCGCGGCCGTGGTAGCCGATGGGCACCCACTTGTAGTTGGGCATCAGCGGCTGGTCGGGACGGAACAGCTTGCCGATGGTGGTGGCGTGGTGGATGCCCGTGTAGAAGTCGGTGTAGTCGCCGATGCGGCAGGGCACGGTCATCTCGGCCTGGGCTTGCGCGAGCAACGCCTTCGACCATGCGGCCTGCTGGCCGCTGCCTTCGGCCAGGCCCGCGGAGATCGCGGCGCGCAGCGCCTGGCGGTCTTTCACCGAGGCGTTCATCAGCACGTTCATGTCGTCGGTGTCGATGAGGCCGGTGGCGCGCAGGTCGAGGATCTGGTCGCCGATGGCCACGCCGATGCGGAAGGCCTCGCTGCTGCCGGCGGCGCGGAAGCGGCCGAAGGGCAGGTTCTGGATCGGGAAGTCGGTGCCGGCCACGTTGGCGGCGGCGACCCAGCTGCGCAGCTTCGGGTCGTGGGTGGCGTTGAGTGCGGTCATGGAGGTCTTTCGGTTCTTGAGTCGGATCAGTCTGCGGTCATGCCCGCTTTTTTGGCGACGTCGCCCAGGCGCTTGTATTCGGTGTCGGTGAGCGTGGTGAGCTCCTGCGCGCTCGAGCCGCGCGGCGAGAAGCCGGCCTGCTGCAGCTTGGCCTTCACGTCGGGCATCGCGAGCGCTTCGACGAACGCTTCGTTCAGCGCCTTCACGATCGGCGCCGGCAGCTTCGCCGGCCCGTACACGCCGAACCACGGCTCCAGCGCGTAGCCCTTGAGGCCCGCCTCGGCCATCGTCGGCACGTCGGGCAGCGAAGGCGAGCGCGTGGAGCCCGCCACCGCCAGCGCGCGCAGCTTGCCGGCCTGGATGTGCGGCAGCGACGCCGGCAGGTTGTCGAACATCACGCCGATGGTGTTGCCCAGCATGTCGGTGATGGCCGGGCCGCTGCCCTTGTAGGCCACGTGCGTGAGCTCGGTGCCGGTCATCTGCGCGAACATCACGCCGGCCAGGTTCATCGAGGTGCCGGCGCCCGCGGTGGCGTAGGGCAGGCCGGGGTTCTTCTTCGCGGCGGCGATGAGCTCGGGCACGGTCTTGATGGCCGAACTTGCGGGCACTTCGAGCACGATGGTCGACATGCCCAGCAGGCTGATGGCCGTGAAGTCCTTGCGGGGGTCGAAGGCCATCGACTTGTAGATGTGCGGGTTCAGCGCATTGGTCGAGATGGCGCCGAAGCCGATCGTGTAGCCGTCGGGCGCGGCCTTGGCCACGGCGTCCATGCCGATGTTGCCGCCCGCGCCGCCGCGGTTGTCGATGAGCACCGGCTGGCCCAGCTTCTCCGACACCTTCTGGCCCACGGTGCGCGCCACGAGGTCGGTGGTGCCGCCGGCCGTGTAGGGCACGATGAACTTGATCGGCTTCGACGGAAAGTCCGCCGCGTGCGCCAGCAGGGGCGCGGCCAGCAGCGCGAGGGCCGCGGCGCGGCGGGTGAGGGTGAGAGCGTGCGTCATGCCTTGAATTGGTCTTTCAGACCGGCCCAGCAGTCGGTGTAGTCGGTGTCGAGCGCCGGGCTTTGCAGCGCGAAGTTCGTCGGGATGAAACGGTAGCGGCTCTCGAACATGAAGGCCAGCGTGTTGTCCAGCTTGTGCGGCTTGAGGTCGGCGTGGGTGGCCTTGTCGAAGGCTTCCTCGTCCGGGCCGTGCGGCACCATGCAGTTGTGCAGGCTCGCGCCGCCGGGCTTGAAGCCGCCCGGCTTGGCGTCGTACTCGCCCAGCACCAGGCCCATGAATTCGCTCATGAGGTTGCGGTGGAACCACGGCGGACGGAAGGTGTTTTCCATCACCATCCAGCGCGGCGGGAAGATCACGAAGTCGCAGTTGGCCGTGCCGGGCGTGTCGCTGGGCGAGGTCAGCACGGTGAAGATCGACGGATCGGGATGGTCGAAGCTGATCGAGCCGATGACCATGAAGTTGGCCGTGTCGTACTTCACCGGCGCGAGGTTGCCGTGCCACGCGACCACGTTGAAGGGCGACTGTTTCGTCGGTGCGGTCCAGAAGCGGCCACCGAATTTCTTCACCAGCTCGTAGGCGCCGCCGTCTGCCTCGAAGGCCGCCACGGGCGCCTGGAAGTCGCGCGCGTTGGCCAGGCCGTTCGAGCCGATGGGGCCGAGCTCGGGCAGGCGGAAGTGCGCGCCGTAGTTCTCGCACACGTAGCCGCGCGAGAGGCCGTCGGGCAAAGCCACCTTGAAGGCCATCCCGCGTGGCAGCACCACGATTTCGCCGGGCTTCACGTCGAGCACACCGAGTTCGGTCGTGACGATGAGGCGGCCCTGTTGGGGCATCACCAGCATCTCGCCGTCGGCGTTGACGAAGGCGCGCTGCTCCATCGAGCGGCCCGCCAGGTACATCAGCGAGCCGATGCCGACCTGCGATTCGGCATCGCCGTTGGCGGCCAGCGTGTGCATGCCGTCGATGAAGTCGACGTCGGCCGCGCCGTCCAGCGGCAGCGGGCCCCAGCGCATCGGCTCGGGCGGCAGCGCGATCTCGCGGTCGGCGCCGGTGGTCCAGTGCGCCTGCGCGTAGGGCTGGTAGCGGCCCGACACCACCGAGGGCTGGCGGCGGTACAGCCAGGTGCGGCGGTTCTCGTGGCGCGGCGCCGTGAAGGCGGTGCCCGAGAGCAGCTCGGTGTACAGGTCGAAGGGGCCGCGCTGCGGGTTGTTGCGGCCTTGCGGCAGCGCACCGGGCACGGCCTCGGAGGCGTATTCGTTGCCGAAGCCGCTCTGGTAGCGCCGTTCGGCGGCGGGTGTTGCTTGGGTCATGGGCTTGTCTTTCGAAAGTCGCGATGAGGTGGGAATGCGCGGCCGTTCAACCAGCGCGCGCCGCGTCGAAGGCTTCGCGCAGCACGGCCAGCGAGCCGACATGGTTGGCCAGCACGAGCACGAGCCGTGCGTTGAAGGCGTGGCTTTCCTCGGTGGAAAGCCCCTGGTGGGCCTCGATGAGCGTCTCGTAGAAATCGTCGGGCGCTTCGAGGTTCGGCGTGGTGATCAGTTGCGGTTGCATCGGGGTCATGCCTTTGCCAGTGCGTGGTCGAGGGCCGCGCGAAGGTTCGCCGCCGTGGGCTGCCGCCAGCGCGCGCACACGTGCTGGTCGGGCCGCAGCAGGTAGACCGTGCCGGGCTGCGCGTCGTAGCGCTGCGTGGCGAGCTCGGCGTCGGCGCCGGTGCCTTCCACGCGCACGATATGCAGCGCGAGGTCGCTGCTTTTCAGCGCCTGCAGGCTGCGCTCGGCGTCGTCGCCGGTGCCGAACACCAGCGCGGTGAAGCGCGCCACATGGCATTCGCGCAGCAGCCAGCCGGTGCTGCCGTCGGCGCGCCGCACGGGCGCGTCGGCCGCCGCGGCGCCGGGCACCATCGCGCCGGCGAAGGTGTCGGCGTCGGGTGTGTTGAGCGGCGAGTCGCGCAGCACCGTGGCCACCGACAGCCGTCCGCTGTTGACCAGCGAGCGCGCGAAGGCGTGGCGCTTGGTCAGCTCGAGCACCGCGTCGCGGAACAGCCGGCTCACCTCGCTCTTGGGCGTGATGAAGTCGGTGGCGCGCGTGGAGTTGCGGATGTTCTCGTCGGCCGCGAATTCGCGTTCGCTGGCGTAGCTGTCGAGCAGCGCGTCGGGCGCGTCGCCGGCCAGCACGGCCGCGAGCTTCCAGGCGAGGTTGTCGGCGTCCTGCACGCCCGAGTTGGCGCCGCGCGCGCCGAAGGGCGACACGCCGTGCGCCGAGTCGCCCGCGAACAGCACGCGGCCGTGGCGGAAGCGCTCCATGCGCTGGCAGGCGAAGGTGTAGACGCTGGCCCAGCCGATCTGGAACTGCACGCCTTCGAAGCCGATGCTGTCCAGCAGCGCGCGCACGCGCGGCGTGATGCGCTCGGGCTTGCGCTCTTCCACCGGGTCGGCGTCCCAGCCGAGCTGGAAGTCGACGCGCCACATGCCGTCGGCCTGCTTGTGCAGCAGCACGCTCTGGCCGGGGTGGAACGAGGGGTCGAACCAGAAGCGGCGCTCGGTGGGCAGCTGCGCGTCCATGGTGATGTCGGCGATCAGGAAGCGGTCGCGGAACACGCGGCCCTTGGCTTCCTGCCCCAGCATCTGGCGCAGGTTGGAGCGCGAGCCGTCGCAGGCGGCGACGTAGCCGGCGGCCAGTTCGTAGTTGCCTTCTGGCGTCTCGATGGTGAGCACCGCGCTGTCATCGCGCTGCTCGATGCCGACCACCTTGTTGTTCCAGCGCAGGTCGATCAGCGGCAAGGCCGCGGCGCGCTCGACGAGGTAGCCCTCGACGTAGTACTGCTGCAGGTTGATGAAGGCCGGGCGCTCGTGGCCGGGCTCGGGCAGCAGGTCGAAGCGGTAGACCTGCTCGTCATGGAAGAACACCTTGCCGACGTTCCACGACACGCCCTTGTCCACCATGCGGTCGCCGCAGCCGAGGCGGTCGAACACCTCGAGCGTGCGCTTGGCAAAGCAGATCGCGCGCGACCCGCTGGACAGGCTGTTGTCGTTGTCGAGCAGCACCACGGGCACCTGCCGCAGGGCGAGGTCGATGGCGAGCGTGAGGCCCACCGGGCCGGCGCCCACGACCACCACGGGGTGGCGGGCGGGCGCGGCGGCGTCCTGGTCGGCGTGGCGGGTGTAGTCGAAGCGCAGGCTTTGATAGTCGATCACGTGATGTCTCCGTGTCCTTGTCGTTTCCGTCGCCTTCCCCGCGCGGGGGAAGGTCGCGGCGCGATCAGCCTTCCAGGGCCTTCCACATGTCGATGTCGCGCTGGGCCGTCCACACGCGCGGGTCGGCGTGGCCCGAGGCCTCGTCGTAGGCGCGGCTCACGTCGAAGGGCATGCAGTGGTCGAAGATGACCCACTGCTGGTACTTGGGCTGCAGCTTCGCGTAGGTTTCCTTGTAGACCGCGTTCAGGTCGCGGCCAGCCTTCACGCCTTCCTGCACGCTGGCGTACACGTCGGAGATGAAGGCCCGCGTGCCGTTCAGGCCCTCGGCCACGGCTTCGGGCGTGGTCAGCGCGGCGCCGCGGCCCGGCACCAGGGCCAGGGGCTTCAGGGCGGCGATGTTGTCCAGCGTCTGCGGCCAGTCCTGGAAGTAGGCGTCGCCGGCGTACGGCGTGGCGCCGAACTCGACCAGGTCGCCCGACAGCAGCGCGCGCTCCTGCGGCAGCCAGACGACCGTGTCGCCCTTGGTGTGGCCGCGGCCCAGCTGCAGCAGCTGCACTTCGAGCTTGCCCAGCCACAGCGTCATCTTGCCGGTGAAGGTCATGGTGGGCCAGGTCAGGCCCGGGGGCACGGTCTCGACGTTCTGGAACAGGCGCGGGAAGCGGCCGATTTCGCTGGCCTTGTCTTCCTCGCCGCGCTCCACGATCAGGTCGCGCGTGTCCTGGCTGGCCAGGATGTGTTCGGCGCCGTAGCCTGCCGCGCCCAGCACGCGCACTGCGTGGTAGTGCGTGAGCACCACGTACTTGATGGGCTTGTCGGTCACTTCGCGGATGCGGCGCACCACGTCGGCGGCCATGGCGGGCGTGGCCTGGGTGTCGGCCACCAGCACGCAGTCGTCGCCGATGATGATCCCGGTGTTGGGGTCGCCCTCGGCCGTGTAGGCCCAGGCGTGCTCCGAGATCTGGCTGAAGGTGATCTTCTTTTCTTCCAGGTCGGCCTGGCTGGCGAATTTCTTGGCTTGGCTCATCGTGTGTCTCCGGTGGGGTGGTTTTGGGATTCGCCTGATTCGTTTAAGGCGAACGAGTTTGCAGATAACGAATGCGCGGAGTGTAAGCCCGAGATCAGTTCATGTCTAATGCCTTCTTCATGAACGAACAACCAGACGGCAAGGCGGCCATGGCAGCGACTGACACCGACCGCGCCCAGCGCGGCATCCAGAGCATCGAAGTCGGCGGGCAGCTGCTGCGCGCGCTGGTGCACCACGGCCGCCCGATGGCGCTCAAAGACCTTGCCCGCGAAGCGGACATGACGGCCGCCAAGGCCCACCCGTACATGGTGAGCTTCGGCCGGCTGGGCCTCATCGAGCAGGACCGCGCCAGCGGCCACTATCTGCTCGGCCCGCTGGCCTTGCAACTGGGGCTGATCAGCCTGCAGCAGGCCGACCCGGTGCACATCGCCACGCCGCTGATCGGCCAGCTCGCGCAGCAGATCGGCCACACCGTGGCGCTGGCCGTGTGGGGCGCGCGCGGCGCGACCATCGTGCGCACGGCCGAGTCGCCTTCGCCGGTGCACGTGAACATGCGCCACGGCACGGTGTTCTCGCTCACCAACACGGCCTCGGGCCGCGTCTTTGCCGCCTACCTCGACCCGGCGGTGGTGCGCGCACAGCTCGAGGACGAGCGCCAGCGCCAGAAGCAGCGCAAGGGCGCCGCCGAGCCCGCGCCGCCGGCCGGCATGCCGCCGGTGCAGCCGCTGCCTTCGTGGAGCGACTTCGAGCGCCAGTGCCAGGAAGTGCGCGACCACGGCATCAGCCGCTCCGACGGCGAGGTGATCGAGGGCGTGAGCGCCATGGCCGCGCCGGTGTTCGACCACACCGGCGCCATCGTGCTGGCCGTGACCGCCATTGGCCCGGCCGGCATCTTCCACACCGCCTGGGACGGCGAGATCGCGCGCGCGCTCAAGGCCTGCGCGGGCACGGTGTCGCAGCGCCTGGGCGCGAGCGCCACCGGCGCCGTGGTGCCCTCCGTTTCCGATCGATGACCCTGTTTTCTTCCGCCTTGTCTTCTTTCTCTTCTTCCTCCGACGACCTCGCGCTGCGCATCGACCGCACCGTGGCGCTGCTGCGCGGCGCGCGGCGCATCGTGGTCTTCTCGGGCGCGGGGCTGTCCAAGGCCTCGGGCATCCCGACCTACCGCGACGCCGACGGTCTCTGGATGAGCCAGAACGCGCTCAAGTTCTCGCATGCCGACGACCTCGCGCGCGACCCGGGCGGCTTCACGAAGTTCTGGGCCCAGCGCCTGTCGCTGATCGAGACCGCATCGCCCAACCCCGGCCACCTCGCGCTCGCGCAGTTGCAGCGGCTGCGCCCTGCGACCCGGCTCATCACGCAGAACGTCGACGGCCTGCTCGGCAAGGCCGGCGGACAGGATGTGCTCGAACTGCACGGCTCGCTGCGCCGCTGGCGCTGCGACCACTGCGGCAACCGCAGCGGCCCGTGGCCGTTTCAACGCTGCCTGCGCTGCGGCTCGCACGCGCGGCCCGACGTGGTCATGTTCGGCGAGATGCTGAACGCCGGCGTGCTGCTCGACGCCCAAGTGGCGGCGCAGGAGTCCGACCTGTTCCTGGTGGTCGGAAGCACCACCATCGTCTATCCGGCGGCCGAACTGCCCAAGCTGGCGATGGCGCGGGGGGCGAGGTTGGTCACGCTGAACATCGAGCCGCTGCCGCACCTGGACGATGCGGCGGCGGTGGTGTTGCGGGGGGCGTCGGAAGACCTGCTGCCGAAGTTGGTCGCCGGGATGGTCGGCGACTGAAGCGCTAGCCGGCCCGCATCTTCTCGCGCAGCACGCGCCAGCGCGCGAGGCTCTCGGCGGGCCAGTAGTCCTTGCGGTCGTAGTACTCGTGCACCGCCGCTGCGCCGGGCGGCAGCATCACCCACGGCTGCTTGGACATCGTGAAGATGTGCAGGTCCGGCGGCAGCCGGTCGGGCGTGTCGAGCGTGCCCACGCGGATGAAGCTCACGGCGTCGCCGGCGCCCGCGTAGTGGCTCCACAGCGCGACATGGCAGGCCGGGCAGCGCGCGTACTTCTGGCCGCGTCCGCTGGCCGAGGGCGTGAGCACGAGATCGACCGCGCCCTGCAGCACCTGCACATGCTCGGGTTCGATGAGCGCATTGAGCGCGAAGGACGAGCCCGTCTCGCGCTGGCACCAGCGGCAGTGGCAGCAGTGCACGAAGAGCGGCGGGGCGTTCAGGCGGTAGCGCACCTGCCGGCAGGTGCAGCCGCCTTCCAGCGGCACGAAGGCGTCGGCCATGGCGGTGGTCGACGGGCGCTCAGCCCTTCTTGCCACCCAGCAGCACCAGCGCGCCGCCCACCACGATCGCCGCCACGCCGGCCCAGGCCGGGATGTTGATGGTCTGTTTTTCCTTCACCGAGAACTCCAGCGGGCCCAGCTTGGCCTGGTGGGTTTCCTTGGTGAAGCTGAAGCCGCCCAGGCCGAGCCCGGCGATGCCGGCCACGACCAGCAGGATGCCGACGATGCGCGTTGCGTTCATGGGACGGGTCTCCTCAGGGTTGGTTGGAAGGAAGAGAGAGCAAGTCGCCGGCCGTTCAGCGCCGCGGCGCCGCCGTGCGCGGCTGCGGCGGCTCTTGCTGTTGCAGCTGGTCCACCCATTGCACGACCTCGGCCATGGCCGCGTCGCTCGCCGCGATGAGCGCCTTCACGCCGCCGGGCGCGTCGGCGCTGGCGGCGGGGCGGCGCACGGTGAAGGTCCGCTGGCCCATCACGCGGTCGCCGCCCGTGGCGGTGCGGACCAGCGTGGCGCGCAGGCGCACCAGGCCCGTGCCGCTCGCGGGCGCGTCGAAGTAGTGGCTGAACTCGTCGAGCGAGATGCGCAGCGTGTCGGGCACGATGCCCTCGGTGCGCGCGAGCGTCGCGCTTTCTTCGGGGCCGAGCACGGTGCGACGCTCGGCCAGCGTGTCGCGCAGCCGCTGGCGCAGCAGCTGCGCGGGCGGCAGGCTCCAGCGCGACTGGCCGTAGGGGCGCAGTTCGTTGGCGTCGGCGTAGCCCAGGCGGTAGAGGATCTGCGTGCCGTCCAGGCGCGTGTTGCTGTCGAACTCCGCGAGGGACAGCGCCGGCAGCGCGGTGGCCGGCGCGGCAGCGGTGGCCGGTGCGGTGGCCGAAAGGCCGGGGCCGAAGTCGTACAGCGTGGCGCGCGCCGGCTTGTCGGGCAGCATGCCGCAGCCGGCGACCAGCAGCACACAGCCGAGGCTGGCGAGGGCAGGGAGGGTGTTCTTCATGCGCATGGTTGGTCTGCTCCCGGTCAGTGGCGTGCGGCGGGCGCGACGAAGCCGGGCTCGCCCGGGCCCGCGGCCGCGCCGCCGTTGCCGAACAGCAGCGATTGCGGGTTGTCGTTGATGCTGTCGGCCGCGCGGCCCAGGCGGCGCACCGCGTGGGCGGTGTCGTCGGCCACGCGGTTCACGCGCGGCAGGGTGGCGGCGTTGAACGAGTCGACCGCCTGCGCCAGCGCCTTGGTGCCCTCGCTCAGGCGCTCGACCGGGCCGTCGGGTGCGTTGAGCCGGCCCACGGTGGAGTTGAAGTTGTTGGCCACGCGCGAGACATCGCCGGCTGCTTTCTTCACCGTCGACAGCGTCTCGGGCATGGCGGCCAGCGTCGGGTTCAGGCCGGTCTTGACGGTGTTGTCGAGCTGCTTGAGCAGCGTGTTGGCACTGGCCGAGGCGGCCGCGATGTTCTCCAGCGCGTCGGCCACGCGCTTCTGGTTGGCGTCGGCCAGCAGCGCGTTGGCGCGCTTGGTCACTTCTTCCACCTGGTCGATGATTTCCTCGCCGCGGTCCTGCAGCTTCGCGAGCATCGAGGGCTTGAGCGGAATGCGCGGCGGGTTGTCGTTGTTCGGCTTGAGCGCGACGGTCGATTCGCCCTCGTCGTCCAGCGCGATGAAGGCCAGGCCGGTCACGCCCTGGTAGCTCAGCGTGGCGAAGCTGGAGGTGGTGAGCGGCACGCGCTCGTCGACCGTGATGCGCACGCGCACGTTGCCCTTGGTCTTGGGGTCGAAGTCGATCGAGGTCACCTTGCCGACCGAGATGCCGCGGTAGCGCACCTGGGCCTGCGGCTGCAGGCCGCTCACGGCGTCGCGGGTGGAGAGTTCGTACACGTTGCGCACGGTGTTGTCGCGCGTGAACCAGACCACCAGCGCGACGAGCGCGGCGATCAGGCCGAGCACGAAGGCGCCGGCGGCGAGGGCATGGGCCTTGTTTTCCATGAGGGGACCTACCTTTCGTCAGCGCGCGCGGCCTCGGGCTGCGGCGCGGGTGGTGCTTTGCCGGCGGCGGGCTTGTCGTGCAGCGCCTCCAGGGCGCGCTGGCCGCGCCCGCCGAGAAAGTATTCGTGGATGAAGGGATGCGGGTAGGCGATGACTTCGCGCGCCGTGCCGCTCACGATCACCTTCTGGTCGGCCAGCACCGCGATGCGGGTGCTCAGGTCGAACAGGGTGTCCAGGTCGTGCGTGACCATCACGACCGTCAGGCCCAACTCGCGGTGCAGGCCGCGCAGCAGGTCGCAGAAACTGTCGGAGGCTTCGGGGTCGAGGCCGGCCGTGGGCTCATCGAGCAGCAGCAGCGGCGGGTCCATGATGAGTGCACGCGCCAGCGCCACGCGCTTGATCATGCCGCCCGACAGGTCCGACGGGCTCTTGTTCGCATGCTGCGGCTCCAGCCCCACCATCTGCAGCTTCACGAGCGCGGCGTTGCGGATCAGCTCGTCGGGCAGCAGCTTGAGTTCGCGCAGCGGAAAGGCGATGTTCTCCAGCACGCTGAAGGCCGAGAACAGCGCACCGTGCTGGAACAGCATGCCCACGTTGGCCGCACCGGCCGCGCTGAGTTCGCCCGGCGCCCGGCCCAGCACCTCGACCGCGCCCTTCGTGGGTTTCTGCAGCCCGAGGATCTGCCGCAGCAGCACCGTCTTGCCGGTGCCCGAGCCGCCGACCAGCGACAGCACCTCGCCGCGGTCAAGGTGCAGGTCGAGGTCGCGGTGCACCACCTGTTCGCCATCGGGGCTCTTGAACACGGTCCAGAGCTTGCGGATGTCGACCACGGTGCTCGAGGGGGACGTCACGGCGGCGTTCATCCGCGGAATCCTATGCCCTTGAAGAGCACCGCGAAGAGCGCGTCGACCAGGATCACGGCGGTGATCGAGGTCACGACCGACGACGTGGTGCCGCGCCCCAGGCTCTCGGTGTTGGGTTTGACCTTCATGCCGAAGTAGCAGCCGATCAGCGCGATCAGCACGCCGAACACCGCCGACTTGGCCAGGGCCAGCCAGAGGTTGGAGATGGGCACCGCGCGCGGCAAGGCCGACAGGAAATACGACGGCGAGATGCCCAGCGCCGCATCGGCCGCGAGCATGCCGCCGGCCAGCGCCGCCATCGAGGTCCACAGGCTGATCAGCGGCATCGCGATGGCCAGCGCCAGCACGCGCGGCATCACGAGACGGAAGCCGTGCGGGATGCCCATCACGCGCATGGCGTCGAGTTCTTCGGTGACCCGCATCACGCCGATCTGCGCCGTGATCGCCGAGCCCGAGCGGCCCGCGATCAGCACGGCGGCCAGCACCGGCCCGAGCTCGCGGATCAGCGACAGCCCGAGGATGTTCACCACGAAGGCCTCGGCGCCGTAGTTGCGCAGCTGCTGGGAGATCAGGTACGCCAGCACCACGCCGATCAAGAGGCCGACCAGCGCCGTGATGTGCAGCGCCGTGGCGCCGAACTGATAGAGGTGGCCCGAGAAGTCGCGCCACGGCGCGCGGTGCGGCGCGCGCGCCAGCGTGCACAGGTCGAGCGCGAGCTGGCCGATGAGGCCGACGAAGTCGCGCAGCACGACCATCGCGCGCGGGCCGTGGTGGGCCAGTGCGTGCAGCCGGTCGCTCAGCGACTTGGGCGGCTCGTCGGGCGTGGCCACCGTGAACTTCGCCACCTGGTCGAGCACCGCCTGGTGCTGCGGCGACAGCTCGATCGTGGCCGGCCAGGCCTGGCGCCAGTGCTCCCACAGCAGCTGGGCGCCGATGTGGTCGAGCTGGCCGATGGGGCGCAGGTCCCAGGCCCGGTCGTCCGCGGGCGGCAGCGCCGCGAGGTCTTTGGCCAGCGCCTCCCAGGCCGGGCGCGTCGACATCGCCAGCGTGGTCCAGCAACCGCTGGCCACGGCCCAGGTGCGGCCGTCCACGTCCTGCGTCTGCGCGCGCGGCGGCGCGAAGGCGTCGTCGGTGGCGGGGGCGTCAGCGGGCGACGGGGTGGGCGACATGGGCAAAGGTGCGGGACAAAACGTAAACAAAGGTCCAAGCGAGAGCGCGCATCGTAACCGCGTGCATCCGGGGCTTGTGTGCGTCTGGCCCTTCGTTTGCGTAGGGCCAGACGCCGTTTTTTTCAGCCAATCTTCAGCTCCAGGCCCGGGCCAGCGCATCCCAGGCGCTGGCGATCACGGGCTCGTCGCGCCGCGCGGCCAGCGAGACGAAACGCAGCGCGCAATCCAGCCGCACGCGGTCGGCCAGCACGAGGCCGTGGGCCTGGCTTTCGCGGATGGCGATCGAGTCGCGCACCAGGCTCAGGCCCACGCCCGACTTCAGCAGGTCGAGCATCGAGGCCTCCTGGTCGACCAGCGCCACGCGCCGGGGCGCCAGGCCGAGCGGGCCGAACACGCGCTCCAGCAAACGGTGGTGCGCCGACTCGGGCGGCGTGGCGAGCCAGGGCAGGGCGGCCAGCGCCTTCCAGTCGCGCCCCAGCACCTGCGGGCCCCAGCCGGCCGGCGCGACCACGCGGTAGCTGAAGCGGGTGAGGGTGCGCACCGCCAGCGGCGCCGGCGCGGCGTCGTCGGGTTCATCGCCCGGGTCGAGGTGAAAACCCACGTCGAGCTCGCCGCGCAGCACCTGCGCCAGCACGCTGCCGCTCATGCCGTGGCGCAGCTCGGTCTCGATCTGCGGCGCGGCCTCGACCAGCTCGCGCAGGAACACACCCAGCCGCGTGAACTCGGGGTCGAGGATGGTGCCGATGCGCAGCGCCCCGCGCACCGTGACCTGCAGGTTGCGCGCGGCCTGCTGCAGGTCGCCCACGGCCGCCAGCACGCGCTCGGCCTGCGGCAGCATGGCCGCGCCGTCGGCCGTGAGCGCCAGCCCGTGCGGCGTGCGGGTGAACAGCACCAGCCCGGTTTCTTCCGCGAAACGCTTGAGCTGCAGGCTCACCGCGGGCTGCGTCAGGTGCAGCTTTTCGGCGGCGCGCGAGACGTTGCCCTCGCGCGCCGCCAGGATGAAGGCGCGCAGAATCTGGAGGTCCATCGATGACGTAGTCATATAAGGCTGATTTATAGCGCCATCGACGCGAATTCATTGGCTTTCTCTTCGTGGATTGGGCCAAATTGCCTTCAGGAGACCCGCACATGTCCATCAGCACCCGAAATATCGACCATCACATCGCCGGCGCCCCCGCCGCCAACACCTCCGGCCGCACGCAGGACGTGACCAACCCCGCCACCGGTGCCGTCACCGGCAAGGTCGGCCTGGCCGACGCCGCCCAGGTGGGGGCCGCCGTGGCCGCCGCGCAGGCCGCGTTCCCGGCTTGGGCCGACACGCCGCCGATCCGCCGGGCGCGCGTCATGTTCAAGTTCCTGGAGCTGCTCAACCAGCACAAGGACGAGCTCGCCCACCTCATCACCGCCGAGCACGGCAAGGTCTTCACCGACGCGCAGGGCGAGGTGAGCCGCGGCATCGACATCGTCGAGTTCGCCTGCGGCATTCCGCAGCTGCTCAAGGGCGACTTCACCGACCAGGTGAGCACCGGCATCGACAACTGGACGCTGCGCCAGCCGCTGGGCGTTGTGGCCGGCATCACGCCCTTCAACTTCCCGGTGATGGTGCCGATGTGGATGTTCCCGGTGGCCATTGCCGCGGGCAACACCTTCGTGCTCAAGCCCAGCCCGACCGACCCGAGCCCGTCGCTGCTGATGGCCGAGCTGCTCAAGAAGGCCGGTCTGCCCGACGGCGTGTTCAACGTGGTGCAGGGCGACAAGGCCGCGGTCGACGCGCTGCTGGAGCACCCCGACGTCAAGGCGATCAGCTTCGTGGGCTCCACGCCCATCGCCAACTACATCTACGAAACCGGCGCACGCCACGGCAAGCGCGTGCAGGCGCTGGGCGGTGCGAAGAACCACATGGTCGTCATGCCCGACGCCGACATCGACCAGGCCGTCGACGCCCTCATCGGCGCCGGCTACGGCTCGGCCGGCGAGCGCTGCATGGCGATCAGCGTCGCGGTGCTGGTGGGCGACGTGGCCGACCGGCTGCTGCCCAAGCTCATCGAACGCACGAAGACGCTGAAGGTGCTCGATGGCGAGAACCTCGCGGCCGAGATGGGCCCGATCGTCACGCGCGCCGCGCACGAGCGCATCACCGGCTACATCGCGCAGGGCGAGAAGGAAGGCGCGAAGCTGCTGGTCGACGGCCGCAGCTTCGACGGCAACAAGGCGGGCGAAGGCTGCGGCGACGGCTTCTGGATGGGCGGCACGCTGTTCGACCACGTCACGCCCGAGATGCGCATCTACAAGGAAGAGATCTTCGGCCCCGTGCTGGGCTGCCTGCGCGTCGCGACCTTCAAGGAAGCCGTCGACCTCATCAACGCGCACGAGTTCGGCAACGGCGTGAGCTGCTTCACGCGCGACGGCAACGTGGCACGCGAGTTCGGCCGCCGCATCCAAGTCGGCATGGTCGGCATCAACGTGCCGATCCCGGTGCCGATGGCCTGGCACGGCTTCGGCGGCTGGAAGAAGAGCCTGTTCGGCGACATGCACGCGTATGGCGAAGAGGGCGTGCGCTTCTATACGAAGCAGAAGTCGATCATGCAGCGCTGGCCCGAGAGCATCGGCAAGGGCGCCGAGTTCGTGATGCCGACAGCGAAGTAAAGGTAAAAGGGGGCGCCGCACGCGCGGCGCTTCGCATCCGAAGAACAACGAGAGACAAAAAGCCAGCCGCCATGAGCGACACCACCTTCGACTACATCATCATCGGCGCCGGCACCGCCGGCTCGCTCATTGCCAACCGCCTGAGCGCCGACAAGACCAAGCGTGTGCTGCTCATCGAGGCCGGCCGCAAGGACGACTACCACTGGATCCACATTCCGGTGGGCTACCTGTACTGCATCGGCAACCCGCGCACCGACTGGCTCTACAACACCGAGCCCGATGCGGGCCTGAACGGCCGCACGCTGCGCTATCCGCGTGGCAAGACGCTGGGCGGCTGCTCCAGCATCAACGGCATGATCTACATGCGCGGCCAGTCGCGCGACTACGAGCACTGGGCTGAGCTCACGGGCGACGAGGGCTGGCGCTGGGAAAACGTTTTGCCGGCCTTTCGCAAGCACGAAGACTTCTACCTGGGCGCCGACGAGATGCACGGCGCGGGCGGTGAATGGCGCGTCGAGAAACAGCGGCTGCGCTGGGACATCCTCGACGCGTTCGCCGACGCGGCCGTGCAGGCCGGCGTGCCGCACACCGCCGACTTCAACCGCGGCAGCAACGAAGGCGTGGGCTACTTTCAGGTCAACCAGAAGAACGGCTGGCGCTGGAACACCGCCAAGGCCTTCCTGCGGCCCACCTGCTACGGCCGCCCCAACTTCGAACTGTGGACCGGCGCGCAGGTGTCGCGCCTGCTGTTCGAGACGCTGCCCGACGGCACCAAACGCTGCACCGGGGCGCAGGTGTGGGACGGCTCCGAGATGACCACGGCGCACGCCGAGTGCGAAGTGATCCTCAGCGCGGGCGCCATCGGCTCGCCGCAGATCCTGCAGCTGTCGGGCGTCGGTCCGGCCGAGCTGCTGCGCCAGCACGGCATCGACGTGGCGCTGGACGCGCCCGGCGTTGGCGCCAACCTGCAGGACCATCTGCAGATCCGCGCGGTCTACAAGATCGAAGGCGCGCCCACGCTCAACGTGCTGGCCTCGTCGCTGGTCGGCAAGGCGAAGATCGGCCTCGAATACCTGCTGAAACGCAGCGGCCCGATGAGCATGGCGCCGTCGCAGCTCGGCGCTTTCACGCGCAGCTCGCCCGACCGCGCGTGGCCCAACATCCAGTACCACGTGCAGCCGCTGTCGCTCGACGCCTTCGGCGAGCCGCTGCACAGCTTTCCGGCCTTCACCGCGAGCGTGTGCAACCTGAACCCGACGAGCCGGGGCTCGGTGCGCATCAAGAGTGCGCGTTTCGAAGACGCGCCCGCCATCGCGCCCAACTATCTGAGCACCGAGGAAGACCGCAAGGTCGCGGCCGATTCGCTGCGCGTGACGCGCCGCATCGCGCAGCAGCCCGCGCTCGCGAAGTACAAGCCGCAGGAGTGGAAGCCCGGCGTGCAGTACCAGACCGACGAAGACCTCGCGCGGCTGGCCGGCGACATCGCCACCACCATCTTCCACCCGGTCGGCACCACCAAGATGGGCGCCGACGGCGACCCGATGGCGGTGCTCGATGCGCGCCTGCGTGTGCGCGGCGTGCGCGGCCTGCGCGTGGTCGATGCGGGCGCGATGCCCACCATCACGAGCGGCAACACCAACAGCCCGACGCTGATGATGGCGGAGAAGGCGGCGGGCTGGATCCTGGAAGACAACCGCAACCGCTGAGGCGGCTCAGCGGCGCGGCTTGGTGCCGCGCTGGGTGTCAGCTTCCAGGCGCGCCTGCGCGCCTTCGAGCATGAGGTCCACGCCGACCTCGAACATCGCGTCGGGGCCGGCCTTGCGGTAGCTGGCGAAGGCCTCGGCCAGCAGCGGGCGCGAGGCCGCGGCGGCATCGTACGCCTGCTGCCGGATTTCCGCATCGGGCGGTGCCGCCTGCTCCTCCAGCCCACGGCGCAGGGCTGGCCGGCGCCGTGCGCTATCTGCTGTGCCTGCCGGTGATGCTGTGCAGGTCGCCTGCGGCGGAGGGCTAGCTCTCGAAGAACGCCAGCTTGCGCGCGCGAGGCAGCGCCTTGAGCGCGATCTCCGCCCGCAGCGCGGCGCCCTTGTCGGGGTACTGGCGCGCCGCCAGCACGCGCTGCGGCGGACGCGCGCGCGTGAACTTGGCGCCCAGCCCGAAGACATGCTGGAAGAAGCGCTGCTCCACGTCGAGCGCGATGCCCGCGTAGTACACGCCGCCTTCGCATTCCAGCAGGTAGAGCCAATAGGGTGGGGGCGGCGAGGGATCGGGCGGGTTTCGGGGCACGTTCGCATTGTGCGGGTGGGCGTTCATCGTGCGTTGAAGGAAGGTGTTGCAACAAAGTTCATTCGCAAAACGCACCAAGTCCTTCCAATTTTTCGCTAGGCAAGGGCGCGGGTTTCGCACATATTGGCCCGTTCCCGCCGTTGCATTTCTTCTTCTGTCCTTCCTTCTCCCTGGAGCGTCCATGCCAGAAGCCCAGACCCCCGTGTCCCTCCCCGCCGAGGTCGAACAACTGCTGAATCGCCTGGGCGTGCCCCGCACCGCCCACACCCGCGGCGAGCTCACGGTGCGCTCGCCGGTCAGCGGCGAGGTGATCGCGCAGGTGCCGCAGACCACGGCCGTGGAAGCCACCGGCGCCATCGGCCGCGCGCACGAGGCCTTCAAGGCCTGGCGCCTGGTGCCGGCGCCGCGCCGTGGCGAGCTGGTGCGCCTGCTGGGCGAAGAACTGCGCGCCGCCAAGCGCGACCTGGGCCGCCTCGTCACGCTGGAGGCCGGCAAGATCCCGTCCGAAGGCGCGGGCGAGGTGCAGGAAATGATCGACATCTGCGACTTCGCCGTCGGCCTCTCGCGCCAGCTCTACGGCCTCACGCTGGCCACCGAGCGCGCCGAGCACCGGATGATGGAAACCTGGCATCCGCTGGGCGTGTGCGGCGTGATCTCGGCCTTCAACTTTCCGGTGGCCGTGTGGTCGTGGAACGCGGCGCTCGCGCTGGTGTGCGGCGACCCGGTGGTATGGAAGCCCTCAGAGAAAACACCGCTCACCGCGCTGGCCGTGCACGCCATCGCGCAGCGCGCCATCGAACGTTTCGGCGACGCGCCCGAAGGCCTGCTCGGCCTGCTGCTGGGCCGGCGCGACATCGGCGAAGTGCTGGTCGACGACCCTCGCGTGCCGATCCTCTCGGCCACGGGCTCCACGGCGATGGGCCGGCAGGTCGGCCCGAAGCTGGCGGCGCGCTTCGCCCGCGCGATCCTCGAACTGGGCGGCAACAACGCCGCCATCGTCACGCCCTCGGCCGACCTGGACCTCACGCTGCGCGGCATCGCCTTCGCGGCCATGGGCACGGCCGGCCAGCGCTGCACCACGCTGCGGCGCCTGTTCGTGCACGAGAGCGTGTACGACCAGCTGGTGCCCAAGCTCGTGAAGGTCTACGGCAACGTGCAGGTGGGCGATCCGCGCGAGGCCGGCACGCTGGTCGGTCCGCTGATCGACCGCGCCGCCTTCGACGGCATGCAGAAGGCCCTGAACGAAAGCCGCGAGACCGGCGCCACGGTGCACGGCGGCCAGCGCGTCGAGGGCATCGGCACGCAGGACGCGTTCTATGTGCGCCCGGCGTTGGTGGAGTTGAAGTCGCACGCCGGCCCCGTGCTGCGCGAGACCTTCGCGCCCATCCTCTATGTGGTGCGCTACAGCTCGCTCGACGAAGCCATCGAATGGCACAACGCGGTGGGCGCGGGCCTGTCGTCGTCGATCTTCACGCTCAATGTGCGCGAGGCCGAGCGCTTCATGTCCAGCGCGGGTTCGGACTGCGGCATCGCCAACGTCAACATCGGCCCGAGCGGCGCCGAGATCGGCGGCGCCTTCGGTGGCGAGAAGGAAACCGGCGGCGGACGCGAAGCGGGCTCGGACAGCTGGAAGGCCTACATGCGCCGCGCGACCAACACCATCAACTACTCGACGGCATTGCCCTTGGCTCAAGGCGTGACCTTCGATATCGGCGACTGAACAACCCCGGCCCGTGGTGCCTGCCGCGCGGCATTTCGCCGCAGCGGCCAGGCAGCGGCCGCACCTATCCCCCCAGAAAAACCACCAGGAGACAGCAAAGATGAAGATGCAACTGAAGACCCTCGCCACCGCCGCGCTGCTTGCGCTCGCCTTCGGCACCACCGCCACCGCGCAGCAGGCGCCGACCGGCGGCACGCTCGACAAGATCAAGGCGAGCGGCAAGGTCGTGCTCGGCGTGCGCGAAGCTTCGCCGCCCATGGCCTACATGCTGGGCGCGGGCGAGAAGTACGTGGGCTACCACGTCGAACTCTGCGAGCGCGTGCTGAAGGACATCACGCCCAACGCCAAGCTCGAGTACATGGCCGTGACCGCGCAGAACACCATCCCGCTGGTGCAGAACGGCACGCTGGACATCGGCTGCGGCCCCACCACCAACAACACCGCGCGCCAGCAGCAGGTGGCCTTCGCGCTCACCACGTACGTGAGCGAAGTGCGCATGGCGACCAAGGTCGACTCGGGCATCACCACGCTCGACCAGCTCGCGGGCCGCAACGTGTCGGCCTCGACCGGCACCACCGCCGTGCAGCTGCTGCGCAAGCGCGAGCGTGCGCAGAACGTCTCGTACAACACCATGCTCGGCAAGGACCACCTGGAAAGCTTCCTGCTCATGGAGTCGGGCCGCGCCGATGCCTTCGTGCTCGACGACAACCTGCTCGCCGGGATCATCGCGAACTCGAAGAACCCCACGGCCTACCGCATCACCGGCGAGGCGCTGGGCTCCGAGCCGATCGCGCTGCTGTTCCGCAAGGACGACCCGGCCTTCAAGGCGGCGGTGGACGATTCGCTGCGCAAGCTCATGAAGAGCGGCGAGCTCGAGAAGATCTACACCAAGTGGTTCGTGGCCGCGATTCCGCCGAAGAACACCAGCCTCAACCTGCCGATGAGCCCCGCGCTCAAGCAGCTGCTGCTCGAGCCCAACGACAAGCCGCTGGAGGCCTACGCCAAGTGACAGACGCCGCCGTGTTCTCGCCGGCGCAACGTGTGCGCGCCATCCAGGTCTCGGAGATCCTGCGCATCACCGACCATGCGCAGGCGCTCAAGCGCGCCGGCCGCCCGGTGATCGTGCTGGGCGCGGGCGAGCCCGACTTCGACACGCCCGAGAACATCCGGCATGCGGCCTCGCAGGCCATTGCGCGCGGCGACACGCGCTACACGGTGCTCGACGGCAGCCCGGCGATGAAGGCGGCGGTGCAGCTGAAGTTCAAGCGCGACAACGCGCTGGACTTCGCGCTCGACGAGATCAGCGTGAGCGCGGGCGCCAAGCAGGTGATCTTCAATGCGCTGATGGCGAGCCTGAACCCGGGCGACGAAGTGATCCTGCCTGCGCCGTACTGGACCTCGTACGCCGACATCGTGCAGATCTGCGGCGGCGTGCCGGTGGCCGTCGCTTGCAGTGAGGAGAACGGCTTTCGCTTGACCGCGGCGCAGCTTCAAGCGGCCATCACGCCGCGCACGCGCTGGCTGTTTCTCAACTCGCCGTCGAACCCGAGCGGTGCGGCCTACAGCGCGGCGCAGCTGAAGCTGATCACCGACCTGCTGCTCGACCATCCCCACGTCTGGGTGCTGGCGGACGACATCTACGAGCACATCCTCTACGACAGCCTCGCGTTCGCAACGCCGGTGGCGGTGGAGCCGCGCTTGCGCGAACGCACGCTCACCGTGAACGGCGTGTCGAAGGCCTACGCGATGACCGGTTGGCGCGTCGGCTACGGCGCGGGACCCCGCCCGCTGATCGCCGCGATGGCCGTGGTGCAGAGCCAGTCGACCTCATGCCCCTCGTCGGTGAGCCAGGCCGCGGCGATCGAGGCGCTCACCGGCCCGCAGGGCATCGTGGCCGAGCGCTGCGCATCCTTTCAACAGCGCCGCGACTTTGTCGTGGCCGCGCTCAACCGCACGCCAGGCCTGCATTGCCGCGTGCCCGAGGGCGCCTTCTACACCTTCGCAAGCTGCGCCGGCGTGCTCGGCAAGCGCGCCCGCAGCGGCGCGCTGCTGCAGACCGACAGCGACTTCTGCCGCTACCTGCTGCAGGACTTCGAGGTGGCAGTGGTGCCGGGCAGCGTGTTCGGGCTCGCGCCGTATTTCCGCATCTCGTATGCGACGTCGATGGCGCAGCTCGAAGAGGCCTGTGCGCGCATCGCCGCCGCCTGCGCCGCGCTCTCCTGACTTCTCCTCTTCATTCCACTGGAACCCTCATGACTTCCTCCCGCACCGGCGGCCAGATCCTGGTCGACCAGCTCATCACCCATGGCGTCCAGCAGCTCTTCTGCGTGCCCGGCGAAAGCTTCCTGGCCGTGCTCGACGCGCTGCACGACGCATCGATCGCCGTGACGGTGTGCCGGCAGGAAGGCGGCGCCACGATGATGGCCGAGGCGCAGGGCAAGCTCACGGGCCAGCCCGGCATCTGCTTCGTCACGCGCGGCCCCGGCGCCACCAACGCGGCGGCGGGCGTGCACATCGCGCACCAGGATTCGACGCCGTTGCTGCTGTTCGTCGGCCAGGTCGCGCGCGACGCGATGGGCCGCGAAGCTTTCCAGGAGCTGGACTACGGCGCGGTTTTCGGCACGATGGCCAAGTGGGTCGTGCAGATCGACGATCCGGCGCGCGTGCCCGAGCTGGTGTCGCGTGCCTTCCATGTCGCGACCTCGGGCCGCCCCGGCCCGGTGGTGATCGCGCTGCCCGAAGACATGCTCACCGAAGCCGCCGTGGTGGCCGATGCGCTGCCGTATGCCGTCACCGAAACGCATCCGGGCGCGGCGCAGATCGCCGAGTTGCAGCAGCGCCTGTCGCAGGCGCTGCGGCCGGTCGTCATCCTGGGTGGCAGCCGCTGGTCCGAAGCCGCGACGCAGCAGTTCGCGCAGTTCGCCGAGGCGCATGCGCTGCCCGTGTACTGCTCGTTCCGCCGTCAGATGCTGATGTCCGCCGAGCACCCCTGCTATGCGGGCGACCTGGGGCTCGGCGCCAACCCGCGCATGCTGGCGCGCATCCGCGATGCGGACCTCGTGCTGCTGGTGGGTGGGCGTCTGTCGGAAGTGCCGTCGCAAGGCTATGAGCTGTTCGCGATCCCGCAGCCGAAGCAGGCGCTGGTGCACGTGCATGCCGATGCCGACGAGCTCGGCAAGCTCTATCGCCCGACGCAGGGCATCCACGCCACGCCGCAGGCGTTCGCCGAAGCGGTGTCCGCGTTGCGTCCGGCGTCACCGCCCGTGTGGCAGGCCGAGACGAAGACCGCGCGCGAAGACTTCCTGCGCTGGAGCGACCCGGCCGCGGTCCGCATCCCCGGCCCGCTGCAGATGGGCGAGGTCATGCAGCACCTGCGCGAGGTGCTGCCGGCCGACACCATCTTCTGCAACGGCGCGGGCAACTTCGCGACCTGGGTGCACCGCTTCTGGCCGTTCCGCGCGTTCGCAAGCCAGCTCGCGCCGACCAGCGGATCGATGGGCTACGGGCTGCCGGCGGGTGTCGGCGCCAAGCGGCTGTGGCCCGAGCGCGAGGTGGTCGTGTTCGCGGGCGACGGCGATTTCATGATGCACGGCCAGGAGTTCGCCACCGCCGTGCAGTACGGCCTGCCGATCCTCGTGGTGCTGCTGGACAACGGCATGTACGGCACGATCCGCATGCACCAGGAAAAGCACTACCCCGGCCGCATCAGCGCCACGCAGCTGAAGAACCCCGACTTCCGCGGCTATGCCGAGGTGTTCGGCGGCCACGGCGAGCGCGTGACCACGACGGAAGAGTTCGGCCCCGCACTCGCGCGTGCGCGTGCCAGCGGCAAGCCGGCGATCCTGCATTGCCTGCTGGACCCGGAGGCGATCACGCCCGCGAGCACGCTGGCGTCGATCCGCAAGGCGGCGCTGGCCGCGAACTGAGGCGTCGTCAACGCAGGCCGCCGACATAGCGCGGCGGCGGCGTGGGCGGCAGGCCGTCGGGCTGGCGCGCCGCCAAGCGCGCGGCGCGGGCCAGCGGCTCCATGGCCTGCTCCAGCCGCGTGGCGAGCTGGTCGAGTTCGTCGTCTTTCGTCTCGGCGGCGTGCTGGCGCGTCATGCGCACGATCTCGGCGGCGTACTCGGCGTTGGTGGCCATCCATTCGGTGTCGGTCACGCGCCCGTGCTTTCGCCGCAGTGCCACGTGAAGGCGTGCTGCAAGCGCGATGCGTTCGCTTTCGGACATGGATGGCATGGCGTCTCCCTCGGGTGGTCAGGCTCCCAGGTGTTCACGATGCTGAGCAAGATCGAGGCCCACCAGTTCACTCTCGGGGTCGACGCGCAATCCGACCAGCACATGCACCAGGAACAGCACGATGGCCGTGCCGGCCGCGCTGTAGATCGCCACGCTGGCGACCGCGATCGCCTGCGTCAGCACATTGCCCGCCGCGCCCGAGATGCGCGGGTCGGCGAACATGCCCGTGAGCAGCGCGCCCACGATGCCGCCGATGCCGTGCACGCCGAACACGTCGAGCGAGTCGTCCGCACCGAGCAGGTGCTTCAGGCCCGTGGCGCCCCAGTAGCAGGCCAGTCCGGCGATGGCGCCGATGGCCAGCGCCGACAGCGGCGTGACGAAGCCGGCCGCCGGCGTGATCGCCACCAGCCCGGCCACGAGGCCGGAGCACAGGCCCAGCAGCGAGGGGCTGCGGCGCACGATCCATTCGCCGACCATCCAGCTCATGGCGCCGGCCGCCGCCGCGATGTGCGTCACCAGCATCGCCAGGCCCGCGCGCCCGTCGGCCGCCACCGCCGAGCCGGCATTGAAGCCGAACCAGCCCACCCACAGCAGGCCCGCGCCCGTCATGGTGAGCGCCAGGCTGTAGGGCTCGAAGGCCTCGCGCCCGTAGCCCCGGCGCGGCCCGAGCGCATAGGCGCACACCAGCCCCGCGATGCCCGCGTTGACGTGCACCACCGAGCCGCCCGCGAAGTCGAGCGCACCCATCTGCGCGAGCCAGCCGCCCGGCTCCCACACCCAGTGCGCGACCGGTGCGTACACGAGCAGGCTCCACAGCAGCGCGAACCACAGCAGCGCCGAGAAGCGCATGCGCTCGACAAAGGCGCCGAGCACCAGCGCGGTGGTGATGATTGCGAAGCTCAGCTGGAACATGGCGTAGACCGACTCCGGCACGTTCGGCGCCACGTGGCTCACGGCCACCTGGCCGGCCTCCTTCAGGTACTCGAAGCCCGAGAAGCCGATGCGCGAGAGCTTGCCCAGCCAGGGCCAGCCGGGCGTGAAGGCCAGCGAGTAGCCGAGCGCGAACCAGGTCAGTGAGACCACCGCGGCGATCGCCACCACCCCGGCCATGGTGGCCAGCACGTTCTTGCGCCGGACCATGCCGGCATAGAAGAGCGCGATGCCGGGCAGCGTCATCAACAGCACCAGCGCGGTCGAGGTCATCATCCAGGCGGTGTCGGCCGCGTTCAGGGAGGCTTGGGGTGCCAGCAGGGCCATGACCGTTTCTTCTTGGAGTGGTGGACAGAAGGCCTGTGTGCACGAGTCATGCCATCTTGTTAACTGACTGAAACACTTTGGTTTCCCAACCGGAGGGTCGAAGTAACACGAAGCGGGTAATTCCTAATGCACCGGGCGGGTGCGCGCTTGCACAATCTGCGCACTCGCGACGGGCCCTGCTCGTACTGCCGAGGGTCCGAGGAGACAAGCTTCCGATCGATCAACAAGAACATTCTTCAAAGGCTCCGTACGAGATGCCTGTCTGATATTTGAAAAGCGCCGCTGGTCGGCGTTTTTTTTTGCCTGTTCGCAGCGCGAATGCAGGCGCTTTCCTCCAAGCCAAACAAGCCTCCTGGCCAGCCGGTACCGGCCACCACAGCTATCGTTTCGATAGCGATTCCGGTGAGACAATCGCCCGCATGGAAATGCTGGTGGTCACGGGCGCCTCACTGCTCGCGGGTTTTATCGATGCGATCGTGGGCGGCGGCGGGTTGATCCTGGTGCCGGCCCTCTTTGCGGTGTTTCCGGGCGCGCCGCCGGCCACGCTGCTGGGCACCAACAAGAGCGCGTCCATCTGGGGCACGGCGGCCTCGGCGGCCCAGTTCAGCCAGCGGGTGCAGATGCGCTGGGGCGCAATGTGGCCGGCCGCGCTGCTGGGTTTCGGCGGCTCGATGCTCGGCGCCTGGACCGTCACGGTCTTCCCGGGCGACTTCCTGCGCCGGGCGCTGCCGGTCATCCTGCTGGGCGTGCTGGTCTACACGCTGGCGCGCAAGGACATGGGCCGGCTGCACGCGCCGCGCTTCAGCGGCCGCGCCGAGACGCTGGCGGCCAGCACCATCGGCCTGACCATCGGTTTCTACGACGGCTTCTTCGGCCCGGGCACGGGCAGCTTCCTGGTGTTCCTGTTCGTGCGCTGGATGGGCTACGACTTCCTCAACGCCTCGGCCTCGGCCAAGGTCATCAACACCCTGACCAACGCCGCCGCGCTGATCCTGCTGGCTGCCAAGGGCCACGTCTGGTGGCACTACGGGCTGGTGATGGCCGTGGCCAACGTGGCTGGCAGCCTGGTCGGTACGCGCGTGGCGCTGAAGCACGGGGCGGGCTTCGTGCGGATCGTGTTCATCGTGGTGGTGAGTGCGCTGATCCTGAAAACGGCCTACGACGCGTTCCTGAAATAAAAAAAGCCCCTGGAGCAACAGGCTCGCCCCCAGTCTTCGCGCACTTCGTGTCGCTTCGCCAACCCCCTACCGGGGGCAACACCAGCGGCCCGGCAAAGCCGGTTCCGCGGTGTTCCTGGAAGGAGCCTCCAGCTCAATCCTCAACGAAGGCTTCTTCGCGCTTCGCCTTGATTGCCGGCAGCAGCACGATGGCCAGCAGCAAGGCTGCGGCGATCAGCAGCCCTGCCGACAGCGGCCGCGTCACGAACACGCTCCACGCGCCGCGCGACAGCAGCAGCGCGCGCCGCAGGTTCTCTTCCATCATCGGCCCGAGGATGAAGCCCAGCAGCAGCGGGGCCGGCTCGGTGCGCAGCTTCAGGAACAGGTAGCCGATGAAGCCGAAGATCGCCACCATCCACACGTCGAAGGTGTTGTTGTTGGTCGAGTACACGCCGATCGCGCAGAACAGCACGATGGCGGGGAACAGGAACTTGTAGGGCACCGTCAGCAGCTTGATCCACATCCCGATCAGCGGCAGGTTCAGGATGATCAGCATCGCGTTGCCGATCCACATCGAGGCGATCAGGCCCCAGAACAGCTCGGGGTTGCTGGTCATCACCTGCGGGCCGGGCTGGATGTTGTGGATCGTCATCGCGCCCACCATCAGCGCCATCACCGCGTTGGGCGGGATGCCCAGCGTCAAGAGCGGAATGAAGGAGGTCTGCGCGCCGGCGTTGTTGGCCGACTCGGGCGAGGCCACGCCGCGGATGTTGCCCTTGCCGAAGGGCACTTCGCCGGGGCGCATCTTGATCTTCTTCTCCAGTGCGTAGGCCGCAAAGGCCGCCAGCAGCGCACCGCCGCCGGGCAGGATGCCCAGCGCCGAACCCAGCGCCGTGCCGCGCAGCACGGCGGGCGTCATGCGCTTGAAGTCGTCCTTGGTGGGCCACAGGCCCTTCACCTTGTGCGTGAACACCTCGCGCTCGTCGTCGGGCTGCGAGAGGTTGCCGATGATTTCGCCGTAGCCGAACACGCCCATGGCGATCACCACGAAGCCGATGCCGTCGGTGAGCTCGGGAATGTCGAAGCTGAAGCGCGCCACGCCTGAGTTCACGTCGGTGCCCACGATGCCCAGCAGCAGGCCCAGCACGATCATCGCCACCGCCTTGAGCAGCGAGCCCGAGGCCAGCACCACCGCGCCGATCAGGCCCAGCACCATCAGCGAGAAGTACTCGGCCGGGCCGAACTTGAAGGCCAGCTCGGTCAGCGGCGGCGCGAAGGCGGCCAGGATCAAGGTGCCGACGCAGCCTGCGAAGAACGAGCCCAGGCCGGCCGCAGCCAGCGCAGGGCCTGCGCGGCCCTGCCTTGCCATCTGGTAGCCGTCGATACAGGTGACCACCGAGGACGACTCCCCGGGCAGGTTCACCAGAATGGCGGTGGTCGAGCCGCCGTACTGGGCGCCGTAGTAGATGCCGGCCAGCATGATCAGCGCCGACACGGGCGGCAGCGCGTAGGTGGCGGGCAGCAGCATCGCGATGGTCGCGACCGGGCCGATGCCCGGCAGCACGCCGATCAGCGTGCCCAGGATGCAGCCGACCAGGCAGTACAGCAGGTTGGTGAAGGTGAAGGCGACGCCGAAGCCGGTCGCCAGGTTGTGGAACAGTTCCATGGCGGTGTGCTCCTCAACCCGAAATGAACGTGGGCCAGACCTGGATCTGCAGCTTGAGCGCCCAGATGAAGGCCACATAGCTGCCGGCCGCCAGGATGGTGGAGAGCACCAGCACGTCGCGCAGCTTGAAGTGCTCGCCGGCCATGCTCGAGATGATCGTCAGCGCGTAGATCGCGATGATCATGCCCATCGCCGGCAGCCCGACGCTGGGCAGGCCGCCCAGCAGCACGCCGAAGGCCAGGTTGGCGCCGAGCACGAAGGCCAGCGGCTTCCAGGCCCATTTGCCGATCCTGTCGCCGTCGGCGCTCTCGACCACCATGGCCTGGAACATGATCAGCGCGCCCAGCAGCGCCAGCAGGATGCCCAGCATCAGCGGGAAGTACCCCGGCCCCATGCGGGCGCCGTCGCCGATGGTGTAGGTGGTGGCGCCGATGGCGAACGCGCCACCGACGGCGGCGAACATGACTCCTGAGAAGAAGTCCGCCTGTCTCTTGATTTTCATTGTCTCGACCCTCTGTTTTCGAAGGGACGAGGGTCGTCGCCAGCGGCTGACCGTCGGCTGACCGCGACGGTACGGACAAATGCTTACAGGGAAAGTACGGGCTCTCCCCCAGGCTTCGCGCACTTCGTGTCGCTACGCCACCCCCCTCCGGGGGCAACACCAGCGGCCCGGCAAAACCGGTTCCGCGGTGTTCCTCGAAGGGGCAGGGACCGGGGCCGGGTTGTGGGGTGAGCCAGAAACGAAAAAAGCTCCCGAAGGAGCTTTTTATTCATTCAGAGCGCCGAGGCGCTCATGAGTGTGTGGGGGAGGGCTTAGTAGCCGCCGCGGCCACCGCCGCCGCCGCCGTAACCACCGCCGCCACCGCTACGGCCGCCACCGCCGCCGCCGTAACCGCCGCCGCCGCCACCACCGTAGCCGCCGCCGCCACCACCGCCGTAGCCGCCACCACCGCCGGTGCGGGGGGGACGAGCTTCCATCGGACGGGCTTCATTCACCGTCAGGGCGCGGCCCTGCAGCGATGCGCCGTTCATGCCTTCGACAGCTGCGAGTGCTTCAGCGTCCGTGCCCATTTCGACGAAGCCGAAGCCCTTCGAACGGCCGGTGTCACGTTCCATCATGACCTTGGCGCTGACGATCGAGCCGAACTCGCCGAAAGCCTGTTCCAGGTCGTTGTCACGCACGGAGTAGGCGAGGTTGCCCACGTAAAGTTTCTTGCCCATGGAGGGACTCCTAATTCAAACCAAAAAAACACAAAGCGATGGAGTCCCAGAATCACAACAAACTAATGCGCTGTGGCGCGAAACTGACCGATCACCAAATTACGTGCACGGGAGCCGAAGCTCGCAGACACGTGAGCCGGATTATCCGGCCCGATTTCCGAAAAAAGGGGGGAAATCTTGTGTTATCGAGAAACATTCCGACCCGACGGGCGGTTTCGCAACGGTTTGAGCAGGTCGGACAGGCCGTTGTGGTCTATTTCATGCATCAAAGCGAGCAGCCGGCCAATTTCTCCCGCGGGAAAACCCTCGCGCGCAAACCAGGTCAGGTAATTTCCGGGCAAATCGGCAATCAGCGTGCCCTTGTGCTTGCCAAAAGGCATTTCGAGCGTCACCAGGCGCTGCAGGTCTTCGGGGTTCATGCGTGCTTCAGCCGCCTGCGCGCTTGACCGTGTGGCCCTGCTTCACGAGGGCGGCGATGACGACCTCGCGGTGATCGCCCTGGATCTCCACGGTGCCATCCTTCACCGTACCGCCGGTGCCGCAGGCCGCTTTCAGCTGCTTGCCCACGGCTGCCAGCGCCGCCGCGTCGAGCGGCAGGCCCTTGACCACGGTCACGCCCTTGCCCTTTCGACCCTTGGTCTCGTGCGATACGCGGACAATGCCGTCCGTGGCCGCCGTGCGGGCCTTCGCGAGTTCCTTGCAGCGGCATTGCGCCATCGGGGCGCCGCAGTCGGGGCACATGCGCCCGCCCGCCTCGGTGGAGTACACCAGCGTGCTGCCGGTGCGGCTGTTCTTCATCGTTCCCATTCGATCCGTCTTTCTTTCGATCTCTCTTTTTTCCCGGTGCCCGTTCCATGCCATTCGATACCCTGGGCCTGACCCCCGCGCTCGCGCAAGCAGCCGCCGCGAGCGGCTTTGCCGCGCCGACCGCCATCCAGGCGGCGGCCATCCCTGCCATTTTGCAGGGCCGCGACCTGCGGGGCTCGGCACAGACCGGCTCCGGCAAGACGGCCGCATTTTCCCTGCCGCTGCTGCAGCGCCTGGCCGCCGAGCCTGCGTCGTCGGCGTCGCGCCGGCTGCGCGCGCTGGTGCTCGTGCCCACGCGCGAACTCGCGGCCCAGGTCGGCGAGACGCTGGAAGACTTCGCGCGGCACCTGCCCGAGCGCCTGAAGATCGTCGTCGCGGTCGGCGGCGTCTCGATCAACCCGCAGATGATGCGGCTGCGCGGCGGCGCCGACATCGTGGTCGCCACGCCCGGCCGGCTGCTCGACCTGGTCGAACACAACGCGCTCGCGCTCGACGCCGTGTCGACGCTCGTGCTCGACGAGGCCGACCGCCTGTTCGACCTGGGCTTTGCCGAGGAGCTGCAGCGCATCCTGGCGCTGCTGCCGGCGCGGCGCCAGAACCTGCTCTTTTCGGCCACCTTCCCGATCGCCATCCAGGCGCTGGCCGACGACATGCTGCACGACCCGGCGCTGGTCGACGTGCAGGGCGAGCCCGGCACCCGCCCCGACATCGTGCAGCGCGCCATCGAGGTCGACGCCGCCCGCCGCACCCAGCTGCTGCGCCAGCTGCTGAAGGACAACGAAGGCACCTGGGACCGCGTGCTGGTGTTCGTCGCCACGCAGCACGCCGCGCAGACCGTGGCCGAGAAGCTGTACCGCAATGGCATCTACGCCGTGCCCTTCCACGGCGACATCGCGCAGGGCACGCGCCGCGACATCCTGGCGCAGTTCAAGCAGAGCCGCTGGGACGTGGTGATCGCGACCGACCTGGCGGCGCGCGGCCTGGACATCGCGCAGCTGCCCGTGGTCATCAACTACGACCTGCCGCGCTCGCCCACCGACTACATCCACCGCATCGGCCGGACCGGCCGCGCGGGCGCGAGCGGGCTGGCGATCAGCTTCGTGAGCCCCACCACCGAGGCGCACTTCCGCCTGATCGAGAAGCGCCAGGGCCAGCGCGTGCCGCGCGAACGCATCGCGGGTTTCGAGCCGACCGAGGCGGCGCCGGTGCTGGTCGACACCTCGGGCAACGGCGGCATCAAGGGTGCGCGGCCGAGCAAGAAGGACAAGCTGCGCGCGGCGGCCGCGCTGGCCGCACAGGCGGGCGGTGGAGAAGACGCGGACTGACGCGCGTCAGGCGTCAGCCGGCATGAAAGGATGCCGGCGGGTGCTTCGCCAGTTCTGCAAGCAGCAAGGTCCAGGCCCGTGTCCCTTGCTGGATGGACGCCAGCCGGAAGAACTCGTTCGGCGCATGCACGTCTTCATCGGGCAGGTTGAAGCCGAACATCAGCGTGTCGATGCCCAGCATCTCCTTGAAGATCGACGTGACCGGCACGCTCGCGCCGAGCCGCACGTGAACGGGGCGCCGGCCGCTCTCGCGTTCGAGCACCGCTTCGGCTGCGCGCACCAGCGGGTGGTCCGGCGCGAGGGTGGAGGCGGGTGAGCCGTCGTTCAGGGCCACCACGTCGAGCGTGCAGCCGGGCGGGCAGTGCCGCTGCAGGTGGCGCAGCACCGCGTGGATCACGGCGCGCGGGTCCTGCCCCGCGACCACGCGCGTGGTGAGCTTGGCCTGCGCCTCGCAGGGCACGATGGTCTTGCCGCCACCGCCCGTGTAGCCGCCCCACAGGCCGTTGACGTCGAGTGCGGGCCGCAGCGTGATGCGCTCGCGGGCGGTGTATTCGGGCTCGCCGTGCGCGCCGGCGCCGACATCAGAAAAGAACGCGGCTTCGTCGTAGGGGAACGCCGCGGTATCGGCACGCTGCCTGGCGTTGAGTGGCAGCACGCCCTCGTAGAAGCCTTCGACCGCCACGCCGCCATCCGCGTGGTGCAGCGATGCGACCAGCCGCGCCATCTCGTGCAGCGCGTTGCGCACGCCGCCGCCGTAGCGGCCTGAATGCAGGTCCTTGTGCGCGGTGCGCAACCGCACCTCGAGCTGCGAGTTGCCGCGCGCACCGGTGTTGATCGTCGGCACCTGCGCGCTCGCGCGCCCGCCGTCGGCCGACAGCACCGCATCGGCCTGCAGCAGCGCCCGGTGGCGCTCGACGAGGGTTCGCAGCGAGGGGCTGCCCGTTTCCTCCTCGCCTTCGAGGAACACCTTGATGTTCACCGGGCACCGGCCCTGCACCGCGAGAAACGAGGCGATCACCTCGAGTGCGATGGTGGTCGAGCCCTTCACGTCGGAGGTGCCTCGGCCGTAGAGCCGGTCGTCCACTTCCGTGGGCTCGAACGGCGGCGTGCGCCACTGCGCGACGGGATCGGCCGGCTGCACGTCGTAGTGGCCGTAGACCATCAGCGTGGGTTGGCCGGGCGCGCCATTCCATTCGCCGTACACGGCGGGCTCGCCGTCGCCGTCGAGCAGGCGCACGCCGGCCAGGCCGATCTGCTGCAGCCGCTCGACGAGGAAGCGCCGCGCCTCGTGCATGCCCGGCGCGAAGGCCGGGTCGGCGCTCACGCTCGGGATGCGCAGGAAGTCCTTGAGCCACGCCACGATCTGCGGCTGGCGAGCGTCGAGGTGGTCGATGACGTGTTGTTCGTTCATGGATGGAGGAGTGAATGCGGTGGGTTCGTCAGTACAGCGGCGGGAACACGTCCGGCCCCCACAGCGTGTCGCACTTGTGCGTGTGCTCGAACGCGTTGCTCGATGTCTTGACGGTGGGGTAGGTGAACTCCATCAGCGCGCGGCCCGACGGCCCCATGGAGCGCGGCCAGCGCGTCGTGACGTTGCGGCCATCCCCGTTCGGGTCGCCGTGCTTCGCGAAGTTGAGGAGGTAAGCGACCATCTGCGCCGACAGCGCCTTGCGCTGTGCGGTGGTGGTTGCGTCGGGCGTGGCGCTGCCCGGGTCGAAGTACGGGTACGTGGGCAGCGCGTCGACCGTGCCGGTCAGGTAGTAGCTGTCCATGCCGTGCGCGGTGCCGTAGAAGAAGGCCGTGGGGCTCGTCGGAAACGACAGCTGCGGATCGGTCATCTCCCAGCCGTACACCGGCACCCAGGCCGCGAGCGCATCGCGCCGCGCGCTGTTGCCGCAGGCGTACATCGCGTCGCCCATGGCGCGCGCGATGCCTTGCGCCGGCACGGCGTAGTTGCCGATCGGGTAGGCCGCCTCGATGGCCGTGGTGTCGTAGCCGGCCGGCGCGAGCCCGCGCAGGTACAGCGGGTAGTAGGTGGCGCTCAGCTTCGTGTCGACGAACAGCGTGCCCTCGTCGCGCACGCCGCCGATCATCACGGGCACCTGGTTGAAGTTGCCGGTCGCGAAGGCGCGTGCGGGCACCTGCGTGAGGACCTGTGCGTCGACCGTGGGCCGCCACTTGAGCGTGCCCTGTGCGAGCAGCGCCGACACCGGCAGTGCCCGCAGGCAGGCGACCACGTCGGCGGCGCCGCTGCATCCGAGGTTCTGCACGGCGGTGTCGCCGACGGCCAGCGAGGTGTCCATGCTCGGGTTCGAGTACTCGGCCGCGCCGCCGCTTTGCATCACCGCGCGCTGGAACAGCCCCTTGGCCTTCGGCGACTGCAGCAACGAGAAGCTCTGCGTCGCGCCTGCCGAGGTGCCCCACAGCGTGACGTTGCCCGCATCGCCGCCGAAGGCCGCGATGTTCTTCTGCACCCAGCCGAGCGCGGCCAGTTGGTCCATCACCGCGAAGTTGCCGAGGCTGCCGTCCTTGTTGGCTGCGCGCAATGCCTTGTTCGCGAGGTAGCCGAGCGCGCCGAGCCGGTAGTTGAGGCTGACGACGACCACGCCGCGGCTCGCCAGCGGGCTCGGGCCCATCTCGCCCGAACCCAGCGTGAACGCGCCGCCGTGGATGTAGAAGATCACCGGCAGCTTGTCGCCGGGCTTCGTGCCTGCGGGCTTCCACACGTTGAGATAGAGGCAGTCTTCGACGATCGGTGACGACACCGCGCCGGGGGCTTGCGGGCACGCATGGCCGAAGGCCCTGGCCTGCAGCGTGGCCGCGTGTGCGGCCGGCGGTTGCGGCGGTGCCCAGCGCAAGGCGCCCACCGGCGGCTGCGCGTAGGGAATGCCGAGGAACGACACCATGTCCGAGCCGGCGCTGCCCGCGACCTTGCCCTCGGTGGTGACCGCGACCGTGAGGTCGTCCGGCGCCGGCGCGGGGGCCTCCGGTGCGGGGCTCGCGGCCGGCGGCAGCGCGATGCCGCCGAAACCGGTGCTGCCGCCACCGCCGCCGCACGCCGAGAGCGACAGCGCGATCGTCAGCACCAGGCCATTGATGTGTCTCGTCTTCATGAATGCACCTCTTGTTCTTGCGTGGAGCGGGGGCTCAGGGCGACTCGTAGCCGATGGCCTTGACGAGGTCGCGATAGCGCGCGATCTCGGCGGCGTAGAACTGCTCTCCCGCCTCCAGGCTCATCGGCTCGAAGACGGTCTTGGCCTGCGATTCCAGCTGCGCGCGCGCCTGCGGGTTCTTCAGCGCGGCGGCGATCGCGGCGTTGAGCCGTTCGGCCACCGGCCGCGGCGTGCCCTTGCGCACCACGTACGAGGTCCAGATGCTGAAGTCGAAGTCCTTCATGTCCTTGCTCTGCGCGCTGGTCTGCACCGTGTCGAACGGCGCGGGCAGGCGCTTGCCGGGCGACAGCGAGCCGATCACGCGCAGGCGGCCCTGCTTCACATAGTCGGCATAGAAGGCCTGGTACGGCATGAACGCGAAGTCGATCTGCCCGCCGATCAGGTCCTGCAGGAGGGGTGCGCCGCCCTTGTAGGGCACGTGCGTGGCAGGCGCGCCGGTGCGTTTCGTGAAGAGCTCGCCGAGCAGGTGATACAGCGTGCCGGCGCCCGGCGTGCCGTAGCTCAGCGGTGCGTCCTTGCGCGAGCGCGCCAGCGCCACGAACTCATCGAGCGAGTGCGCCGGCAGCTGGCTGTTGACCATCAGCACCAGGGGCGAGGTGGCCACCGGCGCGATCCACTGGAAGTCCTCGGGCTTGTAGCGCGTGCTCTTGTTCACCAGCCCCGACAGGATCAGCTCGTTGGGCGAGCCCTGGAACAGAAAGTGGCCGTCGGCCGGCGCCGCCAGCACCTTGCCCGCGGCGATGGCGCCGCTCGCGCCACCGAGGTTCTCGACGATCACCTGCCCGCCGAGCGCCTTGCCGACCAGGTCGTTCAGGGCCCGCGCGGTGAAGTCGCTGGCCGCGCCCGCCGGGTAGGGAACCATCATCGTGACGACCTTCGAGGGGTAGGGCCCCTGCGCTTGTGGCTGCGCCATCGCCGCCGTGCCGCAGCCTAGAAAAGCCAGCGCGCAAAGCCATTGACCGAACCGCTTCATGGGGAAATTCCTTGGTCCAAAGTAGTACGCGATGGATGCTAGGAATCGCATGAATATCTGTCCAATGCATTGTTTTTGTCATTACCATGAGTGCGCCTCATGCGTATGACAAAGAGCGGCCCGCCATGAACCTCCAGCAACTCGACCACCTGCTCGCGCTCGCCGAAACCGGGTCCTTCAGCCGCGCGTCCGAGAAGGTGCACCTGACGCAGCCGGCGCTCAGCCGCAGCATCCAGATGCTCGAGCAGGAGCTCGGCATGCAGCTCGTCGACCGCATCGGCAAGCGCAACGAGCTCACGCCGTTCGGCGCCATGGTGCTGGCGCGCGCCAAGCGCATCTCGATGGAGACGCATGAACTCAAGCGCGCCGCCGCGCTGCTGGCCGACGGGCAGGCCGGCTCGGTGCGGCTGGGGCTCGGTGCCGCACCGGGCGCCTTGTTCTCGTCGCCGTTGCTGATTCACATGCTGCGCCACCACCCACGTGTGGGCCTGCAGCTGCACGGCGGCGGGCCCGACCTGCAACTGGCGGCACTGCGCGCGCGCACGCTGGATGCGCTGGTGCTCACCTACCGCGCGGTGTCACCGCGGGAAGACCTGCACATCGACGTGCTGCCGACGCTGCGCTCCGGCTTCGTCTGCCGGCGCGGTCATCCGCTGCTCGCGAAGGGCCGCGGCACGCCGGTGGGCTTCGACGACCTCGTGCGCTACCCGGTGGTCTCGACGATGGTCAGCGACGACGTGGCGCGCATCCTGGTCGAGCGCTACGGCAGCGACGCGAGCCCGCAGCGCTGGCTGCATGTGTCGTCGGAAGACATCGGCGCGCTGATCGATGCCGTGCGCAACACCGACGCGATCTTCCTAGGCGTGCTCGCGGCCACCCGCGCGCTGCAGGACAGCGGCGAACTGGCCGAGTTGACGGTGGCGCCCGCGGCGGGGCTCAGCGCGCAGTTCGCCTTCGTCACGCTCGAAGGCCGCACCGAGGCCCCTGCACTGCGGCTGGTGCGCGATTTCTGCGTCGGGCTCGCGCAGGCCGGTGCCGATCCATCCGCGGCGCCATCGACCTGATCTGCCCGCGCAGCGATTCGAACCGGCGCCGGGACCACCGCCGTTGCAGGCTATGCGTGCTGCTTGCCGAGCAAGCTCGCCATCAGGTCCACCGGCAGCGGAAACACGATGGTCGTGTTCTTGTCCGAGCCGATCACCGTGAGCGTTTCCAGGTAGCGCAACTGGATGGCCTGCGGCTCCTGCGCCAGCACGCGCGCGGCCTGGAACAGCTTCTCGGACGCCTGCAGCTCGCCTTCGGCATGGATCACCTTGGCGCGGCGTTCGCGTTCCGCCTCGGCCTGCCGTGCGATGGCGCGGATCATGGATTCGGTGAGGTCGATCTGCTTGATTTCGACGTTCGACACCTTGATGCCCCATGACGCCGTCTGCACGTCCAGCGACTCGCGCACATCCAGGTTGAGCTTCTCGCGCTCGGCCAGCATGTCGTCCAGCTGGTGCTTGCCGAGCACCGAGCGCAGCGTGGTCTGGGCCAGCTGGCTGGTCGCGTTGAAGAAGTCCTTGACCTCGATGATGGCCTTGGCCGCATCGACGATGCGGAAGTAGACGACCGCGCTGACCTTCACCGACACGTTGTCGCGCGAGATCACATCCTGCGTCGGCACTTCGAGCACCACGGTGCGCAGGTCGACGCGCACCACCTGCTGGATGGCCGGGATCACGAACACCAGTCCCGGCCCTGCTACCTTCGAGAAGCGCCCCAGGGTGAACACGATGCCGCGCTCGTACTCCCGGAAGATCCATATCGCCGAAAAGAGCAGCGCCGCCAGCAGGACCAGAACGACGGCGCCGATGCCATAAGTGAAAGAGAGCATGGTGATCTCCCGCGACTCAGCAAAGGTGCTGAACGGTTGGACACCCGCTGCGCAGCGGCGTTCCGGCCGGGCCGAAATGAAGGTCGCTACACCCACCCCAGCTGCCGCGCCGCCAGCTCCTTCATGATCTCCTCGGCCCCGCCGCCGATCATCATCACCTTGACCTCGCGGTAGACGCGCTCGCTCACGGTGCCGCGCATGAAGCCCATGCCGCCGAGGATCTGCACCGCCTGGTCGGCACAGAACTGCATGGTCTGCGTGGCGTGGTTCTTGAGCAGGCAGACCTGCGCCACCCACTCGGGCGCGTTGATGCGGCCCGCCGCCTCGTGCGCGTCGCCCTCGGCGGACACGGCCTCGAGCCAGGCTTCGGTCGAGGCGATGCGCATCTGCATGTCGACCAGCTTGTGGCGCACGGCCTGGTGCTCGATGAGCGCGGCGCCGAAGGTCTTGCGCTCGCGCGACCAGGCCAGCGCCTCGTCCAGGCAGGCCTGCGCGAAGCCCAGCGCGCCGGCCGCGAGCCCGACGCGCTCGCCGTTGAAGTTACCCATGACCATGCGGAACCCGCCGCCTTCTTCGCCGAGCAGGTAGCGCGCGGGCACGCGCACGTTGTCGAAGTGCAGCGTGGCGGTGTCGGAGCACAGCCAGCCCATCTTCGCGAGCCGGGTGCGCGAAAGGCCGGGCGCGTCGCCCGGCACCAGCAGCATCGAGAGCCCGCCCGCGCCGCGACCTTCGCCGGTGCGCACGGCCACGGTGATCCAGTCGGCGCGCATGCCCGAGGTGATGAAGGTCTTCTCGCCGTTCAGCACGTAGTGATCGCCGTCGCGCTTGGCCGTCGTGCGCACCGCGGCCACGTCGGAGCCGCCGCCGGGTTCGGTGATCGCAAGCGCGGCGATCTTCTCGCCGCGCAGCACCGCGGGCACGACCTCGTGGCGCACCGCGTCGCTGGCATGCAGCACCACGGGCGGCAGGCCGATGTTGTGCGAGAACAGACTCGCGAGCACGCCGCCGCTGTGGCCGTGGCGCGCGAGCGCGACCCACGCCGGCAGCTTCAGCGCATACGAGGCGGGCGTGCCGCCGAGTGCTTCCGGGTAGCCCAGGCCCAGCAGGCCCAGCTCGGCCGCGCGGGCGTACAGCGCGCGCGGGAATTCGCCGGCCTCGTCCCAGGCCTGCACGTTCGGTGCGATCTCGGTCTGGGCGAAGCGGCGCACCGTGTCGGCGAGCGCCGCACGGTCGGCCTGCAGTTCCGCGTCCATGTCGCTCAGCCGCGCGGCGGGCGCTTGGCGATGCCCATGGTCTTGGCGAGGATGCCGAGCATCACCTCGTCGGCGCCGCCGCCGATCGAGCCCAGGCGGCCGTCGCGGTACAGGCGCGAGACGCGGTTCTCCAGCGTGAAGCCCATGCCGCCCCAGAACTGCAGGCAGGTGTCGGCCACCTGGCGCGTGAGGCGGCCGGTCTTGAGCTTGGCCATCGAGGCGAGCTCGAGCACGTCCTCGCCCTTCACATGCAGGTCGCAGGCGCGGTAGGTGAGGGCGCGCAGCGCTTCCACCTCGGTCTTGAGCTCGGCCAGCTTGAACTGCACCCACTGCTGGTCGGCCAGCGTGGCGCCGAACATCTGGCGCTGCTGTGCCCACTCGATGGTCTGCGTGATGCAGTCGTCCATCGGCGCGAGCGAGCTGGCCGCGCACCACAGGCGCTCTTCCTGGAACTGCTGCATCTGGTAGACGAAGCCCTGGCCTTCCTCGCCGATGCGGTAGCGCTGCGGCACGCGCACGTTGTCGAAGTAGATGAGGCCGGTGTCGCTCGAGTCCATGCCGATCTTGCGGATCTTCTTGGCCTTCTCGATGCCGGGCAGGTTCATCGGCACCATCACGAGCGACTTGTTGCGGTGCACCGGGCCTTCGCTGGTGTTGACCAGCATGCACATCCAGTCGGCCTGCAGGCTGTTGGTGATCCACATCTTCTGGCCGGTGATGAGGTAGTCGTCGCCGTCCTTCTTCGCATAGGTCTTCAGGCCCGCCACGTCGCTGCCCGCGCCGGGCTCGCTCACGCCGATGCAGCCGACCGTGTCGCCCGCGATGGCGGGCACCAGGAACTCGCGGCGCAACTCGTCGCTGCCGAAGCGCGCGAGCGCGGGCGTGCACATGTCGGTCTGCACGCCGATGGCCATCGGCACGCCGCCGCAGCTGATGTGGCCCAGCCCTTCGGCGAAGGCCATCGCAAACGAATAGTCGAGCCCGGCGCCGCCGAAGGCCTCGGGCTTGTTCAGGCCCAGCAGGCCGAGGCTGCCGAGCTTCTTGAAGACCTCGTGCGCGGGAAAGATCTCGGCCTCTTCCCATTCGTCGACATGGGGGTTGATCTCCTCGTCGATGAACCGGCGCAGGGTGTTCTGCATCTCGAGGTGTTCATGGGTGTACTGCATCACTGGTCTCCGTTCGTTCGCTCGTTACTTGTCCTGGAACACGCGCGGTGTCTGCGCGAGGTGAAAGCCGTCGTAGGGCCGCACCGCGGGGCGCTGCTGCGCCTGCGCGTCGGGCAGCGCCATGGGCCAGCCCATGCGCGCCTGCGGGCGCGCGCCGTCCACGCGCAGCACGGTGCCGCTGATGAAGGCGGCGGCCGGGCCCAGCAGGAAGGCGATGGCGGCGGAGGTCTCGGCCTCGTTGCCGAAGCGGCCGGCCGGCACGGTCTTGCGCATGGCGCGCAGCATGTCGCCGGCCTCGGGCGGGTAGTGGTCCATGCCGCTGGAGGCGATGTAGCCCGGCGCCACGGCGTTCACGCGCACGCCGCTCACGGCCCATTCGGCGGCGGCGGTCTCGGTGAAGCTCACCATGCCGGCGCGCGCGGCGCCGCTGTGGCCCATGTTCGGCATCGACCCCCAGATGTCGGCCACGATGTTGACGATGGCGCCGCCGGTCGCCTGCATGCTCTGCAGGTAGCACTCGCGCGCCACCAGGAAGCCGCCCGTGAGGTTGGTGTGGATCACCGCCTCCCAGCCCTTGGCCGAGATGGCGGCCAGCGGCGTGATGTACTGGCCGCCCGCGTTGTTGACCAGCCCGTCGATGCGCCCGTGCGCCGCGACGATGGCCTTCACGGCCTCGCGCACCGCGTCTTCCTGGCGGATGTCGAAGGCCTGCGTGCTGGCGTTGCCGCCGGCGGCCTCGATCTCGGCGCGCACCGCGTCGAGCTTCTCGGGCTTGCGGCCCACCAGCACCACGTGGGCGCCGAGCGAGGCCAGTTCGTGCGCGGTGCAGCGGCCGATGCCCGAGCCGCCGCCGGTGACGACGATGCATTGCCCGGCGAACAGGCCGGGCGCGAAGACGGAGCGATAGTGGGATGCGTTCATTCGACAGGTTCTCGACAAAGGGGAGGGGCCTTCAGGCCTCGGCGATCTCGGCCACGATGTGGCGCGCGGCCACCTGCGTGCCCACGGCCACATGCAGCGCCGCGACGCGGCCCGCGCGCGGCGCGCAGTGCACGTGTTCCATCTTCATGGCTTCGAGCGTGACCAGCGGCTGGCCTGCCGAGACGGTGTCGCCCTCGGCGGCCAGCAGGGCGACCACGCGGCCGTTCATCGAGGCGCGCAGCAGGCCGTCGCCGCCGCCCGCGTCGGCGCGCGGAACGGCCACGTGCGTGAGGTCGTCGAGGCGGTGGGCGCGGCCGTCGAAATGGAAGTCGACGCGTTCGGCGCACCGCACGACCTGCGCCTGCGCGGCCACGCCGTCGCAGGCGAAGCGCAGCAGGCCGTCGTCCGACAGCGCCAGCAGCGCGAGCGTGGCCGGCTCGGCGTCGTCCAGCACGACCTCGAAATGCGCCGCGCCGCGCGGCGTCACGCGTGCCGTGTCCACGGCGCCGTCGAGCGAAAAGCGCAGGGCGTTGGGCAGCGTATGCGCCAGTGGCGAAGGCCAGCCGCGCGCGCCGGTCTGCAGCAGCAGGGCCGCGAGCAGGGCGGCGCGCGTGTCGGCTGCCGCGTCGGCGGCGAGCAGCGCGTCGAGGTGGTCGCCGATGAAGGCGGTGGTCGCTCCGCCGCTCGCGAACACCGGGTGCGCGAGCGCGCGCTGCAGCAATGCCTGGTTGGTCGGCAGGCCCAGTGCGATGGTGTCGCGCAGGCCCGCCAGCAGCCGCTGTCGCGCTTCGTCGCGCGTGCGGCCCGACGCGATGAGCTTGGCGATCATCGAGTCGTAGAAGGGCGGCACCTCGGCGCCGTCGCGCAGCGCGTGCTCGGTGCGCAGCGTAGGCGACGGACGCCACGCCGTGAGCGTGCCGCTCTGCGGCAGGAAGCCCTGCTGCGGGTCTTCGGCGCACAGGCGCACCTCGATCGCATGGCCGGTGATGCGCACGTCGTCCTGCGTCAGCGTCAGCGGCTCGCCGGCCGCCACGCGCAGCTGCAGTTCGACGAGGTCCAGCCCCGTCACCGCTTCGGTCACGGGGTGCTCCACCTGCAGCCGCGTGTTCATTTCCATGAACCAGTACTGGCCCTGCGCGTCGAGCAAAAACTCCAGCGTGCCCGCGCCTTCGTAGGCGATGGCCTTGGCGGCGGCCACGGCGGTGGCGCCCATGCGCGCGCGCAGCGCGGCATCGACGGCCGGCGAGGGTGCTTCCTCGATCACCTTCTGGTGACGCCGCTGCACCGAGCAGTCGCGCTCGCCGAGGTGAATCGCGTGACCGTGGCGGTCGGCAAACACCTGGATCTCGATGTGGCGCGGCGCGACGATGGCGCGCTCCAAAATCACGGTGGCGTCGCCGAAGGCATGCAGCGCCTCGGACTGCGCGCTCTGCAGTTGCTCGGCGAAGGCGCCGGCCGCGGTCACGAGCCGCATGCCGCGCCCGCCGCCGCCGGCCGTGGCCTTGATCATCACGGGCCAGCCGATGCGCTCGGCCTCGGCGGCCAGCGTGGCGGTGCTTTGATCGTCGCCCTGGTAGCCTGGAATGCACGGCACGCCGGCCGCCTGCATGAGCCGCTTGGCGCCGGCCTTGTCGCCCATCGCGACGATGGCTTCGGGCGACGGGCCGATGAAGACCAGCCCCGCGTCGCGACACGCCTGTGCGAAGGCCGCGTTCTCGGCGAGGAAGCCATAGCCCGGGTGCACCGCGTCGGCGCCGCTGGCACGGGCCGCGGCAACGATCGCGTCGATGTTCAGGTAGCTCTGCGCGGGCAGCGGCTCGCCGATGCACACGGCCTCGTCGGCCTGGCGCACATGCTCGGCGTCTGCATCGGCGCGCGAGTACACAGCGACCGTGCGGTAGCCCATGGCGCGCGCGGTGCGCATCACGCGCACGGCGATCTCGCCGCGGTTGGCGATCAGGATCTTGTGAAAGGTGCTCATGGCCGTGCCACCGAAAACTGCATGGGTTGCGGCGCGCGCGCCTCGGCGTCGCGGCAGATCGACAGCGCCTCGGCCAGCACGGCGCGCGTGTCGCGCGGGTCGATCACGCCGTCGTCCAGCAGCAGCGCGCTGGTGGTGAAGACGCTCATCTGGCGCTCGAAGCGCTCGACGATCTGGCGCTGCATCGCGTCGATCTTGTCGCGGTCGACGGCGCCTTTGCGGGCCATGCCGGCCTCCATCACGATGGCCATGGTCTGCGCGGCCTGCTCGCCGCCCATCACGGCGGTGCGCGCGTTGGGCCAGCTGAAGCAGAAGCGCGGCGCGAAGCCGCGCCCGCACATGCCGTAGTTGCCGGCGCCGTACGAGGCGCCGCAGTGCAGCGTGATCTGCGGCACGTTGGCGCTGGTCACGGCCTGGATCATCTTGGCGCCGTGCTTGATGATGCCGGCCTCCTCGTGCGCGCGGCCCACCATGTAGCCCGTGATGTTCTGCAGGTAGACGATGGGCGTGCGCGACTGGCAGCAGGCCTGGATGAAGTGCGTGGCCTTGGTGGCGCCGTCGGAATCGATCGGGCCGTTGTTGGTGATGATGCCCACCGCATGCCCCTCGAGGCGGATGTGGCCGCAGACCGTGGCGCTGCCGTAGTGCTCGCTGAAGGCCAGGAACTCGGAGCCGTCGGCGATGCGCGCGATGACCTCGCGCATGTCCACCGGCCGGCGGCCGTCGGCGGGCATGAGGCCCATCAGCTCCTCGGCGTCGTGGCGCGGCGGCGCGAAGGTGCGCGGCGCCTGGTCGCGCGCCCAGTCGATGCCGCCGAGGATGGCGCGCGCGATGCGCAGCGCGTCGCGGTCGTCCTCGGCCAGGTAGTCGCCCAGGCCCGAGATGTGGGTGTGCATGACGGCGCCGCCCAGTTCTTCCTCGGTGGCGATCTCTCCGGTGGCGGCCTTCAGGAGCGGCGGCCCGGCCAGGAAGGCCCGGGTGCGGTCGCGCACCATCACGATGTAGTCCGACAGGCCTGTCTGGTAGGCGCCGCCCGCGGTCGACGAGCCGTGCGTCACGGTCACCACCGGCAGCCCCGCGGCCGAGAGCCGCGCGAGGTTGCGGAAGATGTTGCCGCCGCGCACGAAGTCCTGCACGCGGTACTGCATGAGGTTGGCGCCCGCGCTTTCCACCAGCTGGATGAAGGGCAGCTTGTTCTCCAGCGCGATCTCGTGCAGGCGCAGCTGCTTGTCCAGGCCCATGGGCTGCAGCGCGCCGGCGTCGATGCCGGAGTCGGAGGCGCTGATCATGCAGCGCACGCCGGCCACGCGCCCGATGCCGGCGATCAGACCGCCGCCGGGCACGCTTTTCGAAAGGTCGGGGTTGTCCTGGCCCAGGCCCGCCAGCGTGGCCAGCGGCAGGAAGGGCGCGCCGGTGTCCAGCAGCAGCGCGAGGCGTTCGCGCGGCAGCAGCTGGCCGCGCTTGGCGAAGCGCTCGGCCGAGGCGCTGGAGGCGGCCACGGCGCGGGCTTCGTGGGACCGGACCTGGTCCAGCAGCGAGAGCATGCTGGCGCGGTTGGCCTGGTAGCTGTCTCCGGCGGTGTGCAGCCGGGATTCGAGGAAGGGCATGGGGGTCTGTGCGGTGCGCGCGTGTCGTTTCGCACAGACTTTAGGAGGCGGGCCCCCGGCCCGCTTGCGCCAACTAGCTGGGGCGCACGCGCCGTTGTGCAGCGGGCGCGGCGTCGAGGCTGCTGCCCGTGACCACCCAGTAGATGAAGATCAGCACCGCGCCGGCCGTGCCGAACACCGTGAGGCCCATGTAGCTGCCGCCCAGCGAGAGCGCGTCGACCGGGGCGGCCGCCGTGCAGATCATGCTGGCCGCGCTCATGCCCACGTAGTGCATGGTGCACACCGCCACGCCCATCACGGCGGCGGCGGCCACCTGGTGGCTCAGCTTGCGCAGGTTGAAGGCCAGCCACAGCGCCGCGGCGGCGGCCGTGATGGCGATGACCACCGACAGCGCGACCATGCTGAAGTCGAAGCTCATCGTGGCCCGCATGTTCATCGCGAACATGCCCATGTAGTGCATCACGCACACGCCCAGGCCCGCCAGCAGGCTGCCGGCCAGCCAGCCCGAGCGGCTGAACTTGGCGCGCCCGCCCGCCAGGTACAGCGCAATGCCCGAGATCAGGATGGCCGCCACCAGCGACACGATGGTCAGCGGCATGTTGTAGGCGATGCCGAAGGGCAGCCGGTAGGCCAGCATGCCGATGAAGTGCATCGACCAGATGCCGATGCCCCCCAGCGCCACCGCGGCGCAGGCCACGATGGCCAGGTTGGGTTTGCCGTCGGCACCGACCATGCGCCCGGCGCAGATCAGGGCCACCAGCGAGCCGAAGAAGGAAATGACGAACGAAAGCGCGACCAGCCCCAGGGAGTATTCGGGCGATAGCACTTGGCCTACGACGAGTGGAGTCATGCGATGTCCCTTCGGAAAGAGCGCTTCGCAGACCCCGACTGCCCTATGCGATCGGAACGCTGCGACGCGTCCCGGCCAGTTTGTAATATGTGTTTATAAAAGTAAACAGAAACTTGTACTAATTGTTACCCTGAATGACAGGCCGAATTCGATAGATCGAATTGTTCCTGTCGGCCGCCACGTAGACCGTGCCGTCGCGGCCCACGGCCACGCCCGTCACCACGTACGGCGGGGGCAGGCCGGGCCCGGCGGCCAGGCCGATGGGCAGGTTCTCGGCGACGGTGCGGCGGGTGCCGGTGGCCGGGTCGATCTCGACCAGCCGGCGTGCCGCGCTCTCGGCCACGATGAAGCTGCCCCACGGCGTCTGGGCCAGACCCTCGGGCAGCGCCAGCCCGTCGGCCACGGTGCGCAGCGGCGCGCTGGCGTCCAGCGGAATGCGCAGCAGCTTGCCGGCCGCCTCAGTCACGTAGAGCGCGCCGTCCTGGCCGACCACCAGTTGCACCGGGCCGTTCAGCCCGCTAGCCAGCACTGACTTCTCTGCAAACTTCGGCCCGCTGGCGCGGGTGATGCTGCCGGTGGCGAGTTCGGCGTAGATCACGCTGCCGTCGGGCATGGGCAGCGCATCGAACGGGGCCTTCAGGCCGTGGATCGTCTCGATCGTCTTCAGCGTCTGGCGGTCGACCAGCTGCACCGAGCCCGTGAACCACGAGGTCAGCGCGAACAGCCTGGGCGACAGGCCGACTGCGAAGGGGTAGTCGAGTTCGGGGTCGCGCTGCATGCGGAACACGTCGCGCACCTCGCCGGTGCGCACGTCGACCTGCCGGAAGCCGAAGACGTCGGCCACCCACAGGTCGTTGCCGTCGATCTTCAGGCCCGCGGGCACCGCCACCTTGCCGCTGGTGAGCGTGCGCAGCGCGCCGGTGGCGGGGTTGAAGGCCTGCACCTCGTTGTTGGCCATGTTCGAAACGTAGATGGTCCCGTCCGGAGCGATGGCCAGGTTGTCGAGCGACGGGCGCAGCTGCTTGGCCACGGTCTTCTTGCCGCTCGCAAGATCGACCTTCACCAGTTCGCCGCTGCGCGCATCGACCACCCAGAGGTTGCCCTTGCCGTCGAGGTTGGCGGCGGCCGGGATCTTGAAGCCGTCGGCGATCACGGTCAGATTGCCGTTCGCCGGGTCGATCTTCACGACCTGGCCCTTGAACCACAGCGGGCCGTAGAGCAGGCCGTCGGGCCCGACCTCGAAGCCGTTGAAGCCGCCCATGTCCTTCTTGATGAGCCGGGGCGGCTGCTTGCCTTCGCGGTCGATCTCCCACAGCGCGTCGCCCAGGAACACCTGCGAGGCGTAGAGCTTGCCGTTCTTGCGATCGAAGTCGAGCGAGTTCAGCCCGGGCAGATCCTTGGCGAGCACGCGCAGCGGCGCGCTGTCGTTTTCGCGGTAGCGCAGCATGCCCATGAGGTAGTTGGTCCAGGCCAACTCGCCCGTCGGGCCGACCGCGATGTCGTCGGCCTGGCCCTCGGGCGCATCGATCAGCACCTTGGCGGCGCCGGTCTGGCGGTCGACCTCCCACAGCGTGTTGCCGAGCACGGAGCCCGCCAGCAGCCGGCCCTTCGCATCGATGGCCAGGCCGTGCACGCCCGCGAAGGACGACGGGGCCACGAGCACCTCGGGCGCGGCCCACGCGGCGGGGCGCTTGGGTGGCGGCGACAGCGAACTGCAGGCGGCGAGCAGGGCGAGGGCGGCGGTCAGCGCGGCAGCGCGGATCGAGCGACGGGGCATGGCGATCTCCTCTGGGGTTGGCGTTGTGGATGCGGCAGTGCGCCCGCAGTCTAGGAGCCGGAAGAGGCCGCGCAGTCGCTCGCGGGACAAGACGCGGACTTTCGTCCGCTGCGGATAACCCGCTGCACCCGGTGATTTTTCAGCCGCGCAGCAGCTGCGTCGCCGTGTGGATCAGCAGCCCCACCAGCCCGCCCACCAGCGTGCCGTTGATGCGGATGAACTGCAGGTCGCGCCCGATGTGGCGCTCGAGTTCGTCGGTCATCTCGTGCGCATTCCACTCGCCCACGCGCTCCTCGATGTAACGGCGGATGTCCTCGCGGTAGCGCTCGATGGCCGCCGGCGCGGCGGCTTCGAGCTGCTCGTTGATCCAGGCGCGGATCGCCGCGTCGTTCTGCAGCCGCTGGCCCAGCGCGCCGGCCATCGTCGCGATGCGCTGGCGGATGGTCGAGTCGGCGCGCCCGAGGTCGTCGTGCAGCCAGCCCAGCAGCTCGCCCCACAGGCCGTGCAGGTAGTCGCCCAGCGCGGGGTGCGCAATGAGCTCGGCGCGGATCTGCTCGCCGCGCTGCTGGAACTCGGGGTCCAGCTTCAGGCGCACCACGAAGTCGTCCACGAAATGGTCGAAGCGCCGGCGCATCGGATGGTCGGGCTCGGCCGCCAGCTCGGCCAGCGTGCGCGCGATGGCGGCCACGATCTTGCGCGTGGCGAGCTTGGCCGCCACCTGGTCCAGGCCCACGTAGCGCAGCGTCTTGATCTCGCGCGCGATGGCCTCGGTGATGTGCGCCTGCACCTCCTCGCCGTCGAGCAGCTCGGCCACCTGCTGCAGCACGTCGTCGAGCAGCGCCTGGTGGCGCCCGCCGGCCGTGAGCGCGTCCAGCGCCTGGCCGGTGAGGCGCGAGAGGTCGATCTTGGCCAGGCCGGCCGCGGCGGCGCGGCCCATGAAGTCGCGCACCCGTTCGTCGTCGAAGGCGGCCAGGCCGTAGCGCGTGGCGGCCACGCCCCATTCGCCGAGCCGCTCGCCGCTGGCGGGCCGGGCCAGCCACTCGGCGATGCGCCCCGCCGCGTCGAACTGGCGCAGCTTGGCCAGCACCTGGGCGGTGCTCAGGAAGTTGTCGCAGATGAAGCCCGCGAGCTTGGCGCCGATGCGGTCCTTGTTGCTCGGGATGATCGCCGTGTGCGGAATCGGCAGGCCCAGCGGGTGGCGAAACAGCGCCACCACCGCGAACCAGTCGGCAATGGCGCCGACCATCGCGGCCTCGGCAAAGGCCGCCACGTAGCCCCAGGCCGGGTGCTGGCCGTGCAGCGCGCTGGCCAGCGCATACAACGCCGCCGCCGCGCACAGCAGGCCGAGCGCGACGCGTTTCATGCGTTGCAGTGCGCCGCTGCCGTGGTCTTCAGCCAATGGTGTGCGAGGTCGCGAGGCGCTCCATGAACAGCTCGCAGCGCGCGAGCTGCTCAAGACTCACGAACTCGTCAGGCTGGTGCGCCTGCTCGATGCTGCCGGGGCCGCACACCACCGTGGGGATGCCGGCGTTCTTGAACAGGCCCGCTTCGGTGCCGAAGGCCACCAGCGTGGTGCGGTCTTCGCTGGCCAGGCGCTGCGCGAGCAGCGTGACCGGATCGCCAGCCGCGCCCAGGAAGCTCGGGATCTCGCAGATCGTTTCGAACTTGAAGCCGGCGTCGGGCGCCACCTTCTTCATGGCGGGCTCGATGCTCGCGGCGTACGCCAGCACGTCGGACTGCATGCGCTTGGCATCGGCCGTGGGCAGGTCGCGGAATTCGTAGCGGAACTCGGCGTCGCGCGGCACCACGTTGTCGGCAATGCCGCCGTGGAACTGGCCCACGCTGGCGGTGCTGAAGGGCACGTCGAAGCCGTCGTAGCGCGGCTCGCTGCGCTCGAAGTCTTCGGCCATGTCACGCACCTTGCCGATCACGCGCGCGGCCATCTCGATGGCGTTGACCGACTTCGGCGTGAGCGACGAATGCGCCTCCTTGCCGCGCACGCAGCACTTGTAGCGGTACACGCCCTTGTGGGCGATGGCCGGCACCATGCTGGTGGGCTCGCCCACGATGCAGGCCAGCGGCTTGATGCCGGCGTCGCGCATGTCGGCAATGAGTTCGCGCACGCCGAAGCAGCCGATCTCTTCTTCATACGTGAAGGCGAAGTGCACGGCGAAGGGCGCGTCGCCCTCGAGGAAGCGCTGGGCGTTGGCCAGCGCGATCGCGATGTAGCTCTTCATGTCGGCCGAGCCGCGGCCGTACAGGCGCTCGTTCTGCACCACGGCCGACAGCGGGTCGACGCTCCAGGCCTGGCCGTCCCAGGGCACCGTGTCGGTGTGGCCCGAGAGGATCACGCCGGCCGGCTTGCCCTCGCCCAGCGTGGCGAACAGGTTCGCCTTGGTGCGCTCGGCGTTGTAGGTGATGCGGCTCTTCACGCCGAGGGCCGCGAGGTGCGCCTGGGCGAAGTCGATCAGCTCGAGGTTGCTGTTTGCGCTCACCGTGTTCATGCGAACCAAGGTTTGCGCCATCAAGAGGCTCTGGGGAGAAAGCGTGTGCTGCATGCAACAGATTGTCCGGGAAGTTGAACGCCCGCGCAGATGGGTATCGGCGTTGTCACGCGCAGCGGGTAGCCTGCCTCCTCTTTTTTCTTTGTTTGGATGGAGAAGACAACATGCGCATGTCCCTGCAGATCACCCTGACCGCCGCGGCCGCCCTGAGCCTGGCCGCCTGTGGCACCACCGGCCCGGCGGCGAACAAGCTGCTCACGCTGGACGGCAACCCGCCGCTGGTCATCGCCCACCGCGGCGCCTCGGGCTACCTGCCGGAACAGACGCTGGAGTCGTACGCGCGCGCCATCGAACTGGGCGCCGACGTCATCGAGATGGACCTGGTCTCCACCAAGGACGGCGTGCTCATCGCCCGCCACGACCCCAACCTGGCCATCAGCACCGACGTGGCCAAGCACCCCCGCTTCGCCTCGCGCAAGAAGACCATCCAGGTCGACGGCGAAACCCAGACCGGCTGGTTCAGCAACGACTTCACGCTGGCCGAGATCAAGACCCTGGGCGGCATCTCGACCGACCCCGAGCGCCCGCAGGAATTCAACGGCAAGTTCAAGGTCGTGACCTTCCAGGAGATCATCGATTTCGCCAAGGCCAAGACGAAGGAAACCGGCCGCACCATCGCGATCTACCCCGAGACCAAGAACCCCACCTACTTCCGCGACCTGGGCATGCCCATGGAAGACAAGGTCATCGCCGCCATCAACGCCGCCGGCTGGAACAGCAAGACCGCGCCCATCTACGTGCAGTCCTTCGAGCCCGGCAGCCTCAAGTACATGAAGAGCAAGGGCCTGAACACCCGGCTCATCCAGCTGATCGACGGCGACGGCATCGACATGAAGACCGGCGCCATGACCTACGCCGTGCCGGTCGACCGCCCCTACGAGTGGACCAAGGCCGGCGACAAGCGCAACTTCGACGTCATGGTCACGCCCGCCGGGCTGGCCGAGATCAAGACCTACGCCGACGGCATCGGCCCCTGGAAGCGCTACATCGTGAGCGTCAAGGGCACCGTGGGCGCCGACGGCAAGGTGGTGGACGTCAACAAGGACGGCAAGATCAACGACGCCGACGCCACCTCGACGGCCCCCACCACGCTGATCGCCGACGCCCACAAGGCGGGCCTGTTCGTGCATCCCTTCACGTTCCGTAACGAGTCGCGCCGGCTCGCGTCCGACTACAACAAGGACGGCAAGAACGAATACGCGGTCTATTACAAGCTCGGCGTCGATGGCGTGTTCACCGACTTCACCGACACCGCGCTGGCCGCGCGCGCCGAGTACCTGAAGAGCATCGGCCGCTGAGGGTTTGCCCGGCACGGTCTTTGCGGCGCATTCCGCAAAGCCTAGACTGTGTCTTATGAAACTCATCGACTCGCTCGTCACGCAGGCGGCCGGCATCGCGGCCGTCCGGCGTGACCTTCATGCCCACCCTGAACTCTGTTTCGAAGAAGTCCGCACCGCCGACGTGGTGGCAGGCAAGCTCACCGAATGGGGCATTCCCATCCACCGCGGCCTGGGCACCACCGGCGTGGTCGGCATCGTCAAGAACGGCACCAGCAACCGCGCCGTCGGCCTGCGCGCCGACATGGACGCACTGCCCGTCACCGAGCTCAACACCTTCGCCCACGCCAGCCAGCACCACGGCAAGATGCACGCCTGCGGCCACGACGGCCACACGGCGATGCTGCTCGCGGCGGCCCAGCACCTGGCCAAGCACCGCAACTTCGACGGCACCGTCTACCTGATCTTCCAGCCGGCCGAAGAGGGCGGCGGCGGCGCGCGCGAGATGATCAAGGAGGGGCTCTTCGAGCAGTTCCCCATGGACGCCGTCTTCGGCATGCACAACTGGCCCGGCATGAAGGCCGGCCAGTTCGCCGTGAGCCCCGGCCCGGTGATGGCCTCGGGCAACAAGTTCCATGTGAACGTGGTCGGCAAGGGCGGCCACGCCGCGCTGCCGCAGACCGGCATCGACCCGGTGCCGATCGCCTGCGAGATCGTGCAGGCCTTCCAGACCATCCTCACGCGCAAGATGAAGCCGACCGATTCGGCGGTGATCTCGGTCACCACCATCCACGCCGGCGAGACCAACAACGTGATCCCCGACAACTGCGAGCTGTCGGGCACCGTGCGCACCTTCTCGCTCGAGGTGCTCGACATGATCGAGGCCAAGATGAAGCAGATCAGCGAGCACATCTGCGCCGCGCACGACGCCACCTGCGAGTTCCGCTTCGAGCGTTACTACCCGCCGACCATCAACACCGAGGCCGAGGCCGACTTCGCACGCCGCGTGATGGGCGGGATCGTCGGCCCCGAGAACGTGCTCAAGCAGGAGGCCGCCATGACCTCGGAAGACTTCGCCTTCATGCTGCAGGCCAAGCCCGGCGCCTACGCCTTCATCGGCAACGGCGACGGCTCGCACCGCGACGTGCACCACGGCGAAGGCCCGTGCACGCTGCACAACGCCAGCTACGACTTCAACGACGACCTCATTCCGCTGGGCGCCACCTGCTGGGTGCAGATCGCCGAGCAGTTCCTCCAGCCCGGCGGCACCGCAGCATGATCGGCATCGGCGAGGCCTTTTCGCCGCGCTACGCCCAGGCGCGCCAGAAGTTCCTGCAGGGCTGCGTCAGCGCCGGCCTCACGGTCGAGCCGCACGCGCACCCGCTCAAGGGTCGCGACGGCGAAGAGCTGTCGATGGACGTGGCGCTCGACGGCGATGCCAACGCCGAGCGGCTGCTGGTCGTCACCAGCGCCTGCCACGGCGTCGAGGGCCACTGCGGCAGCGGCGTGCAGGTGTTCGCGCTGCACGACGCCGAATGGCGCGAGAAGGCCAAGGCACAGGGCGTGGCGGTGCTGTACGTGCATGCGCTGAACCCGCACGGCTTTTCGTACGGCCGCCGCGTGACGCACGAGAACGTCGACCTGAACCGCAACTTCCTCGACTTCTCGAAGCCCGTGCCGGTGAACGAGCCCTACGCGAAGCTGCATCCGCTGCTGCTGCCCGACACCTGGCCGCCGACGCCGGACAACCAGGCCGCGATCGAGAAGTGGATCGAGAAGCACGGCGCCACGGCCTACCAGGCGGCGGTGACGAGCGGCCAGTACCAGTTCGACGACGGCCTGTTCTTCGGCGGCAAGGCGCCGACCTGGAGCAACAAGACCATCCGCAGCGTGCTGCGTCGCCATGCAGGCCACGCGAAGCGCCTGGCCTGGATCGACCTGCACACGGGCCTCGGCCCCAATGGCCTGGGCGAACGCATCTTTGCCTGCCGCGACGACAAGGTCGCCTATGCCCGCGCCAACGCCTGGTGGGGCACGCCGGCGGCGCCCGTCACCTCGATCTACGACGGCTCCTCGACCTCGGCGCTGCTGCGCGGATTGATGTGGGACGCCGTGTACGAAGAGTGCCCGCAGGCCGAGTACACCGGCATCGCGCTCGAATACGGCACGCTGCCGATGCTCGAAGTGACCGGTGCCTTGCGCGCGGACCACTGGCTGCACAAGCACCCGGATGCGCCCGCCGACCTTGCCGATGGCATCCGCGCGCGCATGGTGGAGGCGTTCTACACGGACTCCGACGCCTGGCGCGGCCAGATCGTGAGCCAGGCGCGGCAGGCGATGTTCCAGGCGGTGGACGGGCTGAGCAGCTGATCGCACCCCAGCTGCGTGCCCCCGTGCCCAGGACACTGGGTGCTTCCCGCAGCGAAATCAAGGAGGAGGGCGAAGCCCGGGGGACATTCGCGGAGGGAAGTACCCGGTGGCCTGGGCACGCCCCCCGGACAAAAACTAAGTCCGCACCCGCCCGTCCGCAGTCAGCATCGACAGCTCGACAAACTTCGAAGCCACATGGCTCTTCGAAGAGAACGACACCTCGAAGCCGCCGAACTGCTGCCGCTCGATGCTTTCCAGCCCCGCGATCAGCCCGTCGCGCGTGCCCTTGCCGCCCGGTGCGCGGCGCAGCCCCTCGGTCAGCACCTTGGCGGCCAGGTAGCCTTCCATGCTCGAGAAATTGGCGCTCGCGCCGCCGCCCGCCTTGCGCACCGCTTCGGTGAATTCGCGGGCCAGCGCATTCGCCTGGTTGTAGGGCGAGGGCACCACCTGCGTGACCATCACGCCCGCGGCCTCCTTGCCCAGTTCGTCCGCCAGCGCCTGCGTGCCCACGAACGAGAGGTTGAAGAACACGCCGCCGTAGCCCGCCTTGCGCATCTCGCGGATGAACGCCGCGCAGGCCTTGTAGGCACCGACCTGCACCACCGCAGCCGGCTGGCTCGCCATGATCGTCTTCACCGCCGCGGCCACGTCGGCCGAGTTGCGCTCCACCGTGGCCAGCGCCACCGGCTTGAGCTCCTGCTGGGCCAGCGCCAGTGTCACGCCGTCGAGGCCGGCCTTGCCGTAGGCGTCGTTCTGATAGAAGACCGCGATCTTCTTCATGCCCAGGTGGGTGAGCTGTTTCACCATCAATGCCGTCTCGTCGTTGTACGAAGCGCGCAGATGAAACACGTTGCGGTGAAAAGGCTCGCGCAGCGACATCGCGCCCGTGAACGGCGCGATGAACGGCACCTTGTCCTTCACCGCCAGCGGCAGCGCGGCCAGGCTGGTCGGCGTGCCGATGTAGCCGAACAGCGCGAACACGTCCTCGCCGATCAGCTTCTGCGTGTTGGCCGCGCAGCGGTCGGGCTCGTAGCCGTCGTCCAGGTTCTTGATGACCACGTCGCGCTGGCCCGGCTGGGCGTTGTACTGGTCCAGGAACAGCTTGGCGCCCTGGTGGAACTGGATGCCCAGCTGCGCGGCCGGCCCGGTGAACGGCGCCGACTGGCCCAGCACCAGCGGCGTGTCGCCCTGCGCCCGGGCGATGCCGAAGCCGCCCAGCGTGGCGGCGGCTGCCGTGGCGATCGAAAAATGCCTGCGATTCAATTGCATCGTCATGGTGAAATCCTCCCTCTGCCCTGTGTGTTGATACTCAAATTAGACTTGTCCGATGGCCCACGCAACGGATTCCCTCCTCGACACGCCCGACGCCACCGCACCCTCCACGGTGCTGGGCGCCTGCCCGCACGATTGCCCCGACACCTGCGCGCTCGTCACCACCGTCAAGGATGGCGTGGCGGTGAAGCTGCAAGGCAACCCCGCCCACTCGCACACCGGCGGCGTGCTGTGCACCAAGGTGTCCCGGTACATCGAACGCAATGACCATGCCGAGCGGCTCGTGCACCCCCTGAAACGCGTCGGTCCCAAGGGCAGCGGCCGCTTCGAGCCCGTCTCGTGGGAGACGGCATTGGACGACATCGCCGCGCATCTTCGGGGATTGCAGTCGGAACCGGAAGCAATTCTCCCCTACAGCTATGCGGGCACCATGGGCCTGGTGCAGGGCGAATCGATGGACCGGCGCTTCTTCCACAAGCTGGGCGCCTCGCTGCTGGACCGCACCATCTGCTCCATGGCGGGCGGCGAAGCCATGGTCTACACGCTGGGCGCCAAGGTCGGCATGCGCATCGAGTTCTTCGCCGAGGCCAAGCTCATCCTCATCTGGGGCAGCAACTCCATCGCCAGCAACCTGCACTTCTGGCGCCACGCCCAGGCCGCCAAGCGCGCCGGCGCACGGCTGGTGTGCATCGACCCGCGCAAGACCGAAACCGCCGACAAGTGCGACGAGCACATCGCGCTGCTGCCCGGCACCGACGCCGCGCTGGCGCTGGCGCTCATGCACGAACTCATCGTGCACGACTGGCTCGACCACGAGTACATCGCGAACCACACGCTGGGCTGGGAGCAGCTTCGCGAGCGCGCGCTGCAATGGCCGCCGTCGCGCGCGGCCGAGGTCTGCGGCATTCCCGAGGCACAGATCGTCGCGCTGGCCCAGGCCTACGGCACGACCAAGCCCGCCGCGATCCGCCTGAACTACGGCATGCAGCGCGTGCGCGGCGGCGGCAACGCGGCGCGCGCCATCGCCTGCCTGCCGGCGCTGGTCGGCGCCTGGCGCGACCGCGCGGGCGGCCTGCTGCTCAGCAGCTCGGGCCACTACCCGGTCGACCGCGCTGCGCTGCAGCGCCCCGACCTGCTGGCCGGGCGCAAGCCGCGCACCATCAACATGAGCACCATCGGCGATGCGCTGCTCGACACCGCGAAGCCGGTGAAGGCCGTGGTGGTCTACAACAGCAACCCGGTGGCGGTGGCGCCCGAGTCGGCCAAGGTGGTGGCGGGCTTCGCGCGCGAAGACCTGTTCACCGTGGTGCTGGAGCAGTTCCGCACCGACACCGCCGACTACGCCGATTACCTGCTGCCCGCCACCACGCAGCTCGAGCACTGGGACATCCACTGCAGCTACGGCCACACCGACGTGCTGCTGAACCGCCCGGCCGTGGCGCCGCGCGGCGAGGCCCGCAGCAACGCCTGGGTGTTCCGCGAACTGGCGCGCCGCCTGGGTTTCGACGAGCCCTGCTTCGCCGAAAGCGACGAGTCGCTGTGCCGCACCGCCTTCGCCGAGAAGGCGATCGACTTCGAGCAGCTGCGCGCCCAAGGCTTCACCAGCCTGAAGCTGGCCGAGGCGCCGTTCGCCGAAGGCACGTTCCCCACGCCCTCGGGCCGCTGCGAGTTCCTCAGCGAGCGCCTGCAGGCTATGGGCATGGACGGCCTGCCCGACCATGTGCCCAACTGGGAGCCGGCCGGCAGTTCGACCGAGTTTCCGCTGGCCATGATCTCGCCGCCGGCGCGCAACTTCCTCAATTCGACCTTCGTCAACGTGACCAGCCTGCGCGCCATCGAGGTCGAGCCGCTGCTCGAGATCCACGCAGACGACGCCGCCGCGCGCGGCATCGAGGACGGCGCGACGGTGCGCGTGTTCAACCAGCGCGGCGAGCACCGCTGCCGCGCCGAGGTGTCGCGCCGCGCGCGCCAGGGCGTGGTGCACGGCATGGGCATCTGGTGGCGCAAGCTCGGCATGGACGGCACCAACGTCAACGAGCTGACCAGCCAGCGCCTGACCGACATTGGCCGGGGCCCGACCTTCTACGACTGCCTGGTGCAGGTCGAAAAGGCGTGATGCGACGGCTGCGCGCGCCCGCGCTGGCACTGGCCGGCGCGCTTTTCCTGACGGGCTGCGCCGACCTCGGCTACTACTGGCAATCGGCCAACGGCCACCTCGACATCCTGCGCGCGGCCAAGCCCGTGCCCGAATGGCTGGCCGACCCGGCCGTGGGGGCACCGCTCAAGGCCAAGCTCGAACTCGCGCAGCGCATCCGCCGTTTCGCATCGAGCGAACTCGGCCTGCCCGACAACGCGAGCTACACCTCGTATGCCGACCTGCATCGCCCCGCCGCCGTGTGGAACGTGGTGGCCGCGCCGCCGTACTCGCTCACGCTCAAGAGCTGGTGCTTCCCGGTCGCGGGCTGCGTGGGCTACCGCGGCTACTACGACGAGGCCGCCGCGAAAACCGAGGCCGAGGCGCAGAAGACGAATGGCCTCGAAGTGGCCGTGTACCCCGTGCCGGCCTACTCCACGCTGGGCTGGATGAACTGGGCCGGCGGCGATCCGCTGCTGTCCACCTTCATCGGCTACCCCGAGGGCGAGCTGGCGCGCCTCGTGTTCCACGAGCTGGCGCACCAGGTGCTCTATGTGCCGGGCGACACGGTATTCAACGAGTCGTACGCCACGGCCGTCGAGCGCATCGGCGGCGCGATGTGGCTGCAGCGCGAAGCCGGCGAGGCGGCGCGCGCCGAGTACGCCCAGTTCAACGCACAGCGGCAGGACTTCCGTGCACTGGCGCTCAACACGCGCCGCACGCTCACGCAGGTGTACGAATCGCCCGAAGCCAAGGCGAAGGACTGGGCGAAGGTCGAGGCGCAGAAGCAGGCCGCCATGGCCGACTTCCGCGAGCGCTACACCGCGCTGAAGGCGGCATGGACCGGTCCGCGCCAGAACGCCTACGACGGCTGGGTGGCGCGCGCCAACAACGCGGCCTTCGGTGCGCAGGGCGCCTACGACGACCTGGTGCCGGGCTTCGAAGCCCTGTTCGAACGCGAGGGTCGCGACTGGCCGCGCTTTTACACTGCGGTGCGGCGCATTGCCGCGCTGCCCACGACGGAAGAGCGCCGCAGCGCCCTGCAGGCCGCCACGGGTATCCTGCACACCCACGCGCGCCAAGGCCGCACACACGACAACAACGGAGACGACGGTGCCTGACATCCAAATCGAACGCAACCACACGCTGGGCATTGCCGGCGCCCGCGAAGTCGCGCGCCAATGGGTGCATCAGGTCGAGCAGGACTACGGTCTCGAATGCACCTACACCGAGGGCACCGACTGCGACCGGGCCCAGTTCAGCCGCGCGGGCATCGACGGCACGGTGGAGGTCACGGCCGACACCTTCCGGCTCGAGGCGACGCTGGGTTTCCTGTTCAGCAGCTTCAGCGACCAGATCGAGCAGAAGATCTCGCGCAACCTCGATGCGCTGCTCGCCGAACCGCAGGGCGGCACCCGCTTCGCCTGAGGCGGAGGTTTTTCTTCTTCAGGCGATGGTGTAGCCGCCATCGACCGGCAGCGCCACGCCGCTGACCATCGCCGCGCCGTCGGACAGCAGGAACAGGATCGGCGCGACCACTTCCTCGACCTGCGCGAAACGCCCCAACGGAATGTTCTGGAGCGCGGCCGCGCTCTTGGCCGGATCGGACCACGCCTGCTCGGCCATCGGCGTGAGCGTGACGGTCGGGTTCACGCTGTTCACGCGGATGCCGTGCGGCCCGAACTCGAGGCACAGCGCGCGCGTGACGGCGTCCATCGCCGCCTTCGAGGCGCTGTAGCAAAGGTGCGCGTCGAGCGCGACCAGCGAGGCCTGGCTCGACACGTTGACGATGCTGCCGCGCACGCCGGCCGCGATCATGGCCCGGCCGCAGCGCGCGGCCACGAGCGCTGCGGCGCGTGCGTTGACGGCCATCACGGCGTCGAAGCTCCCGGCCTGCAGGTCGATGGCGCGCTCGATGCGCGTGGTGCCGGCGCAGTTCACCACGAGGTCGAAGGCGGGCAGCGGGGCGAGCGCCTTTTCCAGTGCGGCGACGTCGGCCACGTCGAGTGCCAAGAGCGAGCAGCCGGACTCGGCCTGCAATGCTTCCAGCGCGTCGGCGTTGCGGCCTACGGCGGTGACCTGTGCGCCTGAGTGGGCGAGCTGTGCTGCTACTGCGCGGCCGATGCCGCTGCTGGCGCCTGTCACGAGGGCGCGTTTGCCTGAGAAGTCGAAGGTGGGTGTCATGGTGTTCTGCTCATCAAAGGTGGTGGTTCAGGGCGCGTGCACAGGCCACCGGGTACTTCCCTCCGCGAATGTCCCCCGGCCTGCGGCCTCCTCCTTGATTTCGCTGCGGGAAGCACCCAGTGTCCTGCGCACACCGAGCGCGGTCGTGGTGCTGTTCGATCAACAACCGCACTGCCCAACGCTCACGTCGATGGGGTGCCTTGCGCAGCGAAATCAAGGAGGAGGGCGAAGCCCCGGGGGACATTCGCGGAGCAAGGTACCGCGTCGGCGGGAGCGTCGCCCTGAACGGCGAATGCGTCATCCCAACCGATGCATCGCATCACGCAGCGCCGGGTACAGCGAGGTGTAGATCTCGAAGCGCTCCCGGTAGACCGCTTGCGCCGCAGGCTCGGGCCGCGCGCGCTCCACCAGCGTGACCCAGCCGCGCTCGGCGGTGGCCGCATCGACCAGCCCGGCACCGAGCGCCGCGAGCATCGCCGCGCCGAGGGCGGCCTCGACCTCTTCCTCGATCGTGAACACGCGGTAGCCCGTGACGTCCGCCACGATCTGCATCCACAGGTCGGAATGCGCGGCGCCGCCGACCACGATCAGGCGGTCGTCCAGCGGCTGCCCGCTGCGCCGGCCGGCCTCGATGTTGTGCTGCAGTGCGAAGCTCACGCCTTCGAGCACGGCGCGGTACAGGTGGGCGCGGCTGTGCGCGAGCGAGAGGCCGAGGAAGGCGCCCTTGGCCTGCGCGTCCCAGATCGGGCTGCGCTCGCCCATCAGGTAGGGCAGGAAGACGAGGCCGTCGGCGCCAGGCGGCACGTCGACCGCACGGCGTTCGATGAGGGCGTGTGCGTCTTCGCCGGTGCGCGCGGCCTCGGCCACCTCGGCCTGGCAGAAGGCTTCGCGAAACCAGGTGACGGCCGCGCCGGCCGTGATCGCGCCGCCGAACACGTAGCTGCGATCCGCGCCGCGGTACACGTGTGGCATGGTGATGAGCTGGTGGCGCGCGTCCACGGTCGGGCTCACGAAGCCCCAGCACATGCTGGTGCCGATCATCGCGACATGGTCACCGCTGCCGGTGACGCCCGCACAGAAGGTGGCCACCGCCGCATCGACGCCGCCGGCCACCAGCGGCATGCCTTCGCGCAGGCCCAGCTGCGTGGCCCACTCGGCGCTCAGGTGGCCCACGACCTCGCTCGATTCGACGAGCCGCGGGGGCATCATGCGCGCCGGAATGCCGAGCATGTCGAGCGCCTGCGCCGACCAGCGCCGCCGCGCCGCGTCGTACACGCCGCCGATGTTGCCGGCCGAGCTGTGGTCGACCGCGAGCTGGCCCGTCAGCCGCCAGTTGATGTAGCTGTTGGGCGGCAGGAAGTGGTGCGTCTTCGCCCACACCTCGGGACGGTGCTCGCGCAGCCACAGCATCTTGGTGAAGCCGTAGTAGCTGTCGACGCCGTTGCCGGTGATGGCCTGCAGCCGCGCCACGTCGACCGTTACGTTCACCGCGTCGACCTCGGCGGTGGCGCGGCGGTCCATCCAGATCAGGCAGGGGTGCAGCGGGCGCATGGCCTCGTCGACCGGGATGCCCGCGCCGCCGTAGAGGCTGCTCACGCACAGCGCGGCGATGTCTGTCGCGGCGATGCCGCTTTGCGCCACGCAGGCGCGCACGCTCTCGCACACGGCGTCGAACCAGACCTCGCAGTCCTGTTGCGCCCACAGCGGCTTCGGCGTCTCGGGCTGGTAGGCCACGCTGGCCTGCGCGTGCACCTTGCCGTCGATGCCGACCAGCAGGCACTTGGTGCTCTGCGTGCCGATGTCGACGCCGATCACGTACGTCATGACGCGCTGCCCGACGCCTGCGGTGCGGGCTTGAGCAGCACCTTGATCGAGTCGAGCGAGTTGGCCTGCGCGAAGGCGCGCTCCCATTCGGTCAGCGGAAAGTCGTGCGTGACGATGCCCTTCGATGTGACGAGCCCGCGCGCCAGCAGGTCGATGGCAATCGGGTAGCAGTAGGGGCCCAGATGCGCGCCGCGCACGTCGAGCTCCTTGCGGTCGCCGATGATCGACCAGTCGGCGCTCGTCTCCGAACCGAACACGCTGAACTCGACGAAGCGGCCGAGCTTGCGGATCATGTCCAGGCCCTGCGTCACGCCGATGGGCGCGCCGGTGGTCTCGATGTACACGTCGCAGCCGTAGCCTTCGGTGAGGCCCTTGACGATGGCATCGGCGTTCTCGGTCTTCGGGTTGATGACGACGTCGGCGCCGTACTGCTTCGCGAGTGCCAGGCGCTCGGGCACGAGGTCGATCACGATGAGCTTCTTCGGTGTCTTGAGTGCTGCCACCTGCGTCATCATCAGGCCGAGCGGGCCGGCGCCGGCGATCACCACCACGTCGTCGAGCTGGAGCTCGCCGCGGTTCACGGTGTGGATTGCGCACGAGAGCGGCTCGATGATGGCCGCGTCTTCCAGCGAGATGCCGTCGGGGATCTTGTGCACGCGCGAGGTCGGCGGCAGGCGCATGTAGTCGGCCATGCCGCCATCGGCCACGACGCGCTGGAAGCCGAAGATGTGGTGCACCTCGCACATCCAGTACTTGCCGCTGGTGCAGAAGCGGCACTTGCCGCAGGGCACGATCTGCTCGGCGATCACGCGGTCGCCTTTCTCCACGCCGAAGTGTTCCGCCGCGCCTTCGCCCAGCGCCTCGACGTAGCCGAAGAACTCATGGCCGGGAATGACCGGCGCCTTGACCCACGAAGGCTGGCCGTCGCCGCCCCAGAACATCTTCGCGCCCGAGTGGCACTTGCAGTCGGAGGCGCAGATGCCGCAGGCCGCGATGGAAATGAGCAGTTCGTTCGGGCCGATGGTGGGCATCGCGACGGTTTCGAGGCGGTAGTCCTTGGGGCCGTGGCACACGACGGCCTGCATGGCAGCGAGTTCCCCGATGGCGCCGGTGGCGCCGGGTTGGAGCTTTTGATAAGACATGGATTCCTTGGGATCAGGAGGGGTGCGAAGAGGCGGAGGAGAAGAGGTCAGCGACGGGCCTCGCGGCTGATGAAGATGGCGAGCAGGACGATGCCGCCCTTGATGATCAGTTGCAGGTACGGCGACACGCCGATCATGTTGAGACCGTTGTTGAGCACGGCCAGCAGCAGCGCGCCGACCAGCGTGCCCACGATGGCGCCGCGGCCGCCCGCGATGGACGTGCCGCCCATCACCACCGCTGCGATGGCGTCGAGCTCGAAGCCCACGCCCACGCCGGGCTGGCCGCTGGTGACGCGCGCGGCCTGCACGATGCCCGCGATGGCGGCCGTGAGGCCGCTGAGCACATACACCAGCAGCTTGTAGCGCGACACGCGCACGCCCGACAGCCGCGTGGCTTCCTCGTTGCCGCCGATGGCGTACACGTAGCGGCCGAAGGGCGCCATGTTGAGCAGCACGTAGGCCACGAGGTAGGTGGCCAGCATGATGAGGATCGGCACCTTCAGGCCCGCGAGCGTGCCGCTGCCCAGGAAGGCGAACGACTCGGGCAGCCCGTCGATCGGGTAGCCGCCGGTGTAGATCAGGGCGATGCCGCGCGCGATACCCATGGTGGCCAGCGTCACGATGATCGGCGGCATGCGCAGGTAGGCCACGCAGTAGCCGTTGAACAGGCCGATCACCGCGCCCACGCCGAGCCCGAGTGGCACGGCGAGCACGGGCGGCAGGCCGAAGTTCACCATCAACCCCGAGGCCAGCGTGCCCGACAGCGCCACCACCGCGCCCACCGAGAGGTCGATGCCGCCCGTGAGGATCGCGGCCGTCATGCCCACCGCGATGATCGCGTTGATGGACGACTGCAGCGCGATGTTCTGCAGGTTGCTCACCGAGAGGAAGTTGTCGGTCGCCACGATCATGAAGACCGAAATGGCGACCAGGCCGACCAGCGGCAGGAAGGCCGTGGAGCGGCGCAGCTGCGTGAAGAACCCGCCCGCGGGCACGGGCGGCGTGGGATGGGTGGCGGTGGCAGTCATGAGGGGCTCCCGGAGGAAGAGGAAAGGGAGGGAGAGGACGACGTCGCGTGGCGCATGATTTCGCCCGCGTTGATCGCGTCGCCCGTGAGCGTGGCCACGATGGCGCCGCCCGAGAACACCGCGACGCGGTCGCACAGGCCGACGATCTCGGGCAGCTCGCTGGAGATCATCAGGATCGACTTGCCCTGGCGCGTGAGTTCGCGCATCAGCTGGTAGATCTCGGCCTTGGCGCCCACGTCGATGCCGCGCGTGGGCTCGTCGAAGATCAGCACCTCGCAGTCGTGGCCGAGCCAGCGCGCGATCACCACCTTCTGCTGGTTGCCGCCCGACAGCGTGGCCACGCGGGTGTCGATGCCCGGCGCCTTCACGCCCACGCGGCGCGAGAGTTCGTCGGCCGCGCGCTTTTCAGACGCCGTGTCGACCACGCCCGCGCGGCGGTGCCGCCCGAGGTTGTTCAGCGAGATGTTGAAGCGGATCGTGAAGTCGGTGATCAGCCCTTCGACCTTGCGGCTTTCGGGCAGCAGGCCGATGCCGTGCGCGAGCGCCTGCGTCGGGTCGTCCAGGCGCACGGGCTGGCCGTTGCGCAACACCGTCTTGCGGTGCGTGCGGTCGGCGCCCATCATGCCCAGCGCGAGCTCGGTGCGCCCCGAGCCCACCAGCCCCGCGAAGCCGAGGATCTCGCCCGCGTGCAGGTCGAAGCGATTGACCGGACCGTCCTTCACGAGCTGGATCTCGGGCACCTCGAGCACCTTGCGTCCGTTTGGTGCCGGTTGCGGCTTGGGCGGAAAGCTCTGTTCGATGCGCCGGCCCACCATCATCTCGACCAGCGCATCCACGGTCGTGGCGGCCACCTCTGCGTGTCCGGCGTTGGCGCCGTCGCGCAACACGCTGATGCGGTCGCACACCTCGAAGATCTCGTCCAGGTGGTGCGAGATGAAGATCATCGCCACGCCCTTGGCGCGCAGCGCGCGCATCACCTTGAACAGGTGCTCGGCCTCGTTGGGCGTGAGCGTGGCGGTGGGTTCGTCGAGCACCAGCAGCCGTGCCTTCAGCGACAGCGCCTTGCCGATCTCGACGAACTGCTGCTGCGCCACCGAGAGCTGGCAGATCGGCACGCCGAGGTCGATCTGCACGCCCAGTTCGTCGAACACCGCGCGGGCCTCGCGCTGCATGGCGGCCTGGTCCATGAGGCCGAAGCGGTTCGTGAGGTAGCGGCCCAGGAAGATGTTCTCCACCGCGTTCAGGTACGGCACCAGGCTGAACTCCTGGAAGATGATGCCGATGCCCGCCGCGATGGCGTCGCCGTAGCCGGCGAAGTGGCACTCGGTGCCGTCGATGACGATGCGGCCCTCGTCGGCCTGGTGGATGCCGCCGAGGATCTTCATCAGCGTCGACTTGCCCGCGCCGTTCTCGCCGAGCAGCGCGTGCACCTCGCCCTGGCGCACCGAGAGGTCGATGTTCGACAGGGCCTTCACGCCCGGGAAGCGCTTGGACACGCCTTCCAGCCGCAGCATCTCCCGGGGTGGTTCGTACGTGACGGTCACGGGCGGCGCGTCCGGCAACTTACCAGCTGAAGGTCTTGGCGCCTTCGGCGTCGATGAGCTTCACGTCGACCGGCACGGCCGCGGGGACGTTGGCGCCCCACTTCTTCGCCAGCGCGATGCCGATGGCCAGGCGGATCTGGTCGCGCGGGTACTGCGCGGTGGTGGCGATGAACTTCGAGCCCGCCTTCTGCATCGCCTTGATGGCCTCGGGTGCGCCGTCCACGCTGGTGAGCTTCACGTCCTTGCCGCTGGCCTCTATGGCGGCGAGGGCGCCCATCGAGCCGCCGTCGTTCACGCTGAACACGCCCTTGAGGTTCTTGTTGGCCTGCAGGATGTTCTCGGTCACGGTGAGCGCGGTGGCGCGTTCCTGCTTGCCGTTCTGCGTGCTCACGACCTTGATGCCGGGGTACTTGGCCAGCGCTTCGCGGCAGCCCTTCACGCGCTCCAGGATCGGCACGACCGGGATGCCGTCGAGGATGGCCACGTCGCCCTTCTCGCCGATGTTCTTCGCCAGGTACTCGCAGGCCAGGCGACCGGCGTCGAGGTTCTTGGAGCCCACGAACGAGTCGACCGGGCCCTGCGCGTTGGCGTCGACCGCCACCACGATCACGCCGGCCTTCTTGGCCGAGCGCACCGCGGACTGCACGCCGGCCGAGTCGGTCGGGTTCAGCAGCAGGATATCGATTTTCTTCTGGATCATGTCTTCCACGTCGCCGATCTGCTTGGCCACGTCGTGGCGCGCATCGGTGGTGACCACGGTGGCGCCGATGCTGGCGGCGGCTTCTTCCAGGGCCTGCTTCATCGTCACGAAGTAGGGGTTGTTCAGTTCCTGGAAGGTCATGCCGATGCGCAGCGGCTGCTTGGGCGCCTGTGCCAGTGCGGCGGTGGTGCCGCAGGCCAGGGCGGCGACGAGGGCGGTGGCTTTGAGAAGGCTCTTCATTGGGTTGTCTCCTTGAGGTTGGTTGTGTGACGGTCTGCAAAAAACGCGGGCAAAGGGGCGCCCTGCGCGGCGCGAAGTGCGCCGCGCCAGGAACGACGCGGGGAACACGGGGCGGCGCGCTACGGCGGGCTGTTGGCGGCGCGCGATGCAGCGAGCTGCATGCGATGAAAGTGTCGGAATTTGGTCGGCGGCATGCGCTTGTGCAGCAGGAACTGCCGGTTGAAGTTCGACACGTTGTTGAAGCCCACGTCCATGCAGACGTCGAGCACGGGCTTGTCACTGTTGGCGAGCAGTTCGCAGGCGCGGCCGATGCGCAGCCGGTTCACGTAGCGCACGAACGACTGTCCCGTGTGCTTGCGAAACGACCGCGAGAACGCGCTCGGGCTCTGGCCCACCAGCTCGGCCAGCATCGGCTCGCGCAGCTCGTCGCCCAGGTTGGCGGCGATGTGCGCCAGCACGTTGTTGATCGCGTGCGACATGAAGGCCTTGGGGTCGGGCGTGAACGCGGGGCTGGCCAGCCGCTGGCGGTCGTCGCTGGCCACCAGGAGCTCGAACAGCGACAGCAGCAGCACCACGCGGCGCAGCCCGCGCGCCTCGAGCAGCGCTTCCATGATCGGCTTGGCCGCGGCGGCGGTGGCGGCCGAGAAGAGCAGGCCGGAGGCCGACTCGGCCAGCAGCGGCTCGATGCGGCGGAACTCGGGGAAGGTGGCCGCCATGTTGCGCACCAGCGCGGCCGGGAACTGGATCACGATGCCGCGGCGCTCGACGCTCTGGCCGGCGGGCACGTCGCTGATCCAGTTGTGCGGCAGGTCGGGACCCATGAACACGAGGTTGCCCGGCTCGAAGTGACCGACGTGGTCGCCCACGAAGTACACGCCCTGGGTCTCGACGATCAGCTGGATCTCGTACTCGGGATGGAAGTGCCAGCGCACCGTGCGATACGGATAGCCGTGCGCCCAGGCGGTGAACGATTCGTCACCTTGGACTTCGACGATTTCCAGATCGGGTTGCATGGCCGGCGGTCTTTCCTCTGTGTATGGCCCCCGGGTTGGGGGTGAGGCGGACTGTACGAATCGCTCCGGATGCCAACAACCAGCGTTGGGGTGCGCAACTGATACTTTTTTGAGTCGCGGTCCTGCCCGGTGGCGAGGGGTACGGCGGCTCGCTGCGCTGCAGCAAACCCCTTTCTCCTCGGGGCGTGGCGCGTGCGGGAGCGCAATTGCTGCGGTGCAAAAGAGGCGCGTCGCGCCGTGTCAAGATTTCATAGGTGTTTTCCCGGCCTGACCCGGTACTCCGGGCGGCACGGCACACTCGCAAGCCATGACGCAAAGCTCTCTTTCCCCTCCGGCCGCGGGTCCGCTGGCCGGCCTCAAGGTCGTCGAACTCGGGCAACTGATCGCCGGCCCCTTCGCGGCGCGCACGCTGGCCGACTTCGGCGCCGACGTGGTCAAGATCGAGCCGCCCGGCGCGGGCGACCCGTTGCGCACCTGGCGGCTGCTGAAGGACGGCACCTCCGTCTGGTGGCAGGTGCAGTCGCGCAACAAGCGCTCGCTGGCGCTGGACCTGCGCCAGCCCGAGGCGCAGGCCATCGTGCGCCAGCTCGCGGCCGAGGCCGACGTGCTGGTCGAGAACTTCCGTCCCGGCGCGATGGAAGGCTGGGGCCTGGGGCCCGACGCGCTGCTGGCCGCCAACCCCGCGCTCGTCATGCTGCGCATCAGCGGCTACGGCCAGACCGGCCCCTACCGCGACCGCCCCGGCTTCGGCGTGGTGGCCGAGGCCATGGGCGGGCTGCGCCACCTCACGGGCGAACCGGGCCGCGTGCCGGTGCGCGTGGGCGTGTCGATCGGCGACACGCTGGCCTCGTTGCATGGCGTGATCGGCGTGCTGATGGCCATGCAGCACCGCCACGCCACCGTGAGCGCTGAATTCCCGAAGGGCCGGGGCCAGGTGGTCGACGTCGCGCTGTACGAGGCGGTCTTCAACTGCATGGAAAGCCTGCTGCCCGAGTACGCCGAATTCGGCGCGGTGCGCGAGGCCGCCGGCAGTGCGCTGCCGGGCATTGCGCCCACCAACGCCTACCGCTGCGCGGACGGCGGCTACGCCATCGTCGCGGGCAACGGCGACAGCATCTTCAAGCGGCTCATGGCCTGCATCGGCCGGCCGGACCTCGCGGCCGACCCGGCGCTGGCCGGCAACACGGGGCGCGTGGCGCAGGTCGGGATGCTCGATGCCGCCATCGGCGACTGGGCCGCGCAGCGCACGGTGACCGAGGTGCTGGCCGCGCTCGATGCGGCGCACGTGCCCGCCGGGCGCATCTACACCATCGCCGACATCGCGGCCGACCCGCACTACGCCGCGCGCGGCATGCTGCAGCAGGTGAAGATGCCGGACGGCAGCGCGCTCGCGGTGCCCGGCTTCGTGCCCAAGCTGTCGCTCACGCCGGCCGGCCACCGGCGCAATGCGCCGGCGCTGGGGGCGGACACGCAGGCGGTGCTGGAGGAGATCGGGTTGAGCGCCGAGCAGATCGCCGCGCTGCAGGAACGCGGGATCGTCGGCTAGCCGGTGTGGCCGGTCAGGCGCGCAGGGATTCGATCAGGTCGATGTATTTTTGCTTCGCCTCGTCGGCGGTGGCGCCCTTCTGGGCGGTCCACGCGTCCCACTTGGCGCGCGCGACGATGTCGCTGAAGCTGGGCTTCTTGGCGGTGTTGTCGCCTTCGGTCGCCTGCTTGAACAGGGCGTAGATCTTCAGCAGCGTCGGGTTGTCGGGGCGCTCGGCCAGCAGCTTGGAGTTGGCCTGGGCGGCTTCGAATTGGGCGTTGAGGTCGGACATGGCAGTCGGGAAGAAGGTCGGAAACCGCGCATCTTAAATGGATTGGTACCAAGTGGTACCAATCGTGAGCATGCAGGCCCTTCAGTCCGTCAGGCCGGCCCGCGCCAGCTCCACATCCAACCGCTCCCGCGCATCCGCCGGCGTCAGCGCCGCCGCCTTCTCGTACAACCCGTTCGCCTCGCCGAGGCGCGACTCGCCGTGCAGCATCAGCAGCGCACGCGCGTACTCCATCATCCCGGCCGCCGACTGCGGGTGCAGCGCCAGTCCGCGCTCGAACAGTTCGATCGAGGTTTCGGCGCGCACGCCGTACGTCATGCGCCCGACCAGCGCGCCGACCTTGTCGATCACCTCGGCGTGGAAGGCGGCCAGTGCGAGGTGCGCGTCGCCGTGCTCCGGCTGCAGTTCGATCACGTGCTCCAGCGCGCCCTTGAGCTTGGTGCCCAGGCCCTGCGCCAGGGCGCGCGCCACGCTGATGCCCTGGCTGTAGCGGCCCAGCGCGTAGGCCTGCCAGTAGAGCGCCTGGCAGTTGTCGGGCTCGGCAGCGACCTGCGCGCCGGCGCGTTCGATCACCTGGCGGAACATGGCGAGCCGCACGGCCTCGCGCGGCTCCAGGTAGTTGGCGTAGATGGCGGTCGCCTGGTTGGCGAGCGCCAGGCCGTCGGGGCCGTGGCGCAAGCCGAGGGCGGCGGCGCGTTCGAACTCGCCGCTGTGGTACAGCGCCCAGCCTTCGGCCAGCGGCGCGTCGGGCGCGGGCGGCGGCAGTGCGTGGCCGGCGTGCAGGCGCTGCCAGTGGGCGAGCAGGCTGCGCGCGTCGTAGCGGGGCACGTCGGGGTAGGGAAGGGGCGTCCAGGGTTCGGTGCCGGCGGTGGCCGTGGCCGCGGCAGGGCCGGCGGACAGCAGCGAGAGCGGTTTGAAATCGGAGTGGGGCATGGATGTTCTAGGCCGCCATATCGACAGTCGGTGGCACGGGGCTGGGGTTGCTGGCGGCGCTTTCGCCGTTGTAGGCATTGCTCAGCGCCAGCAGGTGGCGGCGCTGGTCGCGTGCGAGGTAGGGCGCGAGCAGGTGCAGCGTGTGGTGGCCGCCGCGCATCAGCGCGCCCTGCGCGTGCGCGGGCTCCAGCGCCTGGCGCGGGTTGCGCACGTATTCGTAGCTGAGCCAGTAGGTCAGCACGACGACCATGCTCTGGGCCAGCGTGTCGACTTCGTGCGCGTCGATGTCCAAGTGGCCCGCGCGGCTCAGGCCGGCGATCAGCTGGCGGATGGCGCGCGCCTTGTTCTTGAGCACGAGCTGGAACTGGGTCTCCAGGTGCCGGTTCTTGCTCAGCAGGTCGTTCAGGTCGCGGTACAGGAAGCGGTAGCGCCAGATCAGCTCGAACAGGCTGTGCATGAAGAACCAGGCGTCCTCCACGTCGTGCACGCCTTCGCTGGCGTGCAGCAGCTCGTTGAGCTCGGCTTCGTAGCCTTCGTAGAGCTTGTTGATCAGCTCTTCCTTGGCGGGGTAGTGGTAGTAGAGATTGCCGGGGCTGATATTCAACTCGCCGGCCACCAGCGTGGTCGACACGTTCGGTTCCCCGAAGCGGTTGAACAAATCCAATGCAGCTTCGAGGATGCGTTGCGCAGTGCGGCGTGGCGCCTTCTTTGCCATGTCGGTGCCCCCGTGGTTTCTCTTGGTCTTGGGGGCACTCTAGCGCATGTGCGCTGCACCATGAACGGTGCGGGACATGTTTTGCGGCGCTGAATTTTTGTGCAGTGCCGCAATTACAGAACGATGTCAGCCGGCCTTGGTGCGGCGCAGGGTCTTCTTGGCGGCGGGGGCGGTGGCGGCCTTGCGCGCGGCGGACTTGCGGGGCGCCGTGGCGGCGGTCTTGGCATCGCGCTGCTTGAGCTGGGCCTCGAGTGCCTCGACGCGCGCCTGCAGCGCAGCCACGTCGGCGGCCGAGGGCACGCCGAGCTTTTCGAGCGCGCGTGCCACGCGGTCTTCGAAGATGTTCTCGAGCTTGCCCCACTGGCCGGCGGCCTTGGTGCCGAACTCGCTGGCGAAGCCGGCCATGCGCTGCTGGGCCTGGGCCAGGGTTTCCTCGGCGGCCTGCTGGGTCTTCTTCTGCATGCCGGCGCCGTCCTTGACCAGCGCCTCGAAGGCCTTGCTGCCTTCCTGCTGCATCTTGGCGAAGGCGCCGAGGCCGGCCAGCCAGATCTGCTGGGCCGAGTCCTTGATGCGGTCGGTCTTGTCGTTGCTGTCGTCGTCTCGGGAGGTGGCCATGCGATGTGTTCCTTGGGATGCAATCGCACGACTCTAGCCGCCCGGGCGCCCCGTGGTTAGGGCGCGCCGCCTATCCCCGCGCCCGGGATCAGGGCGTGCCGCCGGCGGCGCGGCTGGCGTCCAGGTGCGCCTTGGCGCGCTCGGCCAGCGCCATTTCGCCGGGCGTGCCGGGCACGAAGGCTTCCACCGGCAGCGGCCGGCCGTGCGAGTCGACCGAGACGAACACGATCAGGCATTCGGTGGTCTTTTCCATCACGCCGCCCTTCATGTCGCCGCTGCGCACCTCGACCGAGATGTTCATGCTGGTCTTGCCGGTGTAGGCCAGGCGGGCCTCGACCTCGACCAGGTCACCGATCATGATCGGCCGGTGAAAGCGGATGCTGCCGATGAAGGCGGTGACGCAGTAGCGCTTGGCCCAGCTGGTGGCGCAGGCGTAGCCGGCCTCGTCGATCCACTTCATGACCGTGCCGCCGTGGACCTTGCCGCCGAAGTTGACGGTGCTGGGTTCGGCCAGGAATCGGAGGGTGATGGAAGACATGGGGCGCCTTTTTTCTGTGGGCTGTGGGTGGGGAGCCGCGATTATGCGAGCGCCCGGGCGCCCCTTGGTGCCCTTTGGCGCCGTTCAGCTGCCGCTGAACAGCTGGGCCAGCGTGCGGCGCAGCCAGGCATTGCCCGGGTCGGCATGAAAGCGCTCGTGCCAGTGCTGCTTGACGGCGTAGGCCGGCAGCGTGAAGGGCGGCGCCAGCACCTTCACCGGCTCCTGCGTGGCCAGCACGTTGCCCAGGATGCGCGGCACCACCACGATCAGCTCGGTGTGGGCCACGATGCGCGCCACGCTCAAAAAGCTCGACAGCCGCACCACCACGTTGCGCTTGAGGCCCAGGCGCGCGATGGTGGTGTCGACGATGGCGTGCCCCGTGCCCGAGCTGGACACCACCGCGTGCGCCTCTTCCTCGAAGCGCTTGCGCGTGAGCTTGGCGCCGATGCGCGGGTGGTTCTGCGCCGCCAGGCAGACGAAGTTCTGCATGAACAGCACCTGCTGGTAGAAGCCCGCGTCCAGCTGCGGCATGAAGCCCACGGCCAGGTCGACGTCGCCGTCCTGCAACCGGCGGCCGCTGTGGGTGGAGATGATCTCGGTCTCGATGTGCACGCCCGGCGCCGCATGGCGCAGGTGGTCGAGCAGGCCGGGCAGCAGCACCACCTCGCTGATGTCGGTCATGCAGATGCGAAAGCGCCGCTGCGCGCGCGCCGGCTCGAAGCTGCTGCGGTTGCCCTGCGCCTGCGCCAGCTGCGCCAGCGCCCCGCGCAGGTTCGGGTAGATGCGCTCGGCGTGCGGCGTGGGCTGCATGCCCTGCGCGGTGCGGGTGAACAGGCGGTCGTCGAAGTGCGCGCGCAGCTTGTTCAGCGCCGTGCTGGCCGCCGCCTGCGCCATGCCCAGGCGCTCGGCCGCCTTGGTGACGTTGCCGGTCTTGTAGACCTCGTCGAACACGGCGAGCCATTCGAGATCGAGCTTGGACATGGGGTGAGGCGGGGCGGAGCCCTGAAGGCGAAAGGCACCATTATCGAAATTTCGAATTCCGTGTATTGGCACGCGGTCTTGAGGAAATAGTGGTGCGGGTCAACAATGCCGCCAACGGAGACACCGACCCCATGAACCCCGCTTCTTCCCATGCCGCCAGCGCACCGGCCAACGCCGCCGAGCGCCGCGACTACTACGCCCGCATCCGCCCGCTGAACCTCTCGCCGCTGTGGGAGTCGCTGCACGTGCTGGTGCCGCGCGAACCCGCGAGCCCGTGCGTGCCCGCGCTGTGGCGCTACGACGAGATCCGCCCGCTGCTCATGGAGTCGGCCGACCTCATCACCGCCGAAGAGGCCGTGCGCCGCGTGCTGGTGCTCGAGAACCCGGCGCTGCCCGGCAACGCGTCGATCACGCAGTCGATCTACGCCGGCCTGCAGCTCATCATGCCGGGCGAGGTGGCACCGTCGCACCGCCATGTGCAGTCGGCGCTGCGCTTCATCGTGGACGGCAAGGGCGCCTACACCACCGTGGGCGGCGAGCGCACGACGATGCACCCCGGCGACTTCATCATCACGCCTTCGTGGGCCTGGCACGACCACGGCAACGAAGGCATCGAAGGCGTGACCGAGCCGGTGGTCTGGCTCGACGGGCTCGACATTCCCATGCTGCGCTTCTTCGACGCCGGCTTCGCCGAGAACGACGACGCCAAGGTGCAGCACGTGGCGCGCCCCGAAGGCCACAGCCTGGCGCGCTTCGGCCACAACATGGTGCCGGTGCGGCACGACCACACCTCGGCCACCTCGCCGATCTTCAACTACCCCTACCTGCGCAGCCGCGAGGCGCTGGCCCAGTTGCAGAAGCAGGAAGCGCCCGATGCTTGGCTCGGCCACAAGCTGCGCTACATCAACCCGCTGACGGGCGGCTCGCCGATGCCGACCATCTCGACCCAGCTGCAGCTGCTGCCGAAGGGCTTCGCGGGCCAGGCGCACCGCGCCACCGACGGCACGGTCTACAGCGTGGTCGAAGGCCACGGTACGGCCGAAATCGCCGGCCAGCGTTTCGACTTCGGCCCGCGCGACACCTTCGTCGTGCCCTCGTGGGCGCCGTTGCGCCTGTCGTCGCCGAACGAAGACACCGTGCTCTTCAGCTTTTCCGACCGCCCCGTGCAGCAGGCCATGGGCATCCTGCGCGAAGCCTTTCTCGAAGACGCCTGAAAGCGCGGGACCGTCCTTTCTTCTTTCTTTTTCTTGTTTGTCTGATGTGCCGTCTCATGCGGCAGGAGCTTCCATGTCCTTCGTCTTCACGCCCCCTTCCATCGTCGGCCTGCCCATCGTCGGCTCCGACCAGCAGTTCCCCGTGCGCCGCGTCTACTGCGTCGGCCGCAACTACGCGGCGCATGCGCGCGAGATGGGCTTCGACCCCGACCGCGAACCGCCGTTCTTCTTCTGCAAGCCCAACGACGACGCCTCGGTCGTGCCCGTGGCCGAAGGCGCCACCGGTGCCGTGCCGTACCCGTCGCTCACGAGCAACTACCACTACGAAGCCGAACTGGTGGTCGCCATCGGCAAGGGCGGCAAGGACATCCCGGTCGACCAGGCCGCCAGCCACATCCACAGCTACGCCGTGGGCCTGGACATGACGCGCCGCGACCTGCAGATGAAGATGCGCGAAGCCGGCCGCCCCTGGGAGATCGGCAAGGCCTTCGACTTCTCGGCCCCCATCGCGCCGCTGCGCACGCTGGCCGACGTGGGCGAGATCAACGCCGGCGCCATCACGCTCGAGGTCGACGGCCAGGTGCGCCAGAACAGCGACATCACGCACCTGATCTGGTCGGTGAACGAAGTCATCGCCAACCTCTCGACGCTGTTCGCACTGCAGCCCGGCGACCTGATCTTCACGGGCACGCCCGAAGGCGTGGGCGCGGTGAAGCCGGGCCAGACGATCAAGGTCAGCATCGAGCGTCTGCCGTCCCTGACTGTTCGCATCGACTGAGCGCCCCGGCCCGCGCATGACCCTCTCGAAGCATCCTCCTTCCGTGCTGCTCGTCGGCGGTGGCATCGGCGGCATGGCCGCCGCGCTCGCGCTCGCACGCTTGGGCGTGGCCATCGACCTGCTCGAACAGAGCGCCGTCATCGGCGAGATCGGCGCCGGCCTGCAGCTCGGCCCCAACGCCTTCGCGGCGCTCGACGCGCTGGGCGTGGGCGAGGCCGTGCGCCGCAGCTCGGTGTTCACCGACCGGCTCGTGATGATGGACGCGGTCGACTGCAGCGAAGTGGCCTCGGTGCCCGTCGGCGAGGCCTTCCGCGCACGCTTCGGCAACCCGTATGCCGTGAGCCACCGGGCCGACCTGCACGGCGCGATCCATGAGGCCGTGAAGCAGCATCCGCTGATCCGCTTCCACACCTCGGCGCAGGTCGAGGCGATCGACACCGGCGCGCATGGCGTCACGGCCGTCACGCGCGACGGCCGCCGCTTCCAGGCTGACGCCATCGTCGGCTGCGACGGCGTGAAGTCGGTCGTGCGCGCCAAGCTCATCGGCGACGCGCCGCGCGTGTCGGGCCATGTGGTCTACCGCGCCGTCGTGCCCGCGGCCGACATGCCCGCCGACCTGCAATGGAACGCGCCCGTGGTCTGGGCCGGCCCGAACTGCCACCTCGTGCACTACCCGCTGCGTCACGGCGAGCAATACAACCTGGTCGTCACCTTCCACAGCCGCGATGCCGAAGAATGGGGCGTCACCGACGGCAGCAAAGAAGAGGTGCTGTCGTACTTCGAAGGCGTGCACGCGCGCCCGCGCCAGCTGCTCGACCGTCCGACCTCGTGGCGCCGCTGGAGCACCGCCGACCGCGACCCGGTCGAGCGCTGGAGCGACGGCCCGGCCACGCTGCTGGGCGACGCGGCGCATCCCATGATGCAGTACCTCGCGCAGGGCGCCTGCATGGCGCTCGAAGACGCCGTGACGCTCGGCGAGGCCGTGAAGGCCTGCGACTTCGACATGACCGCCGCCTTCCAGCGCTACGAACAGGCCCGCATCGCACGCTGCGCGCGCGTCGTGCTGTCGGTGCGCGAGATGGGGCGCCTGTACCACGCCCAGGGCGTGGAGCGCCTGGTGCGCAACAGCCTGTGGACCGGGCGCACGCCTGAACGCTTCTACGATGCGGTCGAATGGCTCTACGCCTGGCGACCCGAGCACTGCCTGGGCGAGGCGCCCGCGCCGCGCTGACACGGTTCTTTCACCCGATCCCTACCAACGAGGCCGAAGGCCCAGGAGACACCCCATGAACTTTCCGCGCGCATTGCTGACGACCGCCGTCCTGGCCCTGACCGCCGCCTCCGGCGCCTGGGCGCAGGGCAGCGACTACCCGAGCAAGCCGGTGACGCTGATCACCCCGTTCGCGGCCGGCAGCGGCCCCGACGCGGTGCTGCGCCTCGTGTCCGACAAGCTCTCGCGGCTGTGGAACCAGCGCGTGGTGGTCGACAACCGGCCCGGCGGCGGCGGCTTCATCGCCATCGACCAGGCGCGCCGCGCCGCGCCCGACGGCTACACGCTGCTGCAACTCGACAGCGAGCACATCGCCGCGCTGCCGCACCTGTACAAGTCGCGCAACTTCGTGACCTTGCAGCACTTCGACCCGGTCGCTTCGCTGTTCCGCACGCCCTTCTTCGTGGCCGTGGCCACCGAGTCGAAGTGGAAGACCATGGGCGACCTGATCGCCGCCGCCAAGGCCAACCCCGAGGGCATCGTCTACGGCTCGTGGGGCGTCGGCAGCCCGGGCCACCTGGGCGCGCAGCAGCTCGAGGCGCTCACGGGCATCCGCATGCGGCACGCGCCGTACCGTGAGGTGTCGCAGCTGTATTCCAACGTGGGCACCGGCGAGGTGCCATGGGCCTTCGCGAGCATCCCGTCGAGCCAGGGCATCTACAAGGCCGGCAAGCTGCGCTACATCGCCGTGGCCGCGCCCAAGCGCATCCCGCAGATGCCCGACGTGCCCACCATGGCCGAGGCCGGCGGTCCGACCTCGCTGGAGGTCAATTCCTTCGTGTCGCTGCTGGCGCCCAAGGGCGTGTCGGCGGCCGTGAAGGCCAAGATCAACGCCGACGTGGCCAAGGTCATCGCCGACCCCGACATCCGCGCCCGCTTCGACACCTTCGTCTTCGAGCCGCTGGCCTGGTCGCCCGAGGAGATCGAGCGCAACGCCGAGGCCAAGTCGAAGGTGTACGGCGAGCTGGTGCGCCGGGGCAACATCAGCCTCGACTGACGAGGGTGCGCCTTGCCCAGGGCTCGGCGCGCCAGTTAAGCTGGCTCTCTTTGCATTTTTGTTTACCTTTTAACTGTCTTTTTCCATGCAAGCCACCAAGAGAGCCCTCCTGATCGCCTGCGGCCTGGCCGCCACCGCGGCGCTGCCGCTGTCCGCCAGCGCCGACACCCCCGCGTGGCCGACCAAGCCGATCCGCCTGCTGGTGGGTTTCCCGGGCGGCTCCACGCCCGACATCGCGGCGCGCACCATCGCCGAGCCGCTGTCCCGCGCGCTGGGCCAGCCGGTCGTGGTGGACAACAAGGCCGGCGCCTCGGGCAACATCGCGGCCGACCAGGTGGCCAAGGCCACCGACGACCACACGCTGGGCATCGTCATCAACGGCAACCTCACGTCGTCGAAGATGCTGTACCCCAAGCTGCCGTACGACCCGGCGAAGGACTTCACGTACCTGTCGCTCATCGCCACCGCGCCGCTGGTGCTCGTGGCGCAGAACAGCCTGCCCTCGGGCACCGCCTTCTTCGACGCCGCGCGCCAGGCCGGCGACAAGTGGAACTACGGCTCGGTGGGCGTGGGCTCGGTCGGCCACCTGGGCATGGAACTGCTCAAGAGCCGCGTGAACGGCTTCAAGCCCGAGCACGTGCCCTACCAGGGCAACCCGCAGGTCGTCACCGGCATGCTCGGCGACCAGGTGCAGATGGGCCTGATCCCGCCGGGCGTGGCCATGCCGCAGATCCGCGCCGGCAAGCTCAAGGCCGTGGGCCTCACGGGCGGACGCAGCGCGCTGGTGCCCGAGATCGCCCCGCTGGCCGACGCCGGCGTGAAAGACTTCAGCCTCGAGGTGTGGGTGGCGCTGCTCGGCCCGGCCAGCCTGTCGAAGCCCGCGCAGGCACGCATCAGCCGCGAGATCGAGATCGTCATGAAAGACCCCGACGTGCGCCGCAAGCTCTTCGAGCAAGGCTGGCAGGCCGTGGGCACCTCGCCCGACGGCATGCGCACGCGCGTGAAGGAAGAGGCGGCGATCATGAGCAAGATCATTTCCACGCGCGGGATCAAACTGCAGTGATGACGGCGACGACGCAGCAAAACACCCTGACCGAACCGGCACGCGCGTTGCCGGTGTTCGGCGACTTCGACGTGGTCGTGGTCGGCGGTGGCCCCGCCGGCATTGCTGCCGCCGTGAGCGCCGCGCGCCACGGCGCGCGCACGCTGCTGGTGGAGCGCTACGGTTTTCTCGGTGGCATGGGCACCGCGGGCGGCGTGACCAACTTCGCGGGCCTGTACGGCAAGCGCCGCGGCGAGATGACGCAGCTGGTGCGCGGCGTGGTCGACGACCTCATCGACCGCATCGCCGGCTTCAACGGCATGAACGCGCCGCAGAACGGCATGGGCGGGCGCATCTGCGTGCGCTCGTACGACACCTCGGCCTACAAGCTGGCCGCCGACCAGCTGCTCGAGGCGGCCGGCGTGCAGATGCTGTTCCACGCGTATGCCGCGGCGGTGCTGCACGACGGCGCGCGCATCGCCGCGCTGGTGGTCGAAACGAAATCGGGCCGCCAGGCGATCCGCGCCAACGCCTTCATCGACGCCAGCGGCGACGCCGACGTGGCGGCCTTCGCGGGCGTGCCCTTCGAAGTGGGCGACGGCCACGGCAGCGGGCTGTTCCCGACCACCATGTTCCGCATCGGCCAGGTCGACGCGCCGGCCGCGCTGGAAGCGGTGGGCGAGTTCTCGGCCATCAACGGCTTCATGGCGCGCGCCGAGCAGCAGCACCCGGGCAAGTACAGCTTTCCGCGCGAAGGCGCGATCCTGCGGCCCAACAAGGACCCGCGCGAGTGGCGCGCCAACGTCACGCAGATCCGCAACGCCGAAGGCCGCGCGATGAACGGCGTCGATGCGCGCGAGCTCAGCGACGGCGAGCTCGAGGGCCGGCGCCAGATCGCGGCGTACTTCAAGTTCCTGCAGGCCGAGGTGCCGGGCTTCGCGCCGTCGGCCATCGTGGAGATCGCGCCGCAGGTCGGCATCCGCGAGACGCGGCGCATCCAGGGCCTGTACGCGCTGGGCCGCGAAGACATCCTCGGCTCGGCCACCTTCGAGGACACCATCGGCCTGAACGCCTGGCCGATGGAAATGCACGCCGACGGCCGCATCGAGTGGGCCTTCCCGCGCGACGAAGCCAACGCCTACAACCACCTGCCGTGGCGCATGCTGGTGCCGCAGACGCTCGACAACCTGCTGGTGGCCGGGCGCTGCGCCTCGATGACGCACGAAGGCCAGTCGGCCGCGCGCGCCAGCGGCGGCTGCTTCGTCATGGGGCAGGCGGCGGGCACCGCGGCGGCCTCGCTGGGCAGCGGGCGCTTCGCGGCGATCGACGTGGCGGCGCTGCAGAAAAAGCTGGCGGCCGACGGCGTCGACCTGGACCATTGAGAAGGTGTGAACGAATCCGCCATGCCCGCTCATCCCGCCCAGACACGCCCCCTCTGCGTTGCAAATGCTCGCCATAGCCCGGCTATGGCTGCGCTTTGCGCCTTGAGGGGGCGCGCCTGGGCAGGCTGCTCGGCCACGCCGGATTCATTCACACCTTCTGAGCGCGGCGCGGCGCTAGAGTCCGGGGCTGGATGAACTCGAACCCCGGACACACCGTGCCTCTTTCTTCTTCGCTGTCGACCCCCGCGCGTCGGCTCTTCCTGGCGCTGGCCTGCGCCGCCTTCGGCCTGCTGCAGGTGGGCTGCGCCAGCACCCCCGAGGGCGACCCCGTCCACGGCAAGGACCGCGTGCTGAGCTTCGTCGCGGCCAAGGACGGCCGCAAGGTCGCCATCGCCGGCGAGAACTACCACTACGTGTTCGACGGCGACCCGTCCGTGGCCGCGCTGCTGCGCTGGGACGGCCGCACCAAGGTCACGCCCGCGCTCATCGGCGAACTGAAGGTGGCGCGCAACCAGAGCTTCGAAGGCCAGTACGTGCTGATGGCCTTCGACGCCGATCTGACCCCTGAAGACCGCAACTTCCTCGTCCAGACCGGCTTCGCGAAGGCCGAGGTGAAGTACGGCGACCGCACCGGGCCGGTGCTGCGCTACTTCGGCACGGTCTATGGCAAGCGCTACGCGGCGGTGGCGCTGAAGTCGGCCGACACGGTCGATTTCTCACGGCGCCAGTACCTGAAGTACGTCGAGCAGGAAACGCTCAGCGGCCCGTTCGCCCAGGCCGCGCGTTCGCCGCTGGCGTACGGCGCCGACGGCGCGATGCTGCTGGGCGGCGTGCCGGTGCGCATGGTGGACGGCGGCACCGACCACGGCTGCAGCCTGCGCCTGATGCTGGACATCTGCTTCTTCAAGTAGGCCCGCCCGGGAGGCGCTGACCGGGCCGCGACAGCGCGCGGGCCCGGCCTTTGCTATCGTCGTGGATTGCTTTTCTGCGCCGAATCCCTTCCCCCGATGACCCCCGAACCCGTCCTTGCCGCCCGCCTCGTTGCCGACCTCGTCGCCCTCATGCAGCTCGAACCCCTGGGCGGCGACCGCTTCCTGGCCCAGAGCGAGGACATCGGCACGCCCGCCGTCTTCGGCGGCCAGGTGCTCGGCCAGTCGCTCATGGCCGCCAGCCTCACGGTGGGCGCGGAGCGCCCGGTGCATTCGATGCACGCCTACTTCCTGCTGCCCGGCGAGCACGCGCCCATCGAGTACAGCGTCGACCGTGTGCGCGACGGCCGCAGCTTCACCACGCGCCACGTGGTGGCGCGCCAGCAGGACCGCATCATTTTCGAGATGTCGGCCTCGTTCCAGACCGTGGACGAGGGCGTCGAGCACCAGTTCCCCATGCCCGCCGTCGAAGGCCCCGACGGCCTGACCAGCGAACTCGACCAGCGCATCGCGCTCGGCGACCGCCTGCCCGAACCCTGGCGCTCCAAGGCCATCCAGCCGCACGGCATCGAGTACCGGCGCGTCGACCCCGAAGACCTGCTGCGGCCCGAGGTGCGCCCGACCGAGAACCAGAGCGCCATCTGGATGCGCGCCATCGCGCCGCTGCCCGACGACCTGACGGTGCACCGCGCGCTGCTGGCCTACGCCTCCGACCACGGCCTGCTGCGCGCCGCGATGCTGCCGCACGGCCTGAGCTTCATGAGCGGCCAGGTGCGCCCCGCCAGCCTGGACCACGCGATGTGGTTCCACCGCGATTTCCGTTTCGACGACTGGCTGCTCTACGTGGTCGATTCGCCCAGCGCGGGCGGCGCGCGCGGCCTGTGCCGCGGCAGCCTCTACACGCGCGACGGCCGCCTCGTGGCCTCGGCGGCGCAAGAGGGCATGCTGCGCATCCGCAAGCCGGGATCGCCGCGCACGCCGATCACGGGCTGAACGGCCTGCCTCCTTTTTCAACACCTACTCGATCACTCCGGCCATGAAGATCTTCTTCTCTCCCGCGTCTCCCTTCGTGCGCAAATGCATGGTCGTGGCCCACGAGCTGGGCGTGGCCGACCGCATCGAGAAGCTGCCCAGCGCGGCCGGCCCGGTGAAGCGCGACGCCCGAATCCTGCCGACCAACCCGCTGGGCCAGGTGCCGACCTTTCTCACCGACGACGGCCAGGCGCTGTTCGACAGCCGCGTGATCTGCGAGTACCTCGACACCGCGTACGCCGGCGGTCTGTTCCCGGCCTCCGGGCCCGCGCGCTGGGCGCGCCTGACCGAGCTGTCATTGGCCGACGGCATGACCGGCGCCGCGCTGCTCGCGCGCTACGAGACCATGCTGCGCCCCGAGGCGCTGCGCTGGAGCGACTGGACCGACGGCCAGCTCGACAAGGTGCGCACCGGCCTCGAATGGCTCGAGGCGGCGGCGCCGTCGTTCGGCGATCGCGTCGACATCGGCACCATCGCCTTCGGCTGCGCGCTGGGCTACATGGACTTCCGCTTTCCTTCGGTGGACTGGCGCGCCCAGGCGCCGAACAGCGCGAAGTGGTTCGCGGCGTTCAACCACCGGCCGTCGATGCAGGCCACGTTGCCGACGGCCTGAACGATGACGTTCGACGATCTCTCGCGCCGCACCGGCATCGAAATTCCCCCGCTGCTGCAACAGCTCCTCGCCAGCGGGCCGCCCGATCTGGTCGGCTTCCCCGACTTCGAGTGGCTGGACGCCGAGCAGGCGGCCAACGACCTCGATGAGTGGCTCGACGCCAAGTGGCAGGACGGCCGCCGCTTCCTGCCCTTTGCGCAATCGGGCGCGGGCGACGCCTACTGCCTCGTGCCGCTGGATGGCGGCGCCGTGGGCGTGGCCTTCGTGTGGCACGACGACGAGGAAAGCAGCGTCGGCCATGGCTCGTTCGCCGATTTCGTCTGCGCGAAATTCCTGGAAGCCTTTGTCGACCTGAGCTACCTCGGCGACTGGGACCTGTCCGAGCCCGAGATGGCCGAGCGCATCGCGGCCGACGTGGCCACCGTCACGGCTTTCATGGACGACACGGAAACCGCCGCCTACCTGCAGGCGCTGAGCCGGCAGCCGCTGGTGTCGCGGCCCTTCAAGACGGGCCCGCGCGCCAGGCCCGAGCAGGTGCCCTCGCTGATGCCGCAGGCCGAGTTCGAGGAAGACCTGAAGCGCTTCACCCTGCAGGACAGCGCGCCTTTCCCCGTGAAAGCGCGCTGGGACATCGAGGGGTAGGCTACGGGGTTTCATCCGAAGGAGGAACCCACCATGTCAGATCAGAAAGTAGCCATCGTCACCGCCGGCGGCAGCGGCATGGGCGCCGCCGCGGCGCGCAAGCTCGCGGACGACGGCTTTCGCGTCGCCATCCTGTCCTCGTCGGGCAAGGGCGAGGCGCTGGCGCAGGAACTCGGCGGCCTCGGCGTCACCGGCTCCAACCAGTCGAACGACGACATCCAGCGCCTCGTGGACAAGGTCATCGCCGAATGGGGCCGCATCGACGTGCTCGTGAACAGCGCCGGCCACGGCCCGCGCGCGCCGATCCTGGAGATCAGCGACGACGACTGGCACCGCGGCATGGACGTCTACTTCCTGAGCGCCGTGCGCCCCGCGCGCCTCGTGGCGCCGCACATGGTGAAGCAGGGCGGCGGCGCGATCATCAACATCTCGACCTTCGCCGCCTTCGAGCCCGACCCGGTGTTCCCGACCTCGGGCGTGTTCCGCGCCGGCCTCGCGGCCTTCACCAAGCTCTTCGCCGACCAGTACGCCAAGCACAACGTGCGCATGAACAACGTGCTGCCCGGCTTCATCGACAGCCTGCCCGAGAAAGAAGTGTTCCGCGAGCGCATCCCGATGGGCCGCTACGGCCGCAGCGCCGAGATCGCCGCCACCATCGGCTTCCTGGCCTCCGAGGGCGCGGGCTACATCACGGGGCAGAACCTGCGCGTCGACGGCGGCATCACGCGCTCGGTCTGACCCCGGCAAAGGCGCCCATGACCGTCCCCACCCCGGTGCACGAGCACATGGACCGCACCCTTGCGTCCTACGAAGCGTCCGCGCGCGACTACAACGCGATCGTGGCGGGCCATCGGCCGCCCGAGATCGAGGACGCGGTGCGCCGCATGATGCAGCGCGTGCCCGCCGGCGGCACCGTGCTCGAGATCGGTTCCGGGTCGGGGCAGGACGCCGACTTCGTCGAATCCCTGGGCGGCGTCGTGAGGCGCACCGATGCGGTCCAGGCGTTTCTCGACCTGCAGGCCGAACGCGGCAAGAAGGGCGAGCTGCTCAACGTCGTCACGGACGCGCTGGGCGGGCCCTACGACGCGGTCCTGGCGATGTGCGTGCTGATCCATGTCGATCGCGCGCAGATCGCGCCGGTGCTGCGCAACGTGTTCGACGCGCTCGCGCCCGGCGGGGTTTTTCTCGCGGCCATGCGCATCGGCGAAGGCGAGACCCTCGGCGACTACCAGACCGTGTACTGGGCGAAAGACGCGTTCGCCGACGCGCTGGCGGCGGCGGGCCTTGACCTGCAATGGGACAGCCAGTGGATCGGCCGCGACGACGTGACGTGGGCTAACTTCCTGGCGTGCCGTCCGCGCTAGCAGCGAACGGACGAACGCCGACTCACACGCCCAGGTAGCGCGTCCACAGCGACCGGTCGGCGTCGAGCGCAGCTGAGTCGCCCTGCCACACCACGCGCCCGCGTTCGAGGATCACGTGGCGGTCGGCCAGCGGCAGCAGGCGCTGCACGTACTTGTCGACCACCAGGATCGCCTCGCCTTCGGACTTCAGCGTGGCGATGCAGTGCCAGATCTCCTCGCGGATCACCGGCGCCAGGCCTTCGGTGGCTTCGTCCAGGATCAGCAGGCGCGGGTGCGTCGACAGCGCGCGGGCAATGGCCAGCATCTGCTGCTCGCCGCCCGAGAGCTGGTTGCCCGCGTTGGCCTTGCGCTCCGACAGGCGCGGAAAGAGCTTGTACAGCGCCTCCACGGTCCAGCGCGGCGCGCTGCCGGGCCGGGGCCGTGCGAAGGCGCGCAGGTGCTCGTCCACGCTGAGGTTGGGGAACACATGGCGCCCCTCGGGCACGATGGCCATGCCGCGCCGCGCGATGGCGTCGGGCCGGTGGCCGCCGATGGCCGCGCCGCAGAACTGCACGCCGCCGCGCATCGGTGCGATGGTGCCGGTCAGCACCTTCAGCAGCGTGCTCTTGCCCATGCCGTTGCGGCCCAGCAGCGCCATCACTTCGCCCGCACCGACGCGCACGTCGATGCCGAACAGCACCTGGCTGGCGCCGTAGCCGGCTTCGATGGCGGTGGCCTCGAGCAGGGTGGATGTCGTGGTCGTCGTGCTCATGCGTGTCCTTCCGCTTCGGTGCCGAGGTACACGGCTTGCACATCGGGGTGGCCCCGCACTTCGTCGGCCGTGCCGCTCATCAGCACCTTGCCCTGCACCAGCACCGTGAGCCGGTTGGCAAGACGGAACACGGCGTCCATGTCGTGCTCGATGAGCAGGATGGCCATCGATTCGCGCAGCGATTCGATCAGATCGACCATGCGCGCCGACTCGTAGGGGCCCATGCCGGCCATCGGCTCGTCGAGCAGCAGCAGCTTGGGTTCGGCGGCCAATGCCAAGGCCACGTCGAGCGCGCGCTGCGCGCCGTGCGGCAGCGTGCCCGCGATGCGGTGGCGCTCGCTGCCCAGGCCCACGCGGTCGGCCAGCGCGTGGGCGCGGTCGACGAGGTCGCGTTCGTTCGCACGCGGTGCCAGGAAGCGCAGGCTGCTCCCTGCATGGGCCTGCGCCGCGAGCATCAGGTTGTCGTGCACTGTTTCTTTCGCGAACACGCGCGTCACCTGGAAGCAGCGCGACATGCCGGCGGCCACGCGCTGGTGGTCCTTGTAGGCCGTGATGTCCTGCCCGTCGAGCATCAGCCGGCCCGCGTCGGCCTCCAGCAGGCCGGTGATGAGGTTCACCAGCGTGGTCTTGCCCGCGCCGTTGGGACCGATCAGCGCATGCACTTCGCCGCGCTCCACCGTGAGGCTCACATGGTCGGTCGCCAGCAGGCCGCCGAAGCGCTTGACCAACCCTTCGATTCTGAACAGGCTCATGGCTTGGCGCTCCCTGCGGCAGTTGCAGCGGAAGCCGCTGCTGCTGCGACCGTGCGGCGTTTCGTCGACAGTGCGGCGAGGCCGCGCGGGGCCCAGAGGGCGACGGCGATCAGCAGCAGGCCCAGCGGCATGTGCCAGTGCTCGGTGTGCTGCTTGAGCGCTTCCTCGAGCACCAGCCAGACCACGGCGCCCACCGGCCCGCCCCAGCTGCGGCCCAGGCCGCCGATGACGACCATCACCACCAGCGTGGCCGACTGCGTCCAGTGCATGGTCGCGGGGCTCACGAAGCCGTTGCCGCCGGCCAGCAGCGCGCCGGCCAGCCCGGCGATCGCGCCCGCGATGGCGAAGGCCACGAGCTGCAGCCGGAACACCGGGTAGCCCAGCGCGCGCATGCGCGTCTCGTTGTCGCGGATGCCCATCAGCGCATGGCCGAAGCGCGCCTGCGTGGCGCGGTGCAGCCACCACAGCGCAAGCGCCACCACCACGAGCACCACCCAGTAGAAGGTCGATTCGTTGCCCAGGTCCAGGCCCGGCAGCAGCGTGGGGCGCGACATGAGCGTGTAGCCGTCGTCGCCGCCGTACTTGCGCAGCGACACGACGACGAAGTACAGCATCTGCGCGAAGGCCAGCGTGGTCATGATGAAGTACACGCCGCGCGTGCGCAGTGCCACCGTGCCGATCAGCGCGGCGACGAGGCCGGCCACCAGCGCAGCCATGGGCCACAGGATCCAGGCCGACATCACGCCGGCGTCGCTGAGCGCCACCACCGTGTAGGCGCCCATGCCGATGAAGCCCGCATGCCCGAGCGCCACCATGCCGCCGAAGCCGAGGATGAAGTTCAGGCTCGCGGCGGCCAGCGCGACGACGAGCACGCGCCGCACGAAGCCGATGTAGAAGTCGAGCCCGAACAGCGGCGCGACCAGCGGAAAGGCCGCGAGCGCCACGAGGAGCAGCCCGAGGCCGAAGGTGCGTGACGAGGGTTTCATGCGCGGGCCGAGAAAAGGCCGGAAGGCCGGAAGATCAATACGACGACCATGAGCGCGTACATCGCCACCTCGGCGAACAGCGGCCCCAGGTCGGCCGCCGTGGCGGGCGGCAGCGTGGCGCGCAGCAGCATCGGCACGAAGGCGCGGCCGATGGTGTCGACCACGCCGACCAGCAGCGCGGCCACGAAGGCACCGCGCACCGAGCCGATGCCGCCGATCACCAGCACCACCAGCGCCGGGATCAGGATGGCTTCGCCCATGCCCACCTGCACCGCGACGATCGGGCCCATGAGCGCGCCGGCCAGCGCGGCCAGCGCCGCGCCGAGCAGGAACACGCCGTTGAAGATGCGGCCCACGCGCACGCCCATCAGCTCGGCCATCGGCCGGTCGGACGCGCCTGCGCGCACCCGCATGCCGATGCGCGTGTGGTTCACGAGCACGTACAGCGCCAGCGCCATCAGCAGGCCGCCCGCGAGCACCACGAGGCGGTACGAGGGGTAGGGCAGGCCGTCCATCAGCTCGACCGGGCCCGAGAGCGCGGCCGGCGTGGGTGCCATCACGGGCGAGGGGCCCCAGATCATCTTGACGATGTCGTCGGCCACCAGGATCACGCCGAAGGTGGCGAGCACCTGCGCCAGGTGGTCGCGCTTGTAGAGGCGGCGCATCAGCAGCACCTCGATCAGCAGCGCCACCACCACGGTGACGAGCACCGCCACCACGATGGCGGCGGCGAACGAGCCGGTGCGCGTGTGCGCCTCGGCCGCCACGTAGGCGCCGGCCATGAACAGCGAGCCGTGCGCCAGGTTCAGCACGTCCATGATGCCGAACACCAGCGTGAGGCCCGCCGCCAGAAGAAAGAGCATCAGGCCGTAGCCGATGCCGTTGAGCAATTGCTCGAGGACGAGGATGCCGCTCATGAAAAGACGAGCCGCATCACTTCATGTTGCACTTGGCGGCGTAGCTGTCTCCGTAGTTCGTGAGAACCGTGTTGATCAGCTTGTTCGTCACCTTGCCTTGCGCGTCCTTGCCGATCACGCGCAGGTAGAAGTTCTCGATGGGGAAGTGGTTGTTGGCGTACTTGAAGGTGCCGCGCGTCGAGGCGTAGCTGGCCTTCTTCAGGGCGGCCACCACGGCCTCGCGGTTCTGCGCGTTGCCGCCGGCCTGCTTCACGGCGGCGTCCATCGCGAGGATCGCGTCATAGGCCTGCGCGGCGTACACCGACGGGTAGCGGCCGTTGTATTCCTTGCGGAAGGCGGCCACGAAGGCCTTGTTGGCGGCGTTGTCCAGGTCGTGCGCCCAGTGCGAGGTGTTGAACAGGCCGAGCATGGGCTCGCCCACGGCGCCGATCACGTCTTCGTCGGCCGAGAAGCCGCTGGTGACGAGCGTGATGTCCTTGGACAGGCCCGCGCCCACGAACTGCTTGATGAAGTTGATACCCATCGCGCCGGGCAGGAAGAAGTAGATCGAGTCGGGCTTGGCCGCGCGCAGCTGCGCGAGCTCGGCGGCGTAGTCGATCTGGCCCAGCTTGGTGTACAGCTCGTCGGCCACCTGGCCCTTGAACTGGCGCTTGAAGCCGCCCAGGGCATCCTTGCCGGCCGGGTAGTTGGGGGCGATGAGCACGATCTTCTTGAAGGCGCGGTCCTGCGCGAACTTGCCGGCGGCCTCGTGGAACTGGTCGTTCTGGTAGGCGGTGCCGAAGAAGTAGGGGCTGCACTGGGCACCGGCGAACTGGCTCGGGCCGGCGTTGGCCGACAGGTACGGCACCTTGGCGTTGAACAGCGTCGGGCCCACGGCCAGCGCCACGTTGGAGCCGATGGGGCCGCTGAAGATGTCGATCTTGTCGCGCTGGATCATGCGGTCGACCAGCTGCTTGGCCTGGTCGGGGCTGCCGGCCATGTCGGCCTGCACGAACTCCACGTCCTGCCCGCCGAGCTTGCCGTTCAGCTGCTTGATGCCGAGCGCGAAGCCGTCACGCGCCTCGGCGCCCAGGGCCGCGAAAGGCCCCGAGATGTCAAGGGCCAAACCCACCTTGACCGGCGCGGCCACGGCCGACACCGAGGCCCCGAGGGCGGCGCCGCACAGCAGCAGCGAGATCAGGGTGCGCGGCAGCGCGGGCGATTTCAGGAACGTGGGGCGCATCGGGTTCTCCGGCTAGGGAAGGGTTGAGACAACTGAACTGTTGATAGTTAAATACTTTAGCCGTAAACAATTCGGTGTCAACGGTACTAGCACGAATGGTGCCAGTGAACCGTGTCGCCTTCGCCGCGCCGGACCCTCGCGAAAGGTTACGAAAACGTCAACCGAACGGACTTGCGGTGGCGAACCAGAGGCCGATGCCGGTCGCGATGATGAAGGCGCCGTCGGTCACGCCGGCGACCAGGAAGAACTTGGTCTGCAGCGTGTCGACCAGCTCGGGCTGGCGCGTCGTCCCTTCGAGAAACTTCTGGCCCACCAGCGCGATGCCGATGCACGAACCCAGTGCGGCAATGCCGATCAGCAGGGCGACGGCGAGCGGAAGGATGTTGAAGCCGGTCATGGTTTTTTCTCCTGGTTGATGAATCGATGGACCCACTGTTCCAGAACGGGTGCATCGAATCCATGACGCGGGAGGTCATGCGCCAGACGAAAAAAAGGCCGGCCGTCGAAACGGCCGGCCTGGGCTCAGGCGCGAAGCGAAGGGCTTACGGCAGCTGAGTCCAGTTCTGGTTGTTGCCGCCGTTGCAGGTCCAGGTGATCAGCGCCGTGTCCTGCGTGGTCGAGCCGTTCGGCACGTCCAGGCACGAGCCCGAGGCGCGGTTGCGCACCGTGCCGCCCACCAGGCTCCACTGCGCCGTGTTGCCCGACGAGCAGGCCACCTGCACCACGGCCGCGTTTGTGGTCGCCGTGCCGTTCTGTGCCAGGCACAGGCCGCTGTGCTCGGCGATGAACTGCACGTAGCCGCCGGTGACGGGCGTCATCGTGAACTTCTCGTTGCCCGCGTTGCCGCACGGCCATTGCACCGCTGTCGCGCCGCTGGTGGTCGAGGCGCCCTTGATGTTCACGCACATCGTCGGGTTGAGGTCGGAGCGCAGCCGCGTGACCACCGCCGGGGCGGTGTCCTGCGAGCGCACGTACTCGCGCAGCGCCACCACGTCGTTCGCCGGCAGGCTGGAGGCGTTGCCGTGGCCGCCCGCGAGCAGGTCCTGCAGCGTGGCCGCCTGGCCGTTGTGGAAGAACGCGGTGGTGTTCCAGGTGCCCGACAGGGTCGGCGTGTCGAAGCCCACGCCCGCCAGCGGCTGGTTGCTGCCCTTGCCCGACGAGGCCTGGATGGTGCCCACGTCGTGCCGCAGGCCGTCGCGGAAGGTGGCGCCCGTGTGGCAGGTGGCGCACTGGGCCGTGTTGAACACGGTCTGTCCGCGCACCGCGTCCACGCTCAGGCTGCCGTCCGCGGCGCGTGCCGGGCTGCGCATGTACTTGTTGAGCGAGCCCAGGTACACGGCCAGGTCGTCCAGCTGCGCGCTCTTGCCGGCCTTCGGGGCGCCCAGCGGGGCTTGCGTGGCGGCCCAGTCGGCATTGCTCAGGAAGCCGGTGCCGCCGAACTCGTTGCGGATGTCGTTCTCGAAGTCCTGCACCTCGTCGAAGTTGGCCGTCCAGTGCAGCTTGCCGTGGCTGGTGCCGCGCCGCCCTTGCAGGCTGATGGTGCGGCGCAGGCCTTCGCCGCGCTGGGTGAAGTCCCACACCATGCCGTCATCGCCGCCGTCCGCGTGGCAGCTGGCGCAGGAGATGTAGTTGTCCTTGCTCATGCGCCGGTCGGCCGCGTTGTAGAACACCTGCTTGCCGCGCAGCGCCGCGGCCGCCATCGGCTCCTGCGCCACGGTGGCCACGTTCTGCAGGAAGATCGCCGCGTTGGTCTCGGCCGACAGCACCTTCGCCACGTCGTGCACCGACACCGAGCGCGCCAGGAAGTTGTTCACGAACAACCGCTTGCGCGCCGCGTCCAGGTACAGGCCGTGCGGGGCGCTGCTGGCGTTGATCTCGCCGCGCACCGCGCGGGTGTAGCTGTCGACGATGGCGACGCGGTTGCCTTCCATCTGCGCCACGAACAGGTAGTCGCCGGCGGGCGAATACAGCGCGGCGCGCGCGGGGGCGCGGTCGTCGAAGTCGATCTGTTCGGAGAACACCTCGGCGGCGTTTTGCAGGTTCACCTGCGACAGGATGGAACGCACCGTCTGGTCGTGCGGCAGGTCCTTGCCGTCGCGGAAGCGGCCGCGCACGATGTTGTCCTTCTTCGAAGGCAGCACGGCGCGCGAACCGTCGGGCGAGATCACCACCTGGCTCAGGTAGTTGGCCACGCCGCGCGCACGGCTCTCGGTGTCGACGGTCGTGGTGTCCACCGGCAGCGGGATGGTCTGCAGCGCGGTCAGCGACTGCAGGTTCACCTTGTGCAACTGGCCGCCCGTCATCTTCGACTTGAAGCGCGTGACGTAGGCCACCTGCGAGTCGGCGCTCACGGCGATGCCGCGCACGCCGCCCTCGAGCGCCAGCGCACCGGTGGTGGCGCCGTTGCTGGGGTCGAAGCTCATGAGCACCGACTTGCTTTCCAGCGTGAGCAGGCCCTTGGCGCCGTTGGGCGTGAAGGCCACGCCGTACGGGCCGCTGCCGTAGGCCAGCGGGATCGACACCGACTGCGAGCCGTCGGCGGCGTTGAGCGCCACCAGCTTGTCCTCGCCCTGCACCGCGACCCAGATGCGGCCGTCGGGGCCGACGGCCAGCGTCTTGGCCTCGTCGCCGACGCGCACTTCCCACAGCTTGGCGAGGGTCTGCGCGTCGATGGCGGCCACCGTGCCGCTGTCGGGGTTCACCGAGTACACCCGGCTCGCATCGCCCGCGATGTTGGTCGTGTGCGTGGGCGCGGTCGCGGTGACCGGCGCGATGACGGTCACGTTGTAGGTGTAGTAGGTCTCGCGGCCGCTGCTGTCCTTCACCGTCAGGGTCACCGTGTAGTGGCCGGGGGTGGTGTAGGTGTAGCTCGTGTTCGGCTGGTTCGAGAACGCCGTCTGCGTGCCGTTGCCGAAGTTCCAGCGGAACTGCACGCCGCTGGCGCCGAGCGTCGCGGGGTTGAAGCTCAGCTGGCCGTTGACCAGCTTGGGCCCGCCGCCCAGGCCCGGGTCGCCGATGATGGCCTGGCCGCGCAGCGTGTCCACCTCGGCCTGGCCGAGCACGCGGCCGTACACGCGCACCTCGGCCAGCGTGCCCTTGAAGAGCGCGGTGTTGCCCTGGATCTGGCCCATGACCTGGAACTTGGTCGACAGGCCCTTGGTGCCGGTCGGGCCGGTCGAGGTGGTCTTCACGCCGTCCACGTACACCGCCTGCGCGCCCGAGGCCGCGTCGCGCGTGAGCACGACGTGGTGCCAGTTGCCGTCGTTCACGGCCGCAGTGGAGGTGGTGCCGCCGTCGTTGCCCACCGAGAGCTTGATGCGACCGCCGGTGTCCAGCCAGCCCCAGAACACGTCGTCGGTGCCGCCCGACTGGTCGCGACCGAAGATGCCGGGCGCGGTCCACGAGTTGGCGGCGCCGGCCTGCGTGGTCTTCATGTAGAAGCTCAGCGAGGCCGTGCCGCCCAGTGCGCTGGCCACGGTGTCGTTCTTCAGCGGCACGCCCGCGGTGCGGTTCGCGAAGTTCAGGCCGATGCTCTCGAACGCATCGCCGGTGGCGGGCGTGCCGTTGTTGGCGCCGATCTGGTCGCCCAGGTTGCCCGTCAGCGGCCAGTGGTGCATCAGGTTGATGTCGCTGGCGTTGCCGGTGTTGAAGGTGGAGCGGTAGTCGGCGCCGATGGCGTTGCCCGCATAGTCCTTCACGCCGTTGGCCGGCAGGAACACCTCATAGCTGGTGCCCGGCAGCAGCGGCTGCGCGGGATGGAAGTTGACGATGCCCAGCTGCACGCTGTAGGTGCCCGCCAGCGTGTTGCCGCCCACCGGACGCACGATGAAGGTGTTGCTGTTCACGCTCTCCGGCAGGATGTTGTCGGTCATGCCCAGGCCGATGCGCGAGCTGAGGGCCTGCTGCTTCGCACCGTTGGCGGGCGAGACCTGCTTCACTTCGGGCTTGGTGGTGTCGGGGTCCACCGCGTGCACGACGAAGCCGCTGCCCGAGCCGTGGTCGTTGCCCACGAAGACGAGGTTGCCGAACATCGCGACCTGGCCGTTGTCCGAATGCGAGAAGTTCGGGTCGTCCTCGCGCAGGATGCTGCCGCGGCCCACCTCCACGTGGTTGAGCGGGTTGCTCACGTCGACCTTGTGGATGCGGGTCTGCGCGCCCTGGATGACGTAGTTGTCCTGCGTGGCGCAGTAGAGCTGCTCGTCGATGACGAGCCGGTTGTCCTCGGCCACGAAGCGCGAGCGGTCGCTCAGGTCGTAGCTGTACATCTTGGCGCCGCTGCCGCGCGCGGAGGCGTGCACGCTCTTGCCGTCGAAGCAGGTCGCGTAATAGAACGGCGTGGCGCCGGCGATGGAATCGAGCACCTTGGGGTTGAGCGGGTCGGAGATGTCCAGGCTCGCGAAACCGCCGTTGCTTTCCATCGCGGTCAGCACCATGTGGTTGCCCATCGTGAAGATCGGGCCGAGCCGGAAGCCGCCGAGTTCACCGGTGGGCACCGGGTTGGGCTTGCCGGCGCCGCGGTTGGCGACCACCGCGTTCGCGGGGTCCGTCGCGTCGACGATGAACATGCCCCGGCCGGCCGAGGCCACGTACAGGTAGGGCGCCTGCCACCACAGCTGCCAGGACACGTTCTCGTAGTCGCCCGAGTTGACGCCGGGCAGCACCAGCTTCTTCACCTGCTTGATGTCGTTGATGTCGGTGAAGTCCCAGAACTCGACGCCGTTGATGCTGGGCAGCACGACGTAGGTCTTGCCGCCGATCTTCGCGGTGCCGAAGGAATGGGTCTCGCGGAATTCCTTGGTGCGGCCGCCTGTCGCGTCATCGGGCTCGTAGATCTTCTTGACGAGCCTGATCTGGCGCGGGTTCGACACGTCGTACAGCAGGAAGCCGCCGGGGCCGAGGCCGCTGTCCGGCGCGAAGGAGGTGAGGAAGTAGCCGTTGACCATGATGCCGGCGTTCATGCCGTAGTCCTTGCGGCCCGGGTACGTGGCGGGCACGTCGCGCGCCTCGTAGGCGTCGCTGTGCGCCGGGTCGAGCGGGTGCGCGGCGCTGGTGATCATCGACACCGGCTTGAACAGTTCCGCCGAGGTGTAGGTGAGGTTGCCCAGGCCCGGCCCCTGCAGCGGGAGCGGGTCGGCCACGACGGCGGCAGCCGCCGTGGCCATCTTGTTGAGGGTCGTCATCGGACTGACCCCGGTGATTGCCGCATGCGTCAGCAATGTGACGCACGGCACCAGGAACGCCATCAGGAAATACCGGATCTTCATCGTCGCCTCCAGGTTGTTTGAAGTTCGCAGGGAACCCTCTTGTCCTTGGTTCTCTCGAGTCACTCGGTCGCTTGCAGGGAAAGCGCACGCGCAGGCGCGCCCCCGGCGGGCAACGCATGCGTTGTCCGCCGTCCACTTCTTCTTCTGTCTTGCTCTCCCGCTGGTTGGCGCTGGCGCCTTCCGCGTGGAAGGCACCAGCGCCTGGGCGCTCTTACTTCACGCCGCCCGATTCGTAGATAGCCCAGGCCGCTTCGGCGCTGGCACCGTCGTGGATCATGGCCATCAGTGCGCTCACCACCGCCGAGGGGTTGGCGTGCTGGTAGACGTTGCGGCCGTACACCATGCCGACGGCGCCCTGGTCCAGGAGCACGCGCGAACGCGCGAACACCTGCTGCAGGTCTTCGCGTCCGCCGCCGCGCACGAGCACGGGGCAGCGCGCGGCCTGCACCACGCGGTGGAAGTCGGTGGCGTCGGTGGTCGGGTCGGCCTTGACGATGTCGGCGCCCATCTCGCGCGCCAGGCGCGTGAGCGTGACGATCTTCTCGGCGTCGCCGTCCACCATGTAGCGGCTGGTGGCCGTGGGCGCCTGCATCACGAGCGGCTCGATCATGAGCGGCATGCCGTAGCGGTCGCAGTCGGCGCGCACGCGGGCGATGTTCTGCACGCACTGGCGGAACAGGTCGGGCTCGTCGGGCAGCATGAACAGGTTGACGACCACGCAGGCCGCGTCCCGCTGCACGGCGGGCAGCACGGGGTCGTCCTGGTTCTGCAGCACGGCCCACATCACGCGGTGGTGCACGGCGTTGTAGGGGTTGCCCATGTCCAGGCGCATCACCAGCGCAGGGCGATCGCGCCCGGGCCGGTCCTGCAGCAGGTCGGACTGCCCGTAGTTGAGCTGGATCGCATCGGGCTTCGCAGCCACGAGCTTGTCGATCACGCCGGGCATGTCCTCCAGGCCGTCCAGGAAGGTGGGTTCGTTGCACACGCCGTGGTCCAGGGCGATGTCCAGGCAGCGGCCGTTGTGCAGCAGGCGGTTGAGCCGCGCGGTCTTGTCTTTCGACATGAAGGAAGAACTCCGTGTTGAGGAAAAAGGAAGGGAAGAAATGCGCGCGCTCAGGCGAGCGCGTCCAGGTGGCGCTTGGCCGCGGCGTCGATCAGCTGCAGGGCCTCGCTGTCGAGCACGACCGCACCGGCGCCGGCGTTTTCAATGGCCTGCTGGCGCACGCGCGCGCCGCACAGCGCCACCGAGACGGTGCCGCGGGCCACGGTCCAGGCGATCATCATCTGGCCGAAGGAGCAGCCCAGGTGCGTGCGCAGCGGCTCCAGCGTGTCGAAGAAGGCCTTGAGCTTCGCGCGGTTGGCTTCGCTGAAGCGCGGGTTGGTGGCGCGCTGGTCGTCGCCCTTGAACTCGCGCGCGGGGTCGATGGGCCCGGCCAGCAGGCCCAGCGCCAGCGACGAGTAGCCCAGCACCGCCACGTTGTGCTCGGCGCACAGCGGCGCGAGCGTGGTCTCGATGCCGCGGTCGATGAGGCTGTAGAGCTCCTGCGCTGCATCGACCGGGCCGTGCTTCAGGTACTCCGAAAGAATCTCGGGCGTCGCGTTGCTCACGCCGATGGCGCGGATCTTTCCCTGCTTCTTGAGGGCCAGCAGCGCGTCCATGGTCTCGGCCACGGGCGTCGTGTGGTCCTGCCAGTGCGTGATGTACAGGTCGATGTAGTCGGTCTGCAAACGCTTCAGGCTCTCTTCGCATTCATGAAAGATCGAGTCGCGCCCGAGGTAGCGGTACACCGGGTGGCCGTCTTCCTCGAAGAAGTGCGTGCCCTGCTGCGTGTGCCACACCAGGCCGCACTTGGTGGCGATCACGGCCTCGTGGCGGCGGCCCTTGAGCGCGGTGCCGACGATGCTCTCGGAGCGGCCCAGGCCGTAGGCCGGTGCGGTGTCGATCAGGTTCACGCCCGCATCGAGCGAGGCCTGGATGGCGATCACGGCAGCGGCGTTGTCGCCGCCGCCCCACATCCATCCGCCCATGGCCCAGGTGCCCAGGCCGATGGCCGAGCTTTCGATGCCCGAGGGGCCCAGGGTCGTCTTCTTCATCTGTGTTGCGCTGCTCATCGCTTGGTCTTTCGGGTGTTCAGGATGTGGTCGATGGTCACGGCCGCGAGCAGGATCAGGCCCTTGATCACGTCCTGCCAGTAAGGCGACACGTCGAGCAGGATCAGCGAGCTGGTCACCACCGACAGCAGGGCCAGGCCGAGCACGGCGCCGAGCACGGTGCCCGAGCCGCCCTTGAGGCTGGCGCCGCCGATCACGGCCGCGGCAATCACGTTGAGTTCCATGCCCATGCCGAAGGTCGGCGTGGCGGCGCCGAAGCGCGCCGTGTAGATCACGCCGGCCAGGCCCGCCGAGGCGGAGCACAGCACCGTGACCCAGAACTTCACGCGGCCCACGCGGATGCCGGCGTACAGCGCGGCCTTCTCGTTGCTGCCGGTGTAGAACACGCGGCGCAGCAGGGTGGAGCGGCGCAGCACGAAGTCGCTCACGATCACGATCGCCAGGAAGATCAGGATCACGGCCGGCACGCCGAACAGCGTGCCCTGGCCGATGAACTTGAACTCGGCCGGCAGCGAGAACAGCGACTGCGGCGTGCCCTGCGTGAGCGCCAGGCACAGCCCGCGCACGATCACCATGAAGGCCAGCGAGGCGATGAAGTGGTTCAGCCCGATGCGCGTGACGCAGCCGCCGATCATGGCGCCGATGAGGCCGCTCGCGCCAATGGCCACCAGGCTCGCAAGCCACGGGTCCATGCCCATGAGAAAGAGCTTGCCGGTCACCACCATCGCGAAGCACACCACCGAGCCCACCGACAGGTCGATGCCGCCGACGATGAGAAGGATGGTCATGCCCACCACCACGATGCCTTCGATGGAGAAGGACAGCAGCATCGCGCGCACGTTGTCCCAGGTGAGGAAGTAGGGCGATGCGAAGCTCATCGCGACGCACAGCGCCACGATGATCAGCACCAGCCCGGCCTCGCGCATGCTCGTGAGCTTGTTGGCCTGCTTCACGGGGTCTCCTGTTCGGCGGGGTTGCAGGGAGCCGGCCGTGGCCGTGGCCGCGGCGCCTGCGTCGATTCTGGTCGGAAAGTTCATGCCATTGCCTCTTCGGGTTCGCAAAGTCCGGAGGCCAGCCGCAGCAGGGCTTCCTCCGTCATCTCGTCATGGGCCAGTTCGCCCGCCAATCGCCCTTCGCGGATCACCAGTGCGCGGTCGCACAGGCCGATGATCTCGGGCAGTTCGGAAGAGATCACCACCACGCCCACGCCCTGGTCGGCCAGGTCGCGCAGGATGTGGTGGATCTCGGATTTCGCGCCCACGTCGACGCCGCGCGTGGGCTCGTCCATCAGCAGCACTGCCGGTTGCGTGGCCAGCAGCTTGGCGATCGCCACCTTCTGCTGGTTGCCGCCCGACAGGCTCGACACCTCGATCGCCACGCCGTCCGACTTCAGGTTGAGCTTGGCGCCCAGCTGCACCGCGAGCCGGTGCTCGGTGGCGCGCTGCAGCAGGCCCAGGGCCGAGCTCACGCGGCGCAGCGCCATCGACGAGATGTTCTGCGCGATCGGCAGATCGAGGAACACGCCGGCCGCCTTGCGGTCTTCGCTGAGGTAGGCGATGCCTTCGCGCAGCGCGTCGCTGTACTTGCGGATGGCCAGCGTCTTGCCGTTCAGGCGCACGGCGCCGCGCCGCGCGGGGCGCAGGCCGCACACGGTCTCGGCGAGCTCGCTGCGCCCGGCGCCCATGAGCCCGGCGATGCCGAGGATCTCGCCGCGCTGCAGCGTGAAGGAGATGCCGTGCACGCGCTCGTCGTCGGCAATGCCGTCGACTTCGAGCACGGGGCCGGCATTCGCGTCGGCAGCGGCGGATTGCTTGGGCGGGTAGTAGTTGCCCAGATCGCGCCCGACCATGCGGCGCACCAGCTCGTCGGGCGTCATGCCTTCGAGCGGGCCGCTGTGCACGTTGCGCCCGTCGCGCAGCACGGTGGCGCGGTCGCAGTGCGTGAAAATCTCGGCCATGCGATGGCTGATGTAGATGATGCCGATGCCCTGCGCCTTGAGGTCGTGCAGCACCCGGAAGAGCGCGGCCGATTCGTTGTCGGTGAGGGCGGCGGTGGGCTCGTCGAGGATGAGCACCTTGCAATCGAGCGTGAGCGCCTTGGCGATCTCCACCAGCTGCTGGCTCGAAATGCTCAGGTCGCGCACCAGCGCGGCCGGGTCGATGTCCTGGCCCAGGCGCGCCAGCACTGTCGCGGCGCGCGTGTTCAGCGCGGAGAAGTTCATCCACGCCTGCTTGCCGGCGTTGATTTCCGGCATGAAGATGTTCTCGGCCACGGTGGCGTCGGCGCACAGGGCGATTTCCTGGTGCACCAGGCCGATGCCCAGGCGCATGGCGTGGGCGGGGCCGTCGATGACGACCTTCTGGCCGCACAGCACGATCTCGCCTTCGTCGGGCTGGTGGATGCCGTCGATGATGTTCATCAGCGTCGACTTCCCCGCGCCGTTCTCGCCGCACAGGGCGTGGATCTCGCCGGCCTGCAGCGAGAAGTCCACGCCCGAGAGGGCGCGCGAAGCGCCGAAGCGCTTCGCGATGCCGCGCAGTTCAAGCAATGCGGCAGGGGTGCTCACTCGCCGATTCCCTTGGTGCCACGGCGGGCGAGGTACTTGTCCCAGTAGAAGTCGTCGGCGTTGGCCTTGCTGACCACGGCCAGGCCGTTGTCCAGGAAGGGCACCGACATCGGGTTGGTGCCGTTGCGCTTGGCGTCGTTCATCGGGTCGATGAGGCCCGGGTTCTTGGCCAGGAACAGCATCATCATGCCCATGTAGCCCTGCATGCCCTGGTTCGGGTTGATGGCGCCGAACACGTCGCCCGACTTGATCATGTCCAGGATCTTGGCGTTGACGTCGCAGCACATCACCTTGATGTTCTTCTTGGTCTCGACCTTGGCCTGCGCCGCGCCGAGCGCCGAGTTGGCCTCGGGCATGAACAGCGCGCCCAGGTTCGGGTTGGCCTGCGCCAGGCTCAGCACGGCCTGGTAGGCCTTGTTCGGGTCCTGGTTGCTGGCGGCACGGCCGACCAGCTTCATGCCCGGGTGCTTGGCCTTCATGCGGTTCACGAAGGCGGCGATGCGGCGGTCGTGGTTGTCCTGGCCCGGGTTCTCCAGCACGGCGTACTCGCCCTTGCCGTTCAGCGATGCGGCGATGGCGTCGGCCGCCTGGTTGCCTTCGCGGTCGTTGTCGGAGGTGATGAACGAGGTGCGCTTGGAGTTGGGCGAGTCGGCCGCGAAGGTCACGACCGGGATGCCCATCGCGGCGGCGCGGTTGATGGGTTCGATGAACGGGTCGGGGTTCATCGGGTGCAGCAGGATGCCGGCGGGCTTGCGCGCCAGTTCCTGCTCGAACGATGCGAGCTGCTTGTTCACGTCGTACTCCGGCGTGCCGGTGTAGCGGGTGCGAACGCCCAGCGTGCGGCCGAGCTGCTTCATCATTTCGTAGACCGGGAACCAGTACTCGACGCCCGAGACCATCACGTTCATCACGTAGACGTCGCTGGCATTGCCGCGCAGGCCGGCACCTGCCGCGGGGGCTGCGGCTTGCTGTTGCGCGAACGCGCTCGCACCGGCCAGGCCGATACCGGCGGCGGCTGCGGACTTCAGGAAATTACGCCTCATTCTTTGTCTCCTCACGTTGACTGGCAGAGCTTTCGGCCCGCCGTTGGGTGGCGGACCTGTGGACCGTGGTGTCACGACAGTTGTTATGACAGGCTAGAATGTAATGGCGGGCCGTTTCTCCCGATAACTAGGGGAAACGCTACTGGTGACAGCCTTTTTTTCCGCCGAAGCTGTTATGACATGAAGACCAAAATACTGATCGGCATCGACATGGGCTCGAGCAGCCTGAAGGCGCTGGCCCTGGACGCGGGGAGCGGGCGCAGCCTGGCCGTGTCGCGCCTGCCCCTGCGGCATGCGCGGCTGCCCGGCGGCGGGTGCGAGGTGGGCGCGGCGGCGATCCGCGCGGGGCTGACCCACGTGCTCGGCGACGTGGCGCGCCAGCTCGGCCCGCGCGCGGCGGACGTGTGCGCCATCGGCTGCACCGGCCACGGCGCGGGCCTGTACGCCCTCGATGCACAGCACGAACTCGTCGGCGGCCGCGCCGTCGCCTCCACCGACCAGCGCGCCGATGCGCGCGCACTCGCCCTCTCGGCACGCCACGGCGACCGGCTGTTCGCGGACGTGGGCTGCCGCCCCTGGCCCGGCCAGCCCACGGTGATCGCGGCCGAGCTGCTGGGCGCCGACGCCGTGCAGCGCGGCGAGCTGCACCGCCTGCTGTTCGCCAAGGACTACCTCGGCTTCCTGCTGACCGGCGAGATCGCCACCGACGCGAGCGACGCCAGCACCGCCGGCCTGCTCTCGCTGGCCACCGGCGACTGGTCGCCCCTGGCCTTCGAGGTCGCGGGCATCGACGGTCTCGGGCCGCGCGCCTTCGGTCCGCTGGTGCCCAGCGGCCAGACGATGGGCCGGCTGCGCGCCGCCGAGGCGGCGCCGTGCGGCCTGCCCGCCGGCATTCCGGTGGCGATGGGCGCCATCGACCTGCTCGCCTCGATGACCGCCATCGGCGCCGAAGACCGCGGCCGCGCCGTGTCGGTGCTGGGCACGTGGTGCGTCAATGCGGTCATCGGACCGGTGATCGAGCCGCAGCCCCAGGTCGCCGCGCTCGTCAACTTCGGCCGCACGCGTGAGCGCCTGTACATGGAGAACAGCCCCTCGTCGATGGCCAACATCGCGTGGCTGGCCGGCGCGCTCGGGCTGCCCGATGCGCGCGCCGTGGTCGACCTGGCCATGGGCGTGCCGCTGGGCGCGAACGGGCTGCGCTTCCTGCCCTTCATCAACGGCGGGGGCGGCATCACGGCCGGCTTCGTCGGGCTCAAAAGCCACCACACGCCGGCCGACATGGCACGCGCCGTGGTCGATGCCGTGGCCGCGCTGCATGCGCGCCACACCGCGCGCCTGGCGTCGCAGGGCCTGCCGGTGTCGGCCTCCAGCGTGCTGGGCGGCGGTGCCAGCGATGCGCGCCTGGTGCGCCTGCTCGCGGCGCTGCTGGGCCACCCGGTCGAGCGCTGCGCCGACGACGAAACCGGCGCGCGCGGCGCCGCCCTCTATGCCGCGATGTCGCAGGACCTCGACGACGCGGGGCCTGCCAGCCCGCTGCGCGCGCCCTGCGAACTCATCGAACCCGACGCGCGCGACGCGCGGGCCCATGCCGATTTCAACGCCGAATTCAACGAACTGATCGATCGCATGTCTCCTGTCTTCAACCATCTTTCGGGCGGTGCGTCATGAGCGCCTGGCAACTGCCTTTCGTCCGTCCGGCTTCGCTGGAGGGCCGCCACTTTTCGACGGTGATCGTCGGCGCCGGCATCAACGGCGTGGGCGTGTTCCGCGACCTGTCGCTGCAGCGCGTCGACTGCCTCATCGTCGACAAGGGCGACTTCGGCGCCGGCGCCAGCAGCGCGCCCTCGCGCATGATCCACGGCGGCCTGCGCTACCTGGAAAACGGCAGTTTCTCGCTGGTGGCCGAGGCCACGCGCGAGCGCAACCTGCTGCTGCGCAACGCGCCGCACCTGGTGCAGCCGCTGAAGACCGTGGTGCCGCTGTCGAGCTTCTTCGGCGGGCTGCTGAGCAGCGCGCTCAAGTTCTTCGGACGCACGCCGCCGCAGCGCACGCGCGGCCTGCTGGCCGTGGCCGCGGGCCTGCGCCTGTACGACCTGCTGGGCCGCCGCCAGCGCGTGATGCCGGGCCACCGCATCAGCCGCGTGCCCACCAACGACCGCCGCCTGTTCCGCGCCGCCATCCGCTGGACCGCCACCTTCTTCGACGCCTGGATCAGCCATCCCGAGTGGCTGATCCTCGAGCTCATCGGCGACGCCTGCCGCGACCAGCCGCGCTCGGCCGCCGCCAACTACTGCCGCGTGACGGGCTGCGCGGGCAACATCCTCACGCTGCGCGACGAGATCACCGGCGCGCTGGTGCGCGTCACGGCCGACACCGTGGTGAACGCCACCGGCGCCTGGCTCGACCGCAGCGCGGCCGTTCTCGGCGGCGCCGGCCCGCGCGTGATGGGCACCAAGGGCTCGCACCTCGTGCTCGACCACCCGGCGCTGCGCGACGCGCTCGAAGGACGCATGGCCTACTTCGAGGCGGTGGACGGGCGCGTGTGCATCGTCTATCCGTTCCTCGATCGCGTGCTGGTGGGCTCCACCGACATCCCGGTGGAAGACCCCGACCAGATCGTCACCGAGCCGGCCGAGATCGACTACCTGATCGACGTGCTGCGCGAGGTGTTCCCCAACATGGCCTTCGACCGCAACCACGTGATCTACACCTACGTCGGCGTGCGCCCGCTGGCGCGCTCCGACGCCGACAAGCCGGGCCAGATCTCGCGCGACCACTCGGTGGTGGTCGACCCGCCGAGCGCCACGCGCGACGTGCCCATCGTCGGCCTCGTGGGCGGCAAGTGGACCACCTTCCGCGCCCTGGCCGAAGAAGCCACCGACCACGTGCTGCGCCACCTGGGCCGTTCGCGCACCGCCTCGACCGAATCGCTGCCCATCGGCGGCGGCGCCGAGCTGCCGGCCGACGCGGCCGCCACCGAGCGCTTCATCGACAAGATGACGGCGGGCTCGGGCCTGGGCCGCGCGCGCGCGCTGGGCCTGCTGCGCCGCTACGGCTCGAAGGCGCTGCCGCTGGCGCAGCGCCTCGCGGCCTCGGGCGACACGCCGCTGCGCCATGCGCCCGAGTACTCGGCGGCCGAACTCTCGTACCTGTGCATGGAGACCGGCGTCGTGCACCTGGACGACCTTGTGATCCGCCGCACGCTGCTGGCGATCCGCGGGCTGGTCACCGACGACGCGCTCGCCGAGATCGCCGCCGTGGCCGCCGAAGCCCTCGGCTGGGATGCGACCCGCGCCCACCAGGAACTCAGCGCCTGCGCCGCCGCCCTGCGCGAGCGGCATGGCGTGCGCCTGCAGCCGGTGGCGGCCAATGAGCCGGCGCCTTCCGCTTTCGATGCATCATTGATGGCCAGCCCCGTCCTCGGCCCGACCTAACGTGACCCTTTCCACCGCCCCCGACACCGTGTCGACGACCTCGCTCGACCGCAACTCCGAATCGCCGCTGTGGGCGCAGTTCCGCGACGCCATCCGGCTGCAGATCCTGCAGGGCGTGCTGCCCATCGGCGCCAAGCTGCCGTCCGAAGCCGAGCTGGGCGAGCAGTTCGGCATCTCGCGCATCGTGGTGCGCGAGGCGCTGGCCGACCTGGTGCGCAACAACCTCATCTACAAGATCAAGGGCCGCGGTGCCTTCGTGTCGGCGCGCGAGCGCGACGAAGACTTCGTGTCCACCGTGCTGGGCTTTTCCGACGAGATGGAACGCAAGGGCCGCTCGGTGCGCACGCAGATCCTCGTGCAGGAGTTGCGCGCCGCCACCGCGCAGGAAGCCGCCGCGCTGGGCCTCACCGAAGACGCGCAGGTGGTCGGCCTCAAGCGCCTGCGCAGCGTCGACGGCGAACTGCGCCTCCTGGTCGAGACGGCGGTGCCGGCCGACCTCGCGCCGGGCCTGCACCGCACGCGGCTGGACGACCGCTCGCTGTACGACGTGCTGCGCCGCCAGTACGGCGTGCGGCTGGTGCGCGCCGAGCGCTGGATCGACGCCGTGCTGCCCGATGCGGAAACCTGCCGCCTGCTCGACCTGCCGCAGCCCGAGCCGCTGCTGCGCATCGAATCGATCGCCTACGGTGCCAACGGCCGGCCACTGGAACACTACCGCGCGCTGCACCGCTGCAAGACCAGCCGCCTGCACGTGCAGACGACGACCTGAGTTCAGGCCTTCGCGCTGCTGCTGCTGCGTGAAGGCAAGAGCACCGAGGCGATGGCGACCATCATCAGCGCCACCGCCACCCAGTCCTGCCAGTGCACGACCTCGCCGAGCCACACGGCGCCGCTGAACACGCCGAGCACGGGAATGAACATCACGCTCAAGGTCGAGGCCACCGGCGGCAGGCCGCGCGCCAGGTAGAACCAGGCCGCGTGCGCGAAGCCGAAGATCAGCACCGCGTTGTAGGCGATCGATCCCCAGGTCACGGCGCCCGGCGAACGCCACTGGTCGCGCTCGAACAGCAGCGACAGCACCGTCATCACCACGGCCGTCATGGCCGTCATCCAGAACGAGAGCGTGAGCGTGGGCAGGCCGATGCGCGTGTGGCGCAGCAGCTGCGTGCCCAGCGCCCAGGTGGCGGCGGCCACCAGCGCCAGCGCCACGTAGCCGGGGCGGCCCGCGAAGTCGGTGAGCTCGTGCCACAGCAGCAGCCCGACGCCGATGGCGCAGGCGCCCACGCCGGTCCATGCGCGGCGCGTGAGCACGGCCGAGAACAGCAGCGCGCCGATGACCGCGGAGAACACCGGCATCGTGTAGCCCAGGATCGCGGCGCGCCCGCCCGAGAGTGCCTTCACCGCGAGGATGATGCAGGCGTGCCAGACGAACATGTTGGTCGCGCCCAGCCACACCAGCTCGGGCCACGCGCTGCGCGGCACGCGGAACGGCACCTTCATCACCACCAGCGCGATCGCCAGCACGGGCACGCCCAGCCAGATCGAGATCGCGCGGAAGGCCAGCGGCGGGTAGTCGGCCACGCCGAGCTTCATCACCGGCCAGTTGAAGCCCCACGCGAGGGTGAGGAGGACGAGAAGAACGAACTGGCGCGGGGTGAAGGAAGGCATGGGCCGCGATTGTGGCGCGGCCCGCGCATTCGTGCTGGCGGCGCGGCTACAGCAGGCGCTTGAGGTAGCGCCCCGTGTGGCTCGCCTCGTTCGCCGCGATGTCTTCCGGCGTGCCTTCGCCCACCACCGTGCCGCCGCCGGCACCGCCCTCGGGGCCCATGTCGATGAGCCAATCCGCCGTCTTGATGACGTCCAGGTTGTGCTCGATGACGACGATGGTGTTGCCCGCGTCGCGCAGCTGGTGCAGCACCTTGAGCAGCAGTTCGATGTCCGCGAAGTGCAGGCCGGTGGTCGGTTCGTCGAGGATGTAGAGCGTGCGGCCCGTGTCGCGCTTGCTCAGTTCGAGCGCGAGCTTCACGCGCTGCGCCTCGCCGCCCGACAGCGTGGTGGCCGACTGGCCGAGCTTGATGTAGCTGAGGCCCACGTCCAGCAGCGTGCGCAGCTTGCGCTCGATGGTCGGCACGGCCTTGAGGAACTCGTGCGCGGTCTCGACCGTCATCTCGAGGATCTGGGCGATGTTCCTGCCCTTGTACAGGACCTCGAGCGTCTCGCGGTTGTAGCGCTGGCCGTGGCATACCTCGCAGGGCACGTACACGTCGGGCAAAAAGTGCATCTCGACCTTCACCACGCCGTCGCCCTGGCAGGCCTCGCAGCGCCCGCCCGCCACGTTGAAGCTGAAGCGGCCCGGGCCGTAGCCGCGCTCGCGCGCGGTGTTGGTCTCGGCCATCAGTTCGCGGATCGGCGTGAACAGGCCCGTGTAGGTGGCCGGGTTGCTGCGCGGCGTGCGGCCGATGGGCGACTGGTCGACGTTGATGACCTTGTCGAAGTACTCGATGCCTTCCACCGACTCGTGCGCGGCCGGCTCTTCGTGCGCGCGGTACAGCGTGCGCGCCACGGCGGTGTAGAGCGTGTCGTTCACCAGCGTCGACTTGCCCGAGCCCGACACGCCGGTCACGCAGGTCAAGAGGCCCACGGGGAAGGCCACGCTCACGTTCTTCAGGTTGTTGCCGGTGGCGCCGACGACGCGGATCTCCTGCAGGTCGGTCTGCGAGGCCAGGTGCGCGGCCTCGCGCGCCGCACGGCGTTCGGCCGCGGGGCTCTGCGGAAAGCGCGAGGGCTTCTTGCCTTCGTTGAAGGCCGGCTTCTTCACGGCCGGCAGCCACGCGGTGCGGTGCTTGGGCACCTCGATCTTCTTCACGCCCGAGAGGTACTGGCCGGTGAGCGATTCGGGGTTGGCCGACACCTGGGCGTACGTGCCCTGCGCCATCACGCGCCCGCCGTGCACGCCGGCGCCCGGGCCCATGTCGATCACGTGGTCGGCGGCGTGGATCATGTCCTCGTCGTGCTCGACCACGATCACGCTGTTGCCGATGTCACGCAGGTGTTTGAGCGTGCCGATGAGGCGGTCGTTGTCGCGCTGGTGCAGGCCGATGCTGGGCTCGTCGAGCACGTACATCACGCCCGTGAGGCCCGAGCCGATCTGCGACGCGAGGCGAATGCGCTGCGCCTCGCCGCCCGAGAGCGTTTCGGCGCTGCGGTCCAGGCTCAGGTAATTGAGGCCCACGTCGTTCAGGAATTTCAGGCGCAGGCCGATCTCGCGCACCACCTTGTCGGCGATGTCGGCCTTGGCGCCGCGCAGCTTGAGCGTGCTGAACCAGGCGTAGGCGTCGCGCAGCGTGAGGTGGCTCAGCTCGAAGATGGCCATGCGCGGCGGCTCGCCACCGTTCGCGCCCACGTGCCCGGCGTCGTCCACCAGGAACACGTTGCGCGCCTCGCGCCGCAGCCGCGAGCCGCCGCAGTCGGGGCAGGGCTGCTGGTTGCGAAAGCGCGCGAGGTCTTCGCGCACCATCACCGAATCGGTCTCGCGGTAGCGCCGCGTCATGTTCGGGATGATTCCCTCGAAGGGGTGCTTCTTCGTGAGCTTCTTGCCCGCGAAGTTGCCCGACTCCATGGTGTAGTTGAACTTGATCTCTTCACCGCCCGAGCCGTGCAGCAGCGTCTGCTGCACCGAGGCCGGCAGCGATTCGAAGGGGGCGTCGACGTCGAACTTGTAGTGCTTGGCCACGCTCTCGACCATGCTGAAGTAATAGCCGTTGCGGCGGTCCCAGCCCTTGATGGCGCCGCTGGCGATCGACAGCGACGGAAACGCCACCACGCGCACCGGGTCGAACACCTCGCGGTGGCCCAGGCCGTCGCAGCTGGGGCAGGCGCCCACGGGCGAATTGAACGAGAACAGGCGCGGTTCGAGCTCCGACAGCGAGTAGTGGCAGATCGGGCAGGCGAACTTGGCGTTGAACAGGTGCTCCTTGTCGGGCGCGCCCGCTGCGCCATCGGCGCTGCCTTCCGGCTTTGCGCCCAGCTCCAGCGCAATCGCGCGGCCCTCGGCCAGCCGCAGCGCGGCCTCGAAGCTCTCGGCCAGGCGCTGCTGCATGTCGGGGCGCGCGCGCAGGCGGTCGATGACCACGTCGATGTCGTGCTTCTCGGTCTTCTTGAGCTTGGGCAGGTCGTTGTATTCGTAGGTCTGCCCGTCGACGCGAAAGCGCACGTAGCCGGCGGCCTGCATCTCGGTGAAGAGCTCGAGGAACTCGCCTTTCTTCTCGCGCGCCACCGGTGCCAGGATCATCAGGCGCGGCTCGTCGGGCAGGGCCAGCACTGCGTCGACCATCTGCGACACCGTCTGCGCCTGCAGCGGCAGGTGGTGGTCGGGGCAGAAGGGCGTGCCGGCGCGGGCGTACAAGAGGCGCAGGTAGTCGTGGATCTCGGTCACCGTGCCCACGGTGGAGCGCGGGTTGTGGCTGGTGGCCTTCTGCTCGATGCTGATGGCGGGCGACAGGCCCTCGATCACGTCGACGTCGGGCTTGTCCATGAGCTGCAGGAACTGCCGCGCATAGGCCGAGAGGCTTTCCACGTAGCGCCGCTGCCCCTCGGCATACAGCGTGTCGAACGCCAGGCTCGACTTGCCCGAGCCCGACAGGCCGGTGATCACCACCAGCTTGTTGCGCGGGATGTCGAGATCGACGTTCTTCAGGTTGTGGGTGCGCGCGCCGCGGATGCTGATGCGCTGCTGGGCGAGCAGGGCGCCAAGGTAGGCGTCACGCTCCGGGGTGTCTTCAGTGGTGGGTGAATTCAAGGGGTGCGGTCGTCCGAGGGCAACCGGACATGATAGAGGCGCCGGCTCCGCCTGTCATGACCAGGGGATGGACGGCGGCGGACGCCCCCGCCCAGGCTGGCCGGTTGCGGCTCAGGCAGAATGGAGGGTTCCTCTCAACCTCCTCCTTCATCTACTTATCAGGGGCAGTGCATATGGCATCGGTCAATAAAGTCATCGTCGTCGGCAACCTGGGGCGCGACCCCGAAATGCGGACCTTCCCGAGTGGCGATCAGGTCGCAAACGTCACCGTGGCCACCACCGATCGCTGGAAAGACAAGCAAAGCGGTGAGATGCGCGAAGCCACCGAATGGCACCGCATCGTGTTCAACGGCCGCCTGGCCGAAATCGCCGGCCAGTACCTGCGCAAGGGCTCGCAGGTGTACGTCGAAGGCTCGCTGCGCACGCGCAAGTGGACCGACAAGGACGGCATCGAAAAGTACACCACCGAAATCCGCGCCGACCAGATGCAAATGCTGGGCAGCCGCCAGGGCCAGGGCGGCCCGTCGGGCGGTCCGGAAGACGACGGCGGCTACTCGCAAGGCGGGGGCGGCGGCGGTGGTTATTCGCAAGGTGGCGGTGGTGGCGGCGGTGGTGGTTACGCCCCGCGTGCGCCCGCAGCCGCACCGCGTGCCCCGGCACCGGCGCCGCGCCAGGCGCCGGCCAAGTCGTCGTCGGGCTTCGACGACATGGACGACGACATTCCGTTCTGAAACCGGCTCCTCGAGCTTTTCAATGAAGGCCTGCCTTTTCGAAGGCAGGCCTTTTTTTTGCCCTTTTTATTTCGAATTCTCTCCATGGGCGGTCGCGCCCGGGAAAGTGCTGTTTTGCCAAGGAAATGCAGCCTCCTTGCTCGTCTGGCCGTTGAGCGCAGGGGAAGCGTGTTACGTGGGCCCCTTTTCGACGGCAATGACTGTGTTCAGAGGGGCAATTCCCGGCGGCAATCAACCCATCGACTCCGGCCGTTCTGCTGAATAGCGTCGTTCAGCAGCGCATCGCCGTCGGCCGGTTCGCCGCGATTGGTCCGTCCCGGCGCACGGAATTGGTCCTTGTCCCGCACCGTGCGGCGTCGGAGCATGCAGGCCATAGAACACCGAGACAAGCACGACATGCAGAGCGCCGCCTCCCACTGCCCGCCATCGACCGTCGCACGCGCCGAAGTCCAGGCCCTGCGGTCCTCGAAGATCCGCGAGGTCGCCAATGCGGGCATGGACCGCAAGGACATCCTGCCTTTCTGGTTCGGCGAGCCCGACGAGGAGACGCCGGACGAGATCTGTGGCGCTGCGATCGCCGCCCTCGAGAACAGGCGCACCTTCTACGTCCAGACGCTGGGCGAGCCCGCGTTGCGCGAGGAGATCGCCCGGTACCTGTCGCGCTGGCATGGCCCGATCGGCGTCGAACGGGTGGCGGTGACGAGTTCGGGCACGCATGCGCTGATGCTGGCCTTGCAGGCGCTGCTGAACCCCGGCGACCGCGTCGTGGCCGTGACGCCGTTGTGGCCCAACCTGGTCGAGATGCCCAAGGTGCTGGGCGCGCACGTCGAGACCGTGGCATTGCAGTTCACCGCGGCCGGTTGGGTGCTCGACGAGCAGCGCCTTCTGGAAGCGCTTCGGCCGGGCACCCGCGCGCTGCTGCTGAATGCGCCCAACAACCCGACGGGCTGGACGCTTTCGCGCGAGACGCAGGAAAAGATCCTCGCGCACTGCCGGCGCCTGGGCATCTGGATCGTCAGCGACGATGTCTACCAGCGCATCAGCTTCGATGCGCCGTGCGCGCCGTCCTTCCTGGACATCGCGACGCCCGAGGACCGGGTCATCAGCTGCAACTCCTTTTCCAAGGCCTGGCGCATGACCGGATGGCGCCTGGGCTGGATCGTCGTGCCGCCGGCGATGCTGGGCGACATCGGCAAGCTGATCGAGTACAGCAGCACCTGCGCGCCGCCCTTCGTCCAGGCGGCGGGGGTGGTGGCCCTGGCGCGCGGGGAGGATGCCATTGCCCGCACCGTCGAGCGGTTGCGCCAGGGCCGGGACCACCTGGCGGCGCGCCTGGGGAGCGTGCCGGGGGTCGAGCTCGCAGCGCCCGCGCGCGGCGCGATGTACACCTTCTTCCGTGTCGAAGGCGTGACGGACAGCCTCGCGTTCTGCAAGCAGCTCGTGGCCGAGGCCGGGCTGGGGCTGGCGCCCGGCGTGGCCTTCGGCCCCGAGGGCGAAGGCTACCTGCGCTGGTGCTATGCGAGCGGCACGGCGCGCCTGGACGACGGCGTTCGCCGCCTGGCCGCCTACCTGGAACACCACCCAACCACACGATGAGGATGCGATGAACACCCAAGACATTGCGGGCGCCCTTTGGCAAGCCATGGAGGACGGGCGCCACATGCCGTCGGAATGGGCCGGGAAGTTCTCCCTGCAGCAGGGCTACGAAGTGCAGCTGGCCTTGTTGCACAAGCGCCTGGCCAGGGGCGAGCGGCAGACGGGCTGGAAGGTCGGCCTCACCGCCGAGGCCATGCGCGTGCAGCAGCAGGTGCACGAGCCCTGCTTCGGCTATCTGCTGGAAAGCGGCCGGCATGCGAGCGGCCAGGCCTATCGCTTTTCCGACCTGATCGCGCCGGGCTTCGAGAACGAGCTGTGTCTGACCATCGGCAAGACGCTGCGCGGACCCGGCGTGAGCCTGGAGGAGGTCGCAGCCGCCGTGACGCATGCGGCACCGGCCCTGGAGATCGTGGAGGTCCGCGGTCCGTTCGCCGGCAACCTGGCGCTGGCCATGGCGGACAACGCGCAGCAAAAGGCCTATGTGACGGGGGCGGCCGTGCCGCTGACGGCCGACAACCGCGACCTGGCCGGCGCCAACGTGACGGTGCAGGTCGACGGCGCCGTCAGCGAAACGGCCTCCGGCTCGGCGGTCATGCAGGGCGGCGGGCTGCTCTCTGTGCTGTGGCTGGCGAACAAGCTGGCCGAATTCGGCCTGACGCTGGAGGCGGGGATGCAGGTGATGTCCGGCTCCTTCACACGGCAGTACCGCGCCTCGCAGGGCATGCGGGTGCATTCCTCGTTCGACCGCTTCGGCACGGTCGCCGCGAACTTCATCTGAAGCAAGAGGTCTCCATGGATCTGGGAATCAAGGGCAAGACGGCGCTGGTGTGCGCCGCGAGCAAGGGGCTGGGCCGGGCGTGCGCGTTCGCGCTGGCGGAAGACGGCGCATCGCTCACCATCGTGGCGCGCGGCGCTCAGGCGCTCGAGGCCACCGCCGACGAAATTCGCGAGGCAACGGGCGTGCACGTGCGCACGGTGGCCGCCGACGTCACCACGGTGCAGGGGCGGGCGCTCGTCCTCGAGGCCTGCCCCGCGCCGGACATCCTGGTGACCAATGCCGCGGGCCCCAAGCCGGGCGACTTCCGCCAATGGACGTGCGACGACTGGATGGTGGCGCTCAACGCCAACATGCTGACACCCATCGAGCTGATCAAGGCGACGGTGGACGGCATGATGGATCGCGGTTTCGGCCGCATCGTCAACATCACCTCGTCCTCGGTGAAGGCGCCCATCGACATCCTGGGCCTGTCCAACGGCGCGCGCAGCGGGCTCACCGGCTTCGTGGCGGGCCTGGCGCGGCGCACGGCGCATCGCAACGTCACCATCAACAACCTGCTGCCCGGCTCGTTCGCCACCGACCGCCTGCGCGCCACGGTGGAGGCTGCCGCGGCCGGGTCGGGTCGTTCGTTCGAGGCCGAGCAGACCGAATGGCAGGGCCGCAGCCCGGCCGCGCGCTTCGGCGATCCGATGGAGTTCGGCCGTGCCTGCGCCTTCCTGTGCAGCGCCCATGCCGGCTACATCAACGCACAGAATCTGCTGCTCGACGGCGGGGCCTATCCCGGGACCTTCTAGGCGAAGCGCCAGCACCGTTCAAAAGGAACTCACTTGAGCGACCCCCAACGACAACAGGGCAGGCAGATCGTGTCTGCCACCGGCATCGAGAAACGCTTCGGCGCGCTGGACGTGCTGCGCGGCATCGACCTGTGCGCCCACGAGCACGACGTGGTCACCCTCATCGGCGCCAGCGGTTCGGGCAAGAGCACCTTCCTGCGCTGCCTCAACCTGCTCGAGGTGCCCGACGCCGGCACCGTCGCCATCGATGGCGAGGAGATCCGCATGCGCCGGTCGCCGGCAGGGCAGGCGAGCCCTGCCAGCAAGAGCCAGGTGAACCGGTTGCGCGCGGGCATCGGCATGGTGTTCCAGAACTTCAACCTGTGGAGCCACATGACCGTGCTGGAGAACGTGGCCATGCCGCCCATGAAGGTGCTGGGGCTGTCGCGCCGCGAAGCGACGGAACGGGCCGAAGCGCTGCTGGCGAAGGTCGGGCTCGGCGACCGGCTGCGGCACTACCCGGCCCACATCTCGGGCGGCCAGCAGCAGCGCTGCGCGATCGCCCGCGCGCTGGCGATGGAGCCCAAGCTGCTGCTGTTCGACGAGCCCACGTCCGCGCTCGACCCCGAGCTCGTGGGCGAGGTGCTGAAGGTGATCCGCCTGCTGGCCGAGGAGGGGCGCACCATGGTGATGGTCACCCACGAGATGGCGTTCGCACGCGAGGTCTCGACCGAGGTCGCCTTCCTGCACAAGGGAAAGATCGAGGAACGCGGGGCCCCGGCCGACGTGTTCGGCAATCCGCGCAGCGAGCGTTGCCGCAAGTTCCTCGACAGCGTTCTGTAGCCACGACATCACGAACCAAGAACTGGAGACGAAATGAAGAAATGGTTGTTCGCAGGCCTGCTGGCCGCGTGCTCCGTCGCCGCCATGGGCCGCGAGATCAAGGCCGGGGTGCAGTGCACCTATCCGCCCTTCAACTACCGCGATGCGTCGGGCGAGCTGAAGGGTTTCGAGATCGACATCGCCCGCGAGATCGGGCGGCGGATGAACGCCAACGTGCAGTTCGTCTGCCTGGGGTTCGACGGGCTGATTCCCGCGCTGCTTTCCAGGAAGATCGACATCGTCGCCTCGAGCCTCTCGATCACCGAGACGCGCAAGAAGAGCATCGACTTCTCCGTTCCCTACCGGGCCTCCACGGCGCGCTTCGTGGGCCGCAAGAACGGGGGGCTGCTCCCGATGAAGCCCGACAACACGCCCAACGCGGGCGCGCTCAAGGGCAAGGTGGTGGGCGTGCAGCGGGCCACCACCAACGACAGCTACCTTGCGGGCGAGTTCTCCGGCGTCGAGATCACGCGCTACGACTCGGCCGAGAACATGCTGCTGGACCTCGTGGCCGGCCGCATCGACCTCATGCTCGTGAGTCCCATGAAGGTTCGCACCGACTTCCTGGAGAAGCCGGAAGGGCGCAACTACGAGTTCGTCAGCCCCGAGATCGAGGCGCCCAAGTACCTGGGCGAAGGCGTGGCCGTCGGCTTGCCCAAGGGGGCCACGGCGCTGCGCGACGAGATCAACGCGGCGCTCAAGGGCATGTTTGCCGACGGAACCTTCAAGGCGATCAACCAGAAGTACTGGAGCTTCAGTGTGCTGCCCACGGTCTGGCACTGACGCCGTCGCGCCACCGAATCCGCTCACCGATTGCTGACGACACCATGGACATGTTCAACGGCTGGGGGCCGACCATCGCGCAGGGCGCCTGGACCACCGTGGAGGTGGCGCTGGTGTCGTCGGTGTTCGGCATCGCGCTGGGGCTGCTGGGCGCGGCGGCCTGCCTGTCCCGCTTCAAGGCGGTGCGCTGGCTGGCCGAGGCCTACATCACGGCGATACGGGGCATCCCGCAACTGCTGCTGATCCTGATGGTGTACTTCGGCAGCACGGTGGTCTTGAGCCGCCTGCTCGCGCTGGTCAGGCCCGACGCGGGCATGGTCGAGATCCCGCCGTATCCGGCGGGCGTCTTTGCACTGGCGCTGATCTTCGGCGGCTACGCCTCGGAGGTGTTCCGCGGCGCGCTCACGGCCATTCCCCGCGGGCAGGTGGAGGCCGGCATGGCCGTGGGCATGGGCACCCTGCAGATCTTCTTCGTGATCCAGTGCCCGCAGATGCTGCGGCTGGCGCTGCCGGGCCTGGGCAACATCTGGATCTCGACGCTCAAGGACACTTCGCTGATCTCCATCGTGGGGCTGAGCGAGCTGATGAAGGCCTCCGAACTGGCCACCAGCGACACGCGCCGCGCCCTGTTCTTCTACCTCAGTGCCGGCGCCATCTACCTCACGCTGACCGTGCTGAGTTCGCTCGTGCTGCATCAGCTCGAGCGCCGCGGCGCCCGTGGTGAAAGGACGGCCTGACCATGGATGTCGAACTCATTGTCGAGAGCCTTCCGGTGCTCTGGCAGGGCGCGCTGCTCACGCTGGAACTCTTCGCGATCACGATGGTGCTCGCGACGCTGCTGGCGGTGCCGCTGGCCATCGTGCGCGTCCAGAAGGCCTGGTGGCTGCGCTGGCCCGTCGAGGTGTTCTCGCAGGTCTTCCGGGGCACGCCGCTGCTGGTGCAGATCTTCATCGTGTACTACGGCATTGCCCAGATCGATGCGGTGCGCGACAGCTGGGCCTGGCCCTACCTTCGCAAGCCGTACTGGTGCGCCGTCATCACCTTCGTGCTGAACACGACGGCCTACGCCGTGCACATCTTCCGCGGGGCGATCCAGGCGGTGCCGCACGGGGAGGTCGAGGCCGGCCAGGCCTTCGGGCTGTCGTTCGGTGCGCTGTACCGCCACGTCATCCTGCCGCGGGCGATGCTACTGGCGCTGCCGGCCTACGGCAACGAGGTGATCAAGACGATCAAGCGCACCTCGCTGGCCAGCGCCATCACGCTCTCGGAACTGACGGGCGTGGCCAACACCCTGGTGGCGCGCACCTTCGCACCCTACGAGATCTTCATTGCGGCCGGGTTGATCTACCTTGCCTTCGCGTTTGCCGCCAACCACCTGGTGCGGCGGCTGGAGCACCGCATGTCTCGCCATCTTCGCCACTTGCCGGCGCAGCACGGCACCGGGCCCATGCCCACTTGATCCAGGAGACCGCGTGTCCACTTCTTCCGTTCCCGAGTCGGCGATGGCCGAATTCCTCGCCTTCGCCCATGGGCTGGCCGACGCCAGCGGCGCCATCCTGCGCGAGAACCTGTACAGCCGCAGGGGCTTCGAATCCAAGGAGGACGACAGCCCCGTCACCGTCGTGGACAAGCATGTCGAGCAGACGCTGCGCACGCTGATCCGCCACCGCTATCCCTCGCACGGCATCCTCGGCGAGGAGTTCGAGGGCCAGGACCTCGACGCCGAGTACGTCTGGGTGCTCGACCCGATCGACGGCACCAAGGCCTTCATCACGGGCATTCCCATCTACGGGACGCTGATTTCGCTGGCGCGCCACGGCACGCCGATCATCGGCGTGATCGACCACCCCATCACCAATGACCGATGGGCCGGGGCGCAGGGCCAGCCGTCCACCTTCAATGGCCAGCGCATCCGCAGCCGCGAGTGCCCGTCGCTGGCCGACGCGCTGGTGTCGTGCAGCAACCCGGAGCCCTTCGGGCCGCGCGAGCGCGAGGCGTTCGAGACGCTGCGCAGCGCCGCCAAATGGTGCGTGTACGGATCGAGCTGCTATGCGTACGGCTGCATCGCCAACGGAACGATCGACATCGGCATCGACTGCGGCCGCCACCGCGAGGTCGACTACTGCGCGCTGGTGCCGGTGATCGAGGGCGCCGGCGGCGTCATCACCGATTGGGAGGGGCGTCCGCTCACGATCTACTCCGGCAACCGGCTGGTCGCGTCGGGAAACCCCCGCCGCCACGAGGAGGTCCTGCGCATGCTTGCCGGCGCCTAGCGCGGGCGACCGGGCCGTATATTCGAAGGCCGCCGCAGCCTGTCCGGCACGGGCGGCATGGAGATCTCGTATGCCGCGGCACTTCAACTACCCGACCTGGAGTTCGCTCTCGCTGGACCGCAGCGGCTCCGATCCGCTGCACGTCCAGGTGTTCGAGCAGATCCGCCAGGCCATCGTGCAGGGCCGGATCTCCAAGAACTCGCGGCTGCCGCCCACCCGCCAGCTGGCCGCGGAACTCGGCGTGTCGCGCAACACCGTGGTCCTGGTCTACGAACGGCTGCTGGCCGAGGGCTATGTCAGCGGCCGCGTCGGGGCGGGCACCTACATCGCCGCCGTGCTGCCCGAGGAGCGCAGCGCGCCGGCCGGGGCGCCGTCGAACGCCCCTGTCGCCGCGCCGGCGCCCCGGCACATCTCGCGGCGCGCGCAGGCGATGTCCGAACTGGCGCTGCCGCCCGAGCGCAATGCCACGTTCGACCTCAGCCCGACCGTGCCCGCGCTCGACCAGCTGCCGTTCGAGCAGTTCGCCAAGGTCTCGTCGCAGTACTGGCGCTCGGCACCGGCCGCGGAGCTGGGCTACGGCTCGCCGATGGGGCTGCCCGAACTGCGTCAGCAGATCGCGGACTATGTGGGCGAGGCACACGGCATTTCCTGCCTGCCGGACCAGGTGCTCGTGGTCGACGGCACGACGCAGGGCTTCGTGCTGGCCGGCCAGGTGCTGACCGACCACGGCGATCGCATCATCGTGGAAGACCCGGGCTACATCACCCGGCTTGCCGCCTTGATGGGCTTCGGCGCGGACCTGGTGCCGGTGCCCATCGACCTGCAAGGCCTGGACAGCAGCCGGTTCGACAGCCATGCGCCGGACGCGCGGCTGATCGTGGCGTCGCCCACCAACCAGTTCCCCTTCGGCAGCACGATGCCGCTGGAGCGGCGCCTCTCGCTCCTGCAGTGGGCGCACGAGCGCAATGCCTGGGTGATCGAGTACGACTTCAACAACGCCTTCCATTTCCGCGGCAGGCCGCTGCCTCCGCTGGCGGCGCTGGACCACGGGGGGCGGGTCATCTACATCGGGAACTTCAACCGTTCCATCTCGCCCGCGCTCAACCTGGCCTACCTGGTGGTCCCGCCCGACCTGGCGGACGCTTTTGCCTGCGCCACGCAGATCTTCTCGTTCAAGGCCTCCATGCCGACCCAGGGCGTGGTGGCCGACTTCATGGCGAGCGGGCAGCTGGCGGCCCACATCCGGCGCATGGGCGTGCGCTATCGCGAACGCGCGCAGCTCATGGAGCACTGCTTCAGGACGCTGGTGGGGCGCGATTTCGAGCTGTCGACCACCGGCTCGGGGCTGCACCTGTCGGCCATCTCTCGCACGCCGATCGACGATGCGGCGGTTTCCCAGGCGCTGCTGGCGCACCGTATCGATGTGCCCGCGATCTCCGCCTATTGCCTGAGCGAGCAGGTCCGCACCGGCTTCGTCTTCGGCTTCGGCAACACGCCCGCCGAGCGGATCGCCCCGGCGTTGGCGCTCTTTGGCAGTGCGGTCGCGAACGCTTGAGGCGCGCCCGCTGCCCCTCAATTGTTTCGAATCCGTGAACACCGCGGTTCGTTTTGCTACGGGTTTTTACCTAGATCGAGGCGCACAATTCATCTCACGGACCAGCCCTCAAAGCTGATCTGGGTGAACAGGGCCCCGAGCGAGGTGGCCGCCCTCCGAAAAAGAACAGAGGGGCGGTGACCCACCCAAGACCGGTTCGACATCCAAAGCAAGAACTTGAACTGAATTGAAGAAGGAAGAAATCCAAATGACCGCCTCGAAGATCCTCTCCGCCGTTGCTGTTGCCCTGATGGCCGTTGCCGGCGCCGCCCATGCCGAAAGCTATGAAGGCGTGCATCAACTGACCTCGGCCGCCAGCCGCGCCGACGTCGCCGCCCAAGCCGTCGTGGCCGCGCACAGCGCCAACCCCTACGCCACCGGCGCCAACGCAGGCCCCGCGCAAGTGATCGTCTCGACCGTCAGCCGCGCCGCCGTGCGTGCCGACGCTGTCGCCGCCGCACACAGCGCCGACCCGTACGCCGAAGGCGCTTCGTCGGGCGTGGCCCCGATCGTCGCCAGCACCGTCGACCGCGCTGCGGTTCGCGCCGCAGCCCGCGCTGCTGCCCACGGCGACGCACTGCCGCTGTAAGCAACAGCCAGAACGCTTCGCCGATGGGATCGGCGAGCGCTCCAGGTCTTCATGAAAGCCGACCCTGCCAATGCAGGGTCGGCTTTTTTCATGGGCCATGACCGTGAATTCTTGGCCGAAAGTCACATTGCCTTGGCCTTGCGCATCCCTCATGATTTGGGCGCGGGAGGGATGGCCGCCAGAGCGCATGCTTTCGCATTAATGCATCGCCGTGGTGCGGACACGCGAGAATCGAGCGTCGTTCCGACCGCGAAAAATGAAAGCACGATCCGTCGCCAACCAAGCGACGACCCACTACGCATGGCCCTCACTCTCGACCCCGAAGACACGCGCGGACGCATCCACGACCTGGTGTGGAGCGGCTTCCATGCCGATGCCGACATCGGCTGGATGATCACCGACGAGTACCTCGATCCGGATGAGCTCACGCCCGAGGACCGCGCCTGGATCAAGGCCGAAACCACGCGCGCCTGCGCCGCCAAGCGCGCCGCCGAGGCGCAGTGGCCCGCGCAGACCGAGTACGACCGGCTCGAGGCCGTGTTCGCGCAGCTGCGCAGCGAAAAGATCATCGCCCTGCACCGCGCGGGCAACACGCTGTCCGACGGGCACGACGACGTGCGCGAGCAGTGGCGTGCGGCGGGCCGGCTCGAGTCCGGCATCCGCGGCTGCTGCTTCTATCACGCACAGGACCTGGACGGCGCCGTGCGCAACGGCCGCCTGTACCTCGCCTTCAGCGGCGGCATGATCCCCGAGATCGCGCAGCGCGAAGCCAACACCGTCGTGGTCGGCCGCCGCATCGTCGAGCTGCTGCGCGACGCCGGCTTCGGCGCGCAATGGAGCGGCAACATCAACGAGCGCATCGAAGCCGACCTCGGCCAATGGCGCAAGCGAGGCCCCGCCGCGTGAGTGCGCAGGCCTGGCAGCCGCCGCGCCGCATCGACGCGATCGACTTCTGGCTGCGCTCGCGGCTGCTCGCCACGGCCCACGCCCTGCGCGAAACCCTGCGGCCCTCGGCCCGGCGCTGGCCCGGCGGCCAACATGCACTGGCCGATGCGCCGGTGCTCGCGCAGTACCGAACCCCCTTGTGGTCCGACGGCCGGGCCGATGAATTTCCCTTGGTCGCCGGCAAGGTGCACAACCTGCGCGTGGCGCGGCCGGCCTTCGACGCCATCGAGGTGCCGGCCGGCGAGGTGCTGAGCTTCTGGCGCCAACTGGGGCGACCGGGTGCCGGGCGCGGCTTCGTGGTCGGGCGCGAGGTGCGCGGCGGCTGCGTGGTGCCGACGCTGGCCGGCGGGCTGTGCCAGCTGTCGAACGCACTGGCCACCGTGGCCGTGCGCGCGGGCTTCGAGCTGGTCGAGCGCCACGGCCACACGGCGCGCATCGAGCAGGCCGATGCGCCGGACGGCGACGCCGTCGATGCGACGGTGTTCTGGAACTACGTCGACGTCAAGCTGCGCGCCCGGCACGCCTGGCGGCTCGAAGTGGCCTTGACCGACACCGAGCTTGTGGTGCGCATCCGTGCGCGCACGCCGCGGGCGGTGCCGGCCGAGCCCGTCACGCTGCGGCGCACGAACGACGACGTACCCACCGCGTTGCCGCTGGCGCGCGGCTGCCTGAGCTGCGACCAGACGGCGTGCTTTCGCCACCGTCCGCCGGTCGATGTCGGCGCCGAAGGGCGCACCGCCGTCCTCGTCGATGGCTGGACGCCGGAGTTCGCACGCCACCTGCGCGAGGCGCATCCGCAGGCGCAGCGCATGCAGCCCGTGCCGCTGCGGCTCGCGTTCTGGCGCGTGCCTGCTGCAGGCTGGCATCGCGAGCCTGCGACGAACGCAGCGGTGACCACCGCGTGGGCCGCGAGCCTGCGCCGCGCCGTGTGGCAGCGGCGCTGGGCGCGGCAGGCGGGCCGGCGCCAGGCCAGCCTGATCGACGGCCAGCGCTGGCTCGCGCTGGCCTTTGCCGCGCGGCTGGTGCCGGCGCACACACACCTGGTGGTCGAGCAGCCGCTGCTGCCGCACCTGCAGCGCCTCGGCGTGCTCGACGGGCGCCGCATCACCGTGCTGGCCAGCGCACTGCCGATGGCCGACATCGAACGCCGGCTCGATGCCGCATCGCAGCGCTGGCCCGTGGATGCCACCTTGCGCGACTTCCGCGCCGATGCATCGTTGATGCGCGACGAGGCCCTGGCGCTCGCGCGCGCGACGGTCGTCGTCACAGCGCATGCCGCCGTGGCGCAGGCCATGGCGACGTACGCGCCGCAGGCCACGCTGCAGCGGCTCGACTGGGCGCTGCCGCAGGTGAAGGCCACGCACTGCAAGCGCGAAGAACCACCGCTCGTCGTGTTCGCCGCCAGCGCACTGGCGCGCAAGGGCGCGCGCGAACTCGCCGCCGCGCTGCAAGGCTGGCCGTGCCGCCTGCGCGTGCTGGGCGCGCCCTCGGACGACGCGCGGCTCTGGCAGGGCATCGAACCCATTGAACACATGAACTGGCAAGGCGACGTGCTGGCCGGTGCGAGCGTCGTCGTGCTGCCCGCGCACGTCGAGCACGCGCCGCGCGCACCGCTGCGCGCCGTGGCGGCCGGCGTGCCCGTGGTGGCATCGACGGCCTGCGGCCTGGCCGGCGTGCCGGGCGTGCACGAGGTCGCACCCGGCGACATCGACGCACTGCGCACCGCATTGCAGCAGGCCGTCCGCCTGACCTGAACGGAGAACAACCCCCTTGGCATCGATCGAACAGGCCCGCGCGGCCCTGGCTTCCCATGGCGCGCTGGCGCCGCAATCCGCCGCCGAGCACTGGCACGGCGAGCTGGCGCTGCCCGCCGCCCTCGCTACCTTCTACGAACAGGTCGGCCCGCTCGGCGAGTGGGTCAACGAGCGCGTGGGCTACGCGGGCCTCACGGTGCCGACCACGGGCAACCCGTTCAGCATTCCCGCGCTCTCGCGCCTGTGGCAGCTGCAGGCGGGCTACCGCTGGCACGGCATCACCGGCGAGCGCATTGCAGACTGGCCCGACCATTGGCTGGTGGTGGCCGACCAGGGCGCCGATCCGTTCATCTTCGACCTGCGCACCGGCGCGATCCAGTTCGCGATGCACGGCACGGGCGCCTGGGAGGAAGACGAACCGCTCTTCGCCGACATCTTCGAGATGGCCGCCTGCCTGGGCACCATCGGCCAAGTGTGGGACGAAGCGGGCGACACGATCTTCACCGACGAGGACGACTGCGAGGTCGATCCGGTGCACCGCGCGCGCCTGGTCGAGCGCCTCGTGCCGCTGCTGGGCAGTGCGGCGGCGGCCGAAAACGTCGTCGACGTGTTCGGCTGGTAAGACAAAAAAGAAGACACATGAGCATCGACCTGCAGACCCTCAAATGCGGCGAGTGCGGCAGCAGCGCGCTGCGCCGCACCGGCCTGAACGAATACACCTGCGCGCACTGCGGCTCGATGTCGCTGGTGGAAGACGACGTGTCCGACCGCCTCGAGCGCGTGCTGCAGCAGGTCAAGCACCACGCCGGCCAGCAGATCGCCGCCGAACAGGCGCTGCGCCAGAAGCAGATGGTGCGCACGATCGGCTTCGTCGTGATCGGCTTTCTCGGCGTGGCGGTGGCCGTTCAGGTCGCGATGCTGCTGTTCGGTTCGGGCCAACGCAGCGATACGCCTTCGGTGGCGCGCACGCTCGTCGAGCGCACCATCGCGACCGACGGCCTGAAGCTCTCCGAGCCGCGCCAGGTGCTGGTCGGCGAGCGGCCGAAGCTGCTGGTGCTGGCGCGCAACGAGACCGGCCGGCCGCTTGAGCGGCCTGGCCTGAAGGTGGTGTTCCACGACGGCGACACGCGGCTGAACGAGCGCAACGAATCCCTGCCGATCGATGTGCTGATGCCCGGCGAGTCCGCGCCTGTGCTGGTCGACCTGCCCTCGGGCCAGAACGTCACGCGGCAGGACGTGACGGTCGAGAAGCTGTCCGAACCGCGCAGCGCCGCCGAGGGGCCGCGCCTGGCGTTCTCGCGCGTGCGGCTGGTGCAGCAGGGCGAGCGCGTGCGCCTGGTCGGGCGCCTCGTGCATGCGGGCGCGCCCGGCACGCCGGCGTTCGGCAGCATCGAGGCACTGGTCACGCTGCACGACGACGCCGGCCAGGTGATCGGCGTCGGGCGCGGCCATGCGCCGGGGTCCGAGCTGGCGCCCGGCGCACGCACGGCGATCGATGTCGACCTCAGCCGCTTCGGCCGCGCCGCCGCCATCGCGGCCTGGGACTACCGCATCGGCTACCGCACCGTCACGCCCTCGGGCGCGCGCACCACGGTGCTCAGCGCCGACCGCGTGATCCGCACGGCCGGCGCGCCGGAGGCCTTCCACCCCGATCTGCGGCTGGGCACCGAAGACCTGCTGGCCGACGACAGCGAGCGCTTCGACCCGCGGCAACTCGAACTGCTGCCACTGGTGGCGGGGCGCAGCACGATCCAGCGGCCGCTGTTCATGACCGAGCTGGTGAACCGCAGCACCGACGCCATCGCCATTTCGCCCGGCGCCGTGATCTCGCGCTTCGGCGGCAGCACGGCCGACGGCACCACGCGCCTCGATGCGCTGGCCTCCCTGTACCCGGGCGAGCGCTTTCCGATCCTGCTGGAGCCCAAGGCGGTGGATCGCATCACCCAGACCCGCGTCGAGTGGAAGCCGATGCGCCGCGCCGCGCTGCCCGGCCCGCGCAAGCCGCTGGAGGTGCAGGTGACGGGCACGCAGGCAGGCACCGGCAGCGTGCTGCTCAACTTCAGCCAGCGCTTCACCTACAAGAGCGTGGAGGTCACGGGCACGGTGAAGAACCCCGGCACGGCCATCGCGGCCAAGGTGCGGCTGTGGGTGAGCCTGCGCGACCGCAACGACCAGCTGACCGGCTTCAAGCTGATCGAGAACCTGCCGGCCATCGCGCCGGGCGAGAGCGTGCCCTTCCAGGTCCATGTGACGCAGCACGGGCGCGATTTCGCGAGCGTCGCGACGCTATACCAAACCGAATAGCCCCGCGCATGACGGCATCGGGCGGTTCGCGCCATGATCGCGCCATGATTCCGCTTTCGATCCTCGACCTTTCCCCGATCACCGAAGGCAGCGATGCCGCGCAGTCGTTCCGCAACTCGCTGTCGCTGGCGCAGCACGGCGAGAAGCTGGGCTACACGCGCTACTGGCTGGCCGAGCACCACGGCATGCCGGGCATCGCGAGCGCGGCCACGGCCGTGCTGCTGTCGCACGTGGGCGCGGGCACCTCCACCATCCGCATCGGCGCCGGCGGCGTGATGCTGCCCAACCACTCGCCGCTGGTGATCGCCGAGCAGTTCGGCACGCTGGAGTCGCTGTACCCGGGGCGCATCGACCTGGGCCTGGGCCGCGCGCCCGGCTCCGACCAGCGCACCGCGCGCGCCCTGCGGCGCAACCTGGAGTCGGACGCCGACCAGTTCCCGCAGGACGTGATGGAGCTCATGGACTTCATGTCGAAGAACCCGCAGCAGGCCGTGCGCGCCGTGCCCGGTGCGGGGCTCGAGGTGCCGGTGTGGATCCTCGGCTCGAGCACCTTCGGCGCGCAGCTGGCGGCGCACCTGGGGCTGCCGTATGCCTTTGCCTCGCACTTCGCGCCGCAGCAGATCATGCAGGCCATCCAGATCTACCGCGAGACCTTCAAGCCCTCGGCGCAGCTGCAGAAACCGTACGTGATGCTGGGCTTCAACGTGTTCGCGGCCGACACCGACGCCGAGGCCGAGTTCCGCGCCACCTCGTGGCAGCAGGCCTTCGTGAACCTGCGCAGCGGCCGTCCGGGTCGCCTGCCGCCTCCGGTGGAGAACTACCGCCAGAAGGTCGGCCCGGCCGAGAACGCGCTGCTCGACTCGGTGCTGTCGTGCTCGGCGGTGGGCTCGGTCGAGACGGTGAAGCAGGGCGTGGAAGCGTTCGTGGCGCGCACCGGCGCCGACGAACTCATGATCACCTCGCAGGTGTTCGACCACGCCGCCCGGCTGCGCTCGTACGAGCTGCTCGCCGAGGCCTTCGGCCAGAAGAAGTAAGGCTAGGGCCTGTTCACCCTATTTCTGGCGTCGCGAAGGTCTGCCACGGCGGGCCAATCAAGGCGCGTGACGCCGCGTGTGCATGCGCACACGCAAGGAGCGCAACGCTGAGTGGCCCGCCGTGGCAGACCTTCCCTTCGGGTTGGCTGGCAAAGGGGCCGTCTGCGGCGTTGCCCGCGCTTGCAAGGCTTCAGCCTTGCTGCGCACGGGCGCCTTGCAGCCAGCCCCTTTGCCAGCCAACGCGACGCCAGAAATAGGGTGAACAGGCCCTAGGCCCGCTTGCGGGCTTCCTCGTCCACGAGGTCTTTCTTCGAGAGCTTGCCCACGGCGGTCTTGGGCAGCTCGGCGCGGATCTCGAGCGCGCCGATCATCTCGTGCTTGCCCAGGCGGTTCTTCAGGAAGGTCTTGAGCGCGTCGAGCGTGAGATCGTCTGCGCCGTCCTTCAGTTTCACGAAGGCCTTGGGCGACTGGCCCCGGTACTCGTCGGGCACGCCGATCACGCAGACCTCGGCCACCGACGGGTGCTCGTACACCGCCTCCTCGAGCACGCGCGGGTACACGTTGTAGCCGCCGCACAGCAGCATGTCCTTGGTGCGGTCGACGATGTACAGGTAGCCATCGGCGTCCATCTTCGCGACGTCGCCGCTGCGGAAGTAGCCGTCGGCCGTCATCGACTCGGCGGTGGCCTTCGGGTTGTTCCAGTAGCCCTTCATGACGTTCGGGCCCTGCACGCACAGCTCGCCGGGCTCGCCGAACGCGGTCACGTCCTGGGTCGGGTCGTCCAGGCTCACGAGCTTGATGCGCACGCGCGGCAGCGGCATGCCGCAGGAGCCGGCCTTGCGCACGCCGCGCGCGGGCGTGAAGGTGCCCACGGGCGAGGTCTCGGTCATGCCCCAGCCTTCGTTGAGGTGGCAGCCGGTGAGTTCGAAGAAGCGCTGCTCCACCTCCACCGGCAGCGGCGCGCCGCCCGAGCCGCAGAACTTCAGCGAGCGCAGGTCCATCTCCCTGGCCCTGGGGTGCGCAAGGATGGCGGTGTACATGGTCGGCACGCCAGGGAACACGCTGATCCGGCTGGCCGCGAGTTCGTTCATCACCGCGTCGACATCGAAGCGCGTGTGCAGCACCAGCGCCGCGCCCAGGCGCACGCCCAGCAGCATCGCGGCGCTGAGCGCGAAGATGTGGAACAGCGGCAGCACGACCAGGAAGCGTTCCTTGCCTTCGTCCAGGATGGGCGGATCGCCCTTGGTCGATTCGTAGTACTGCGCCGAGGCCGACGTGAGGTTCGCGTGCGTGAGCATCGCGCCCTTGGGCAGGCCGGTGGTGCCGCCGGTGTACTGCAGCACGACGATCTCTTCGGCCAGGTCGCCCAGCGGGTAGGTCTGGTGCGTGCCTTCGCTCTTGAGCAGGTCGGTGAAGCGCACGTGGCGGTCGTCGGTGGGCACCGGTGCGATCTGGCCGGCTCCCTGCAGCTGCGCCTGCACCTTGTCGCCCGCCGCGCCGTAGTCGCCGAGGCTGCCGACCACCAGCGTCTTCAGGCGCGAGCTGTCGAGCAGGCGCGCCATCAGCGGGTAGAGGTTCACGAGGTCGAGCGTGACGAGGATGTCGGTGCGGCTGTCCTCGATCTTGTGGGCCAGCACGCGCTCGGCGTCCAGCGGCGAGTAGTTCACCACCGTGCCGCCGGCCTTGAGCACGGCGAAGAAGGCGATCGGGTAGTGCGGCGTGTTCGGCAGGTACAGGCCGACATGCACGCCCGGCTTCACGCCCAGGTCCTGCAGGCTCTTGGCGGCGCGGTCGACCGCGTCACCAAGCTGGCGGTAGCTGAGCGACTGGCCCATGAACTCCACGGCCGAATGGTCGGGCCAGCGCGCGACCGCCTCGTCGAGCATCTGCTGCACCGGCTTGACGGGCAGGTCGGCGTCCCAGCGCATGCCGGGCGGGTAGTTGCGCGTCCAGGGGGTGGGGTCGCCAGAGAGGGAAGGGGTCGCCATGCGTGTTGTCTCCGCTGTGTTTCGGGGCACTGTAGCGCCGGCCTTTCGCATCGTGGAGTGGCGGCTGACAAGCCGGCGACACGGGTTTTCCCGATTTCCCACACGCCGGATGCCCCTGTCGCCGGGCTGGGACAATGGCGGGCTTATGGCAAAACAACGGATCGTGGTCGGGCTGAGCGGCGGGGTGGACTCCGCGGTCACCGCGCACCTGCTCAAGCAGCAGGGGCACGAGGTGGTCGGCATCTTCATGAAGAACTGGGAAGACGACGACGACAGCGAGTACTGCTCGTCGAACATCGACTTCGTGGACGCCGCCAGCGTGGCCGACGTGCTGGGCATCGAGATCGAGCACGTCAACTTCGCCGCCGACTACAAGGACCGCGTGTTCGCCGAGTTCCTGCGCGAATACAAGGCCGGCCGCACGCCCAACCCCGACGTGCTGTGCAACGCCGAGATCAAGTTCAAGGCCTTTCTCGACCACGCCATGCGGCTGGGCGCCGAGAAGATCGCCACGGGCCACTACGCCCGCGTGCGCCTCGACGAAGCTTCGGGCCGGCACGAGCTGCTCAAGGGGCTCGACAACTCGAAGGACCAGAGCTACTTCCTGCACCGCCTGAACCAGGCGCAGCTGTCGAAGACGCTGTTCCCGGTCGGCGAGCTGCACAAGACCGAGGTGCGCCGCATCGCGGAAGAGATCGGCCTGCCCAACGCGAAGAAGAAGGACTCGACCGGCATCTGCTTCATCGGCGAGCGGCCGTTCCGCGACTTCCTGAACCGCTACATCTCCAAGGAGCCGGGCCCGATCAAGGACGACCGCGGCCGCAAGCTCGGCGAGCACCAGGGCCTGAGCTTCTACACGCTGGGCCAGCGCCAGGGGCTGGGCATCGGCGGCGTGAAGGAAAAGGGCGCCCAGCGCGGCGCGGGCGACCATTCGCCCTGGTTCGTCGCGCGCAAGGACGTCGAGAAGAACACGCTGTGGGTGGTGCAGGGGCACGACCATCCGTGGCTGCTGTCGTCCGAACTGAAGGCGGACGACGCGAGCTGGGTGGCCGGCGAGGCGCCCACCGCGGGCGCCTACGGTTCGAAGGCGCGCTACCGGCAGGCCGATGCGGCCTGCGAACTGGCCGAGGGCGTCAACGGCGCGTTCAGCCTGCGCTTCGGTGCGCCGCAATGGGCGGTCACGCCGGGGCAGTCGGCCGTGCTGTACGACGGCGAGCGCTGCCTCGGGGGCGGCGTCATCGTCTGAACAGGCCTCAGCGGGACTGCCGCACGCTGTCTTCGGTGTGGATCAGCGCGAGCGGGTGGCGCTTGCCGGCGAGGTAGTCCTCGACGCAGCGCAGCAGCAGCGGGCTGCGATGGCGCGCCACGCTGGCGCGGATCTCGTCCACGCTCATCCACAGCGTGCGCACGATGCCTTCGTCGAGCGCACGGCCTTCCTCGCGCGCGCCCAGTTCGCCGGTGAAGGCAAAGCGCATGTAGGTCACGTCGGGCTGCTCGGCCGAGCGCGCCATGTACACGCCCAGCAGCGCGGTCGGCGTGAAGGCGTGGGCTGTTTCCTCGAGCGTTTCGCGGATGCAGCCGTCCTCGGGCGACTCGCCGGGGTCGAGGTGGCCGGCGGGGTTGTTGAGCTTCAGGCCGTCGTCGGTCTGCTCTTCGACGAGCAGGAAGCGGCCGTCTTGCTCGATCACCGCGGCCACGGTGACATTGGGTTTCCAGCGTGTGGGCATCGTGGGCGCGAGTCTATCGGCATCTCGGCTATCGCACGACATAGCCGCTGAAGCGCCAGATGCGGTCGGCGTCGAGCCGGAAGCTCACCCGTTCGCGCAGCGTGCGCTCGGGCGTGTTGCCGAAGCGGGTCTCGTACTCGACGCTGACGTACTGGCCGGCCGCATCGGCGTCCGGGTCGGTCACGACCTGCCGGTGCACGGCCACCCAGGTGCGCTGCTGCGGTCCGCCGAGCGGGGCGCGGCTTTTGGCCACCTTGCTGGCGAAGTCGGTGCGGGTGATGCGCTTGCGGGTGGCGGGCGTGGCGCCGTCCCACAGCTCGCCGGCCTGGTCGCGGTCGATCATCTGGATCGCCTGCAGGCCGCCGCGCACCATGTCGCTGGCCTCGACGTCTTCAGCGAGGGCGGGGAACAGACCGCTGCACAGCAGGAGCAGCGCGGCCAGGAGGAGCCGGGGCATGGGGAAGGGCACTTGTTCGGACGGAACAAGTTGGAGGCCGACGGGGAGGAGGGGTTCCCCGCCCGGCCTGCCGGGGCGTGCGCTCAGCGCGCGGTGGCAGCGGCAGCGGCGGGCCGCGTGTCGACCTCGATGGTTTCCAGCCGGTAGCCCAGGCCGTACACCGCCAGCAGCAGGAAGCCGTTCGACGGACGCAGCTCGAGCTTGGTGCGCAGGCGCGACACGTGGGTGTCGAGCGAGCGCGACAGCGCCTCGACGCCCAGCCCCCAGACCGCCTCGTGCAGGTGCTCGCGCGAGAGCAGGCGCCCCAGGTTCTGGAACAGGAAGAGCGCGAGTTCGTATTCGCGGTTCTTCAGCTCGACCAGCTCGCCGTGGACCCTGATGGTGCGCGAGGGCGGAAAGAAGTGGTACGGGCCGAACACCATTTCGGGCTCGTTGCGCGAGGGGTAGGCGCGGCGCAGCAGGGCGTTGATGCGGGCCTCGAACTCGATCGGGCGCAGCGGCTTGGCCATGAAGTCGTCGGCGCCGACATTGAGGCCTTCGACCATGTCGCTGTCGTCGTGGTGCTCGGTCACGAACAGGATCGGCATGCGGCTCTTGTAGTCCTGCCGGATCGTCTTGACGACGTCCGGGCCGTTCATGTCCGGCAGGCGCCAGTCGAGGACCAGCAGGTCGAAGGTTTCGCGGCGCATGGCGTGCAGCAGCGCCTTGCCGGCGGCGTACGTGTGGCACTCGTGACCGAGGCTCGCCATGGATTGGTTGATCAACCGGAGTTGGTCCGGCTCGGTGTCGAGTACTGCAATGCGCATTCCATTCCCTTGTTCCGCCCTGTGTGGACCTCTATGTGTCCGCAATATGAATCGAAGTGTATCTATCTGCGTCTGAAATCATTGCTGTGAATTGCTATTAATTCACGCAAATTGATTTTATGTATGTGGTTCAATTGCTAATTGAATCCAATTGGTGTTAGTTGATTGCAATCTAGAACCAGAGCGAGCGAAGGCGCCACAAGCGCTTCTGCGGCGGTCACCCGTGTTTCCCCCGGGGTCGGACCGGCCGCCAATTTGCTATCAATTAAGTAGCTTCATGTGCAGTGCCTGCGGGCGTTGAGCGGCAAAAAGAACGCGGCATTCTGGCGACAGGTGCGCTTGTAATCTTGCTGTAAGCTCTGCCCGCAATCCGTGCTGCCCCTTCCCCCTGAGGAGAACTCTATGTTGATAGGCGTGCCTGCCGAGACAGCGGCTGGCGAAACCCGAGTGGCCGTTACACCCGAAACGGTGAAGAAACTGGTGGCCTCCGGGCATACCGTGCGTGTGCAGGCCGGTGCCGGCATTGCAGCCAGCGTCACCGACGCGGCGTACCAGACGGCAGGCGCCGAGATCACCGATGCGGCCGGGGCGCTCTCCGCCGACATGGTGCTCAAGGTGCGCACGCCCAGCGACGCCGAGGCGGCGCAGCTGAAGGCCGGCGCGGTCGTCATCGGCATGCTCAATCCTTTCGACGCGGCCGGCCTGCAGCGCCTGGCCGCCGCGGGTGTCACGGGCTTCGCGCTCGAAGCCGCGCCGCGCACCACGCGCGCCCAGAGCATGGACGTGCTCAGCTCGCAGGCCAACATCGCCGGCTACAAGGCCGTGATGATCGCGGCCGACAAGTACCAGCGCTTCTTCCCCATGCTGATGACCGCCGCCGGCACCGTGAAGGCCGCGCGCGTCGTCATCCTGGGCGTCGGCGTGGCCGGCCTGCAGGCCATTGCCACGGCCAAGCGCCTGGGCGCCGTCATCGAGGCCTCGGACGTGCGTCCGAGCGTCAAGGAACAGATCGAGTCGCTGGGCGGCAAGTTCATCGACGTGCCCTACGAGACGCAGGAAGAGAAGGACGCGGCCGAAGGCGTCGGCGGCTACGCCCGTCCGATGCCCGCCAGCTGGCTCACGCGCCAGCAGGCCGAGGTCGCCAAGCGTGTCGCGCTGGCCGACGTGGTCATCAGCACCGCGCTCATCCCTGGCCGCGCCGCGCCCACCCTCATCACCGAGGACATGGTCAAGTCGATGAAGCCGGGTTCGGTGATCGTCGACATCGCGGCCGGCAAGGGCGCCGACGGCATCGGCGGCAACTGCCCGCTGTCGGAGGCCGACAAGACCGTGGTCAAGCATGGCGTGACCATCGTCGGCGAAACCAACCTCGCGGCGCTGGTGGCGGCCGACGCGTCGGCGCTGTATGCGCGCAACGTGCTCGACTTCCTCAAGCTCGTCGTCACGAAGGAAGGCGCGCTCAAGATCGACCTTGAGGACGACATCGTCGCCGCCTGCCGCGTCACGCAGGACGGCCAGGTCACGCGCAAGTAAGAGCAGGCTGCCTTCCATGAACCGCACCATGCTCCGCGCGAAGCTGCATCGCGCCACCGTGACCGAAGCCGACCTGCATTACGAAGGCTCGTGCGGCATCGACGAAGACCTGCTCGACGCGGCCGACATGCGCGAGTACGAAAAGATCGAGCTGTACAACGTCAACAACGGCGAGCGCTTCTCGACCTACATCATCAAGGCGGCGCGCGGTTCGGGCGCCATCTCGCTCAACGGCGCGGCGGCGCGCAAGGCGCATGTGGGCGACCTGCTCATCATCTGCACCTACGCCCCCATGACCGAGGCCGAAGCCGCCGACTACAAGCCCAAGGTGGTGCTGCTTGGCGATGCCAACCGCATCAACGAAGTCAAGAAGCTCTGACAGAGCCCGGGACCAAGAGACAGAGACCGAACGAGGAGAACACAACACCATGGAAATCGTTTCGCACACCGTCATCAACCTGACCATCTTCGTGCTGGCCATCTACGTCGGCTACCACGTGGTCTGGACCGTCACGCCCGCGCTGCACACGCCGCTCATGGCCGTGACCAACGCCATCTCGGCCATCGTGATCGTGGGCGCCATGCTGGCCGCCGCGCTCACCACCACCCCGCTGGGCAAGACCATGGGCGTGCTCGCCGTGGCGCTGGCCGCGGTGAACGTCTTCGGCGGCTTCCTGGTCACGCGCCGGATGCTCGAGATGTTCAAGAAGAAGGACAAGAAGGCCGCACCGAAGGCTGCAGAGGGAGCCGCCAAGTGAGCATGAACCTCGTCACGCTGCTGTACCTCGTTGCCAGCGTCTGCTTCATCCAGGCCCTGAAGGGCCTGTCCCATCCCACCACCTCGATCCGCGGCAACATCTTCGGCATGACCGGCATGGCGATCGCCGTGCTGACCACCATCGCGCTCGTCCACGGACAGGCGCGCGCCCTCAACGTCGACTTCACCACCGGCATCGCCTGGGTGCTGGCTGCCGTCGTGGTCGGTGGCGGCCTGGGCGCCTTCATGGCCAACAAGGTCGAGATGACCAAGATGCCCGAGCTGGTCGCCTTCATGCACAGCATGATCGGCCTGGCCGCGGTGTTCATCGGCGTGGCCGCGGTGGCCGAGCCCTGGGCCTTCGGCATCACGGCCGCGCCCGTGGCGGCTGTCGTCGGTGCGCGCACGCCCGACGGCGCGGTGCTCTTCGAGGGCTTCGTGCGCTACGCCATTCCGTACGGCAACCGGCTCGAGCTGTTCCTGGGTGCGGCCATCGGCGCCATCACCTTCAGCGGCTCGGTCATCGCCTTCGGCAAGCTCTCGGGCAAGTACAAGTTCCGCCTGTTCCAGGGCGCGCCGGTGCAGTTCTCGGGCCAGCACATGCTGAACCTGGTGCTGGGCCTGGCGACCATCGCCCTGGGCCTGGTCTTCGTGGCCACCGAAAGCTGGCCGGCGTTCTTCGCGATGCTGGCGCTGGCCTTCGTGATGGGCGTGCTCATCATCATCCCGATCGGCGGCGCCGACATGCCGGTGGTGGTGTCGATGCTCAACAGCTACTCGGGCTGGGCGGCGGCCGGCATCGGCTTCAGCCTGAACAACGCGATGCTGATCGTGGCCGGTTCGCTGGTGGGCTCTTCGGGCGCGATCCTGAGCTACATCATGTGCAAGGCCATGAACCGCTCGTTCTTCAACGTGATCCTGGGCGGCTTCGGCGGTGAGGCAACCACCGCCACCGACGGCGCGAAGGAACAGCGTCCTGTGAAGAGCGGCAGCGCCGACGACGCGGCCTACATGCTGTCCAACGCCGAGACGGTGATCATCGTGCCGGGCTACGGCCTGGCCGTGGCGCGCGCCCAGCACGCCGTGAACGAACTGGCCGAGAAGCTCACGCACAAGGGCGTCAACGTGAAGTACGCCATCCACCCTGTGGCCGGCCGCATGCCGGGCCACATGAACGTGCTGCTGGCCGAGGCCGAGGTGCCCTACGACCAGGTGTTCGAGATGGAGGACATCAATGGCGAGTTCGCGCAGGCCGACGTGGCGATCATCCTGGGTGCCAACGACGTGGTGAACCCGGCCGCGCTCACCAAGGGCACGCCGATCTACGGCATGCCGATCCTGGAAGCCTACAAGGCCAAGACCGTCATCGTGAACAAGCGCTCCATGGCCGCCGGCTACGCGGGCCTGGACAACGAGCTCTTCTACATGGACAAGACCATGATGGTCTTTGGCGATGCGAAAAAAGTAGTGGAAGATATGGGCAAGGCCATCGAATAGGCCGAAGGTCCGTGCCCGCGATGCGGGCCTGATCGTCGCGGCGCCTCACGTGCGCCGTTTTCGTTTTTAAAAACTCATCCGACTCCGAGGAGACACATCCATGACCGAACGCCCCTGGCTCAGCAGCTACCCGCAAGGCGTGCCCGCCGACATCGACGCGTCGCACTACCCGTCGCTGGTGGCGCTCATGGAGGAGAGCTTCACCAAGTACGCCGACCGCACGGCCTACAGCTTCATGGGCAAGGACGTGAGCTACGGCGAGACCGACAAGCTCAGCAAGGCCTTCGCGGCCTACCTGCAGGGCCTGGGCCTCGTGAAGGGCGACCGCGTCGCCGCGATGATGCCCAACTGCCCGCAGTACCCGATCGCGGTGGCGGCCATCCTGCGCGCCGGCCTGATCCTGGTGAACGTGAACCCGCTGTACACGCCGCGCGAACTCGAGCACCAGCTCAAGGACTCGGGCGCCAAGGCGATCGTCATCATGGAGAACTTCGGCACCACGCTGCAGCAGTGCATCGCGAGCACGCCGATCAAGCACATCGTGCTGGCCTCCATGGGCGACCGGCTCGGCTTCCTGAAGGGCGCGCTGGTCAACTACGTGGTGCGCAACGTCAAGAAGCTGGTGCCGCACTTCAGCCTGCCGGGCGCGGTGCGCTTCAACGATGCGCTCGACAAGGGCGCGGGCGGTTCGCTCAAGCCCGTGGCCACCGGCCCCGACGACGTGGCTGTGCTGCAGTACACCGGCGGCACCACCGGCGTGTCCAAGGGCGCGGTGCTGCTGCATCGCAACGTGATCGCCAACGTGCTGCAGTCCGAGGCCTGGAACGAGCCCGTCATGGCCAAGGTGCCGGCCAACGAGCAGCCCACCAGCGTGTGCGCGCTGCCGCTGTATCACATCTTCGCGTTCACGGTCGGCATGATGCTGAGCATGCGCACGGGCGGCAAGCTGATCCTGATCCCGAACCCGCGCGACATTCCCGGCGTGCTCAAGGAACTGTCGAAGCACACCATCCACAGCTTCCCGGCCGTCAACACGCTGTTCAACGGGCTGGCGAACCACCCCGACTTCAACACCGTCAACTGGAAGAACCTGAAGGTCTCGGTCGGCGGCGGCATGGCGGTGCAGGCCGCGGTGGCCAAGCTCTGGCTCGAGAAGACCGGCTGCCCCATCTGCGAAGGCTACGGCCTCTCGGAAACCTCGCCCTCGACCACCTGCAACCCGACCAACAGCACGGCCTACACCGGCACCATCGGCCTGCCGCTGCCGAGCACCTGGCTCAAGCTGCTCGACGACGACGGCAACGAAGTGCCCACGGGCGAGCGCGGCGAGATCGCCATCAAGGGCCCGCAGGTCATGGCCGGCTACTGGCAGCGCCCCGACGAGACCGCCAAGGTCATGACGCCCGACGGCTACTTCAAGAGCGGCGACATCGGCGTGGTCGACGAGCGCGGCTACTTCAAGGTGGTCGACCGCAAGAAGGACATGATCCTGGTGTCGGGCTTCAACGTGTACCCGAACGAGATCGAGGACGTGGTGGCGATGCTGCCCGGCGTGCTCGAGTGCGCCGCGGTGGGCGTGCCCGACGACAAGACCGGTGAGGCCGTGAAGCTCGTCATCGTCAAGAAGGACGAGTCGCTCACCGAAGCACAGGTGCGCGAGTACTGCCGCGCCAACCTCACGGGCTACAAGCAGCCGCGCGTGATCGAGTTCCGCACCGACATGCCCAAGACCCCGGTGGGCAAGATCCTGCGACGCGAACTGCGGGATAGCAAGAAGTAGTAAGGGTTCCGCCCGGGTGGGGCCGGGGCATCGATCTTGCATATTCGCGGGTCGATGCTCAGATTCATTTACGTTCGCCTAGGCTTGCTCGTGCCGACCTTCATCGGCATGACGCTGCTGGCCTTCTTTCTCATCCGGCTGGTGCCGGGTGACCCCATCGAGACGATGGCCGGCGAGCGCGGGATCGACCCCGCGCGCCACGCCGAACTGCGCACCGCCATGGGCCTGGACAAGCCCTTGCTCGTGCAATACGGCATCTACATCGGCCGCGTGCTGCAGGGCGACCTGGGCAAGTCGCTCATCACGCAGGACACGGTGATGAGCGAGTTCCTCGCGCTCTTTCCGGCCACCGTCGAGCTCGGCGTGTGCGCGATTCTCTTCGCGCTGCTGCTCGGGCTGCCGGCCGGCATTCTCGCGGCGGTGCGGCGCAACTCCATCTTCGACCACGGCGTGATGGCCACGTCGCTCACCGGCTACTCGATGCCGATCTTCTGGTGGGGCCTGCTGCTCATCCTGTTCTTCTCGGTGCAACTGGGCTGGACGCCGGTGTCGGGCCGCATCTCGGTGCAGTACTTCGTCGAACCGCAGACCGGCTTTTTGCTGATCGACGCGCTGCGCGCCGGCGAGACCGAGGCCTTCTGGTCGGCGCTGCATCACCTCATTCTTCCGGCCATCGTGCTGGGCACCGTGCCGCTGGCGGTCATTGCGCGCATGACGCGCTCGGCCATGCTCGAGGTGCTGGGCGAGGACTACATCCGCACCGCGCGCGCCAAGGGCCTGTCGCGTTTTCGCGTGGTGGGCCTGCATGCGCTGCGCAACGCGCTGATCCCGGTCGTCACCGTGATCGGCCTGCAGGTCGGCGTGCTCTTCACCGGCGCGATCCTGACCGAGACCATCTTCTCCTGGCCCGGCGTCGGCAAGTGGCTCATCGAGGCCATCGGCCGGCGCGACTACCCGGTGCTGCAGGGCGGCATGCTGCTGCTGGGCGGCATCGTGATGCTGCTCAACCTGCTGGTGGACATCGCCTACGGCGTCATCAACCCGCGGATCAGGCACTGAGTCGATGACGAGCAACACCCACGCAGTTCCCCCCGGCTCGCAGGCCTCGGCGCCTCCCGGTCCCTGGCGCGAGTTCTGGACCGCTTTCTCGGCGAACCGGGGCGCGGTCATCGGTCTCGTCACCATCGTGGTGCTGCTGCTGGTGGCGCTGTTCGCGCCGTGGATCGCGCCGCACGCACCGAACGAAACCAACGCCGCCGCGTTCCTCAAGCCGCCGGCCTGGCAGGAAGGCGGCTCGTGGACCTACCTGCTGGGCACGGACGCCATCGGGCGCGACATCCTGTCGCGGCTCATGCACGGCGCGCGGCTGTCGCTGTCGATCGGCGTCGCGGTGGTGGCGTTGTCGGTGGTGGTGGGCGTGGTGCTCGGGCTCGTCGCCGGATTCTTTCGCGGCGCGCTGGAGATCGCGATCATGCGGATGATGGACATCATCCTCACGATGCCCAGCCTGCTGATGGCCATCGTGATCGTCGCGATCCTCGGGCCGGGGCTCGTCAACGCCATGCTCGCGGTGGCCATCGTGGTGCTGCCGCACTACGTGCGCATCACGCGCGCCACGGTCATCGCCGAGGTCTCGCGCGACTACGTGACCGCGGCGCGCGTGAGCGGCGCCAGCACGCTGCGCCTGATGTTCCGCGAGGTGCTGCCCAACTGTTCGGCGCCGCTGATCGTACAGGCTTCGCTGGGCGTCTCGACCGCCATCCTCGATGCGGCGGCGCTCGGTTTCATCGGCCTGGGCGCGCAGCCGCCGTCGCCCGAGTGGGGAACGATGCTGGCCGATGCGCGCGAGTTCGTGCTGCGCGCCTGGTGGGTCGTGACCTTTCCGGGGCTCGCCATCCTTGCGGCCGTGCTGGCCTTCAACCTGCTGGGCGACGGGCTGCGCGATGCGCTCGACCCGAAGCTCAAGCGCTGACGCAAAGGAGAGCACAGATGCCTTTGCTGGACATCAAGGACCTGCACGTCGAGTTCCCCACGCAAGGCGGCGTGCTGCACGCCGTCGACGGCGTGAGCCTCACGCTCGAAGAAGGCGAGGTGCTCGGCATCGTCGGCGAATCGGGCTCGGGCAAGAGCGTCACGATGATGGCGCTCATGGGCCTCGTCGGCTTCCCGGGCCGCGTGCGCGCGGACCACATGCGCTTTGCGGGCAAGGACTTGCTCGGCATCTCCGACAAGGCGCGCCGCACGCTGGTCGGCAAGGAGGTCGCGATGATCTTCCAGGAGCCGACCACCAGCCTCAACCCCTGCTTCACCATCGGCTTCCAGCTGATGGAAACGCTGCGCCTGCACCTGAAGCTCGACAAGCGCGAAGCGAAGAAGCGCGCCACCGAGCTGCTGGAGCAGGTGGGCATTCCCGCCGCCTCGTCGCGCCTGGGCAGCTACCCGCACCAGCTCTCGGGCGGCATGAACCAGCGTGTGATGATCGCGATGGCCATCGCCTGCAACCCGCGCCTGCTGATTGCCGACGAGCCGACCACCGCGCTCGACGTGACCATCCAGGCGCAGATCCTCGACCTGCTGCGCGACCTGCAGAAGGAGCGCGGCATGGCGCTCGTGCTCATCACGCACAACATGGGCGTGGTCAGCGAGATGGCGCAGCGCATCGCCGTGATGTACGCGGGGCAGGTGATGGAGCACCAGCGCGTCGACCGCCTGTTCGCATCGCCGCAGCATCCCTACACCGAGGCGCTGCTCGCGGCGCTGCCCGAGCGCGCCGCGCCCGAGGGGCGGCTCGCCACCATCAGCGGCGTGGTGCCCGGCGTGCACGACCGGCCCGCGGGCTGCCTGTTCGCGCCGCGCTGCGGCTACGTCACCGAGCGCGCCTGCCAGGTGCGACCGGCGCTGCGTGCGTGGCAGGGCGCCGAGGTGCGCTGCCACTTTCCGCTCGGCGAGCCGGGTCGCGCCGAAGCCATCGCGCACGACCCGCCGCGCGCGGCCATCGCGGAGGTGCTGCCATGAGCGACGCATCGCCGCCGGAGATCGTCGCCGAGGCGCGCAACCTGCAGCGCACCTACGCCGTGCGGCGAGGGCTGTTCCGCGCGCCGGCGCAGCTGCGCGCCGTGGGCGACATCTCGTTCCGCCTGGAACGCGGGCGCACGCTCGCGGTGGTGGGCGAATCGGGCTGTGGCAAGTCGACGCTCGCGCGCATGGTCGCGCTGATCGAGAAGCCCACCGCCGGGCAGCTGACGCTGATCGGCGCCGATGCCGTGAGTCCGCCGCATGAACGAAAACGCGAGCTGCGCCAGGCGGTGCAGCTGGTGTTCCAGAACCCGTACGGCTCGCTCAACCCGCGCAAGAAGATCTCGGCGGTGCTCGAAGACCCGCTGGCCATCAACACCACGCTGAGCAAGCCGGAGCGCGCCGAGCGCGCGCGCGAGATGCTGGCCCGCGTCGGCCTGCGCCCCGAGTACGCCAACCGCTACCCGCACATGTTCTCGGGCGGCCAGCGCCAGCGCATCGCCATCGCGCGCGCGCTCATGCTGTCGCCGCGCCTGCTGGTGGCCGACGAGCCGGTGTCGGCGCTCGACGTGTCGATCCAGGCGCAGGTGCTGAACCTGCTGGCCGACCTGCAGGCCGAGCTGGGGCTGGCCTACCTCTTCATCTCGCACGACCTGGGCGTGGTGCGCCACATCGCGCACGACGTGCTCGTGATGTACCTCGGCCATGCGGTGGAGCAGGGCCCCAAGTCGCGCATCTTCGCGCGGCCGCTGCATCCGTACACGCAGGCGCTGCTGGCCTCGACGCCGGGCCTGAGCAACCAGCGCATCGTGCTCAAGGGCGAACTGCCGTCGCCGCTGGACCCGCCTTCGGGCTGCGTCTTCAGCACGCGCTGCCCGCACGTGCAGCCGCGCTGCCGCGAGGAGCGCCCCGCGCTGCGCGCGCTCGACGAACGGCTGGTGGCCTGCCACTACGCCGAGCAGTTTCTCGATGGCGCGCCTGTCGTGCGCGCCGATGGTCCCGTGCTCGCCGCGTCCTGAAGAAGAGTGGAGTGGCGATTTTTTCAACCCTGTCTCGAGGAGTCCCCATGACGACCCAGTCCTCCGTTTCGCGCCGCTCACAAAAGCTGGCGCTCCTGGCACCGGCAGCGCTCACGGCCCTTACCCTGGCCTGCGGCGCCGTGTCAGCCAAGACGTTGGTGTACTGCTCCGAAGGAAGCCCGGAAAACTTCTATCCGGGCATGAACACCACCGGCACGTCCTTCGACGTGACCACGCAGGTCTACAACACCATCGTCGAGTTCGAGCGCGGCGGCACCAAGGTGATGCCGGGCCTGGCCGAAAAATGGGACATCTCGGCCGACGGCACCGTGTACACCTTCCACCTGCGCAAGGGCGTGAAGTGGCACACCACGAGCAAGAGCTTCAAGCCCACACGCGACTTCAACGCCGACGACTTCATCTTCATGCTCGAGCGCCAGTGGAAGGAGAGCGACCCCTTCTTCAAGGTCACGAGCCAGAACCACTCCTACTTCAACGACATGGGCATGCCCAAGCTGCTGAAGTCGGTGGACCGCATCGACGACCACACGGTGAAGATCACGCTCAACCAGGCCGAGGCGCCGTTCCTCGCGAACCTGGCGATGCAGTACGCGGGCATCCAGTCGAAGGAATACGCCATCGCGATGCTGAAGGCCGGCACGCCCGAGAAGGTCGACCAGGACCCGGTCGGCACCGGGCCGTTCTACCTCGTGCAGTACCAGAAGGACGCGATCATCCGCTTCAAGGCCTTCCCGCAGTACTGGGGCGGCAAGGCCAAGATCGACGACCTCGTGTTCGCGATCACGCCCGATGCGTCGGTGCGCTGGGCCAAGCTGCAAAAGGGCGAGTGCCACGTCATGCCGTACCCGAACCCGGCCGACCTCGACGCGATCCGCAAGGACCCGAACGTGCAGGTGCTTGAGCAGCCGGGCCTGAACGTGGGCTACCTCTCGTACAACACGACGAAGAAGCCTTTCGACGACGTGCGCGTGCGCAAGGCCATCAACATGGCGATCAACAAGAAGGCCATCATCGACGGCGTGTACCTCACGACCGGCGTGGCCGCGAAGAACCCGATCCCGCCGACGCTGTGGTCCTACAACGATGCCGTGAAGGACGACCCGTACGACCCCGAAGCCGCCAAGAAGCTGCTGGCGCAGGCCGGTTTCCCCGACGGCTTCAGCACCGACCTGTGGGCCATGCCGGTGCAGCGCCCGTACAACCCGAACGCCAAGCGCATCGCCGAGCTGATGCAGGCCGACCTGGCCAAGATCAACGTCAAGGCCGAGATCAAGAGCTTCGAGTGGGGTGAGTACCGCAAGCGCCTGCAGGCCGGCGAGCACCAGATGGGCATGCTGGGCTGGACCGGCGACAACGGCGACCCGGACAACTTCATGTACACGCTGCTGGGCTGCGCCTCGGCCAAGTCGGCCAGCGGCAGCAACATCTCGAAGTTCTGCTACCAGCCGTATGAAGACCTCGTGGTGAAGGCCAAGAGCGCGACCAAGCAGTCGGAGCGCGACGCGCTCTACAAGAAGGCGCAGGTCATCTTCAAGGAGCAGGCGCCGTGGTTCACCATCGCGCACGCGGTGCAGCTGAAGCCGGTGCGCAAGGAAGTCGTCGACTTCAAGCTCAGTCCTTTCGGCCGCCATACGTTCTACGGCGTGGATATCAAGTAAGCCGTGGCTGCTGCGCCCATCGCCATCGTCGCGGCCATGCACGAGGAGCTGAGTGCGCTCCTCGCGCGCATGCCCGACGAGCAGCGCGTGCGCGTGGCCGGCCGCGACTTCTGGGTCGGCCACCTGCAGGGCCAGCCCGTGGTCGCGGTGCTGTCGCGCATCGGCAAGGTCGCGGCGGCGGTCACGGCCACGGTGCTGCTCGAGCGCTTCGGCGTGCGGGCGATCGTGTTCACGGGCGTGGCGGGCGGGCTGGCGCCGGGCGTGAACGTCGGCGACGTGGTCGTGGCGACCGAGCTGCTGCAGCACGACATGGACGCCTCGCCGATCTTTCCGAAGTACGAGGTGCCGCTGATGGGGCGTTCGCGCTTCGCGGCCGATGAGGCCATCGGCGATGCGCTGGCGGCGGTGGCCGAAGGCACGCTGCACGATCCGGTGGGCTTGGTGGGGCAGAAGGCTGTCGATGAATTCCATCTGCGTGCACCGAAGGTGCATCGCGGCCTGCTGATCAGCGGCGACCGTTTCGTGTCGACCACCGCGGAGTGTGGGGCGCTGCAGCGTTCGCTGCCCGACGCACTCGCGGTCGAGATGGAAGGCGCTGCCATGGCGCAGGCCTGCCACGACTACGGCGTGCCCTTCGCGGCGCTGCGGACCATCTCGGACCGCGCCGACGATGCCGCGCACGGCGACTTCACGCGCTTCGTGGCCGAGGTGGCGAGCCGCTACAGCCTCGCGCTCGTCGACGCCTGGCTCGCCTCCCTGCCGCGCGACGCGGCCTGAAGCACCTGCCTACGGTGCGAGCCGGCGCAGTTGCGGCAGGTCGCGCAGCAGCGGCGGGATCGACAGCGCCAGCAGCAGCGCGGCCAGCGGCACGACGCAGATGAAGCCCACGTGCTTGAAGCCCAGCGCGCCCACGGCGCCGCCGAGCACGAACATGGCGACCAGGCCGCCGCAGCGGCGCAGCCGGCTGCGGTCGTGGCGCACCGGCAGCGGCGTGGACGGCGCGCGCCGGTTCCAGTAGAGCATCTTGCCCAGCTCGATCCCCACGTCGGTGATGTTGCCGGTCATGTGGGTGGTGCGCGTGCTGCCGCCCGAGGTCTTCGACGCCACGGCGTTCTGCAGCCCCATGATGAACGACAGCAGCAGCACCGTGAGCGGCACCGCGAACGGCGTGGCCCAGGTCAGCGTGATGGCTCCGGCGAGCCCGAACGGGAACATCAGCGCGGCCTCCAGCAGCAGCGGCAGCGCGTACACGCCATGCAGCCGGTGCTGCCGCGCCCAGTTCACCAGCACCGCGCAGACCGCGGCGCCGCTCACGAACGCCAGGATCGCGCCCAGCGCGTTCAGCAGCAGCGTGAGGTTGCCCCGCACCATGCCGTCCGCCAGCTGCGAGGCGAAGCCGGTCATGTGCGAGGTGTACATGTGCAGCACGAGGAAACCGCCCGCATTGATGGCGCCGGCGTTGAAGGCCAGCAGCAGTCCGAGCGCGGTGTTCGTCGACGGCGCGCGGTGGCGGTTGGTGAGAAAACGAAGTCTGCGCACGGGGCTCTCCAGGTCAGCTGCCTGCCGGCAGCCACTCTAGCACCCAGTACAGCGACTACTTGAGCCAGCCGCGCCGGCGGAAGTACCACATCGGCACCAGCGCGCTCGCGGCCATCAGCGCGATGGCGTAGGGGTAGCCCATGGCCCAGTCGAGCTCGGGCATGAACTTGAAGTTCATGCCGTAGATGCTCGCGATCAGCGTGGGCGGCAGCAGCGCGACGCTGGCCACCGAGAAGATCTTGATGGTCTTGTTCTGGTTGATGTTGATGAAACCGACGGTCGCATCCATCAGGAAGTTGATCTTGTCGAAGAGGAAGGCCGTGTGGTTGTCCAGCGATTCGATGTCGCGCAGGATCTGCCGCGCCTCCTCGAACTGCTCGGCGTTGAGCATCTTGCTGCGCATCATGAAGCTCACGGCGCGGCGCGTGTCCATCACGTTGCGGCGGATGCGGCCGTTCAAGTCTTCCTGCCGCGCGATGGCGCCCAGCACCTCGCCGGCCAGCTCGTCGCTCACGTTGCCCGAGAGCACCTTCTTGCCCGCCACCTCGAGCTCGTCGTAGATGTTCTCCAGCGTGTCGGCCGAGTATTCGGCGTCGGCGTCGAAGAGCTTGAGCATCACTTCCTTGGCGTCTTCGATCAGCCCCGGTGCGCGGCGTGCGCGCATGCGCAGGAGGCGGAACACGGGCACGTCTTCGTCGTGGATCGAGAACAGCACGCCGCGGCTGCGCAGGTCGGTGTTGTGCTGGTTGAGGATGAAGGCGACGCGCACCGTGCGCGGGTCTTCGTCGTCGTCGATCAAAAAGTCGGAGCGGATGTGCAGTTCGCCGTTGTCTTCCTCGTAGAAGCGCGCCGATTCCTCGATGTCCTCGTCCATCGCGTCTTCGGGAATCGAGAGGCCGTAGTACTGCTTGATCCAGCGCTTTTCCTCGAGCGTGGGCGACTCGAGGTCGACCCAGATCGGCTGGAACTTGGAGAGCTCTTCGAGCGACTCGATCTCTTCCTGGACGAGGCGGCCGTTGGCGAGCGTAAAGATGTTGAGCATGGGCTCACTCCCGGGGGTGACTGAACGATGGGCGAGGGCGGGGCGCTTTCAATTCCCGCGGACCCGGCGTCAGTACATCACGCGCAGCGTCGCCAGGGAGTTGAAAGCTGCCGAGACGGGGCGGTTTCCAAGGGGAGTCTCCGGTTGCAGCGAGGCGCGATTATGTCACCGGCCACAGGGCGACAAGGCACGCGAACTGGACGGACATACAGTAAAGTCGTGCCCATGCAGACCCCTGCGTCCCCCGTTCTTTCCACCCCGCCGAAGACGCAAGCCGAGCGCCTGGCCGCGGCGCTCGCCGCGCTCAACGACGACCAGCGCGCGGCGGTCGAGCACGGCGTGGGCGCGGCGGTCGGCGCCGACCACCGGCCGCTGCTCGTGATCGCCGGCGCCGGCTCGGGCAAGACCAGCACGCTGGCGCACCGCGTGGCGCACCTCATCGCGGACGGGGTCGATCCGCAGCGGCTGCTGCTGCTCACCTTCTCGCGCCGCGCCGCGCAGGAAATGGAGCGCCGCGCGGGCCAGGTGCTGGCGCGCGTGCTGGGCCTGAAGTCGGAGCGCCCGCCCGCGCTGCCGTGGGCCGGCACCTTCCACGGCATCGGCGCGCGGCTGCTGCGCGAATACGCCGCGCAGATCGGGCTGGACGAGAGCTTCACCATCCACGACCGCGGCGACGCCGAAGACCTCATGGGGCTGGTGCGGCATGAGCTGGGCCTGTCGTCCACGGTCAACCGCTTCCCGCGCAAGGGCACCTGCCTGTCGATCTACTCGCGCTGCGTGAACACGCGCGCGCCGCTGGCCGCCGTGCTGAAAGACAGCTTTCCCTGGTGCGCCGAGTGGGAGGCCCAGCTCAAGACGCTGTTCGGCGCCTACGTCGAGGCCAAGCAGCAGCAGAACGTGCTCGACTACGACGACCTCTTGCTCTACTGGGCCGAGATGGTCGCCGAGCCCGCGCTGGCCGCGCACGTCGGCGCGCGCTTCGACCACGTGCTGGTCGACGAGTACCAGGACACCAACCTGCTGCAGGCCGAGATCCTGCGCGCGATGAAGCCCGACGGGCGCGGCGTGACGGTGGTGGGCGATGACGCGCAGTCGATCTACTCGTTCCGCGGCGCCACGGTGCGCAACATCCTCGACTTTCCCTCGCAGTTCTCGCAGGCCGCGCGCATCGTCACGCTGGAGCGCAACTACCGCTCGACGCAGCCGATCCTCGACGTGTCGAACCGCGTCATCGCGCAAGCCGCCGAGCGGCACGCCAAGACGCTGTGGACCGACAAGCCCTCGGCCGGCAAGCCGGTGCTGGTGCTCGTGCCCGACGAGGCCGGGCAGGCGCGCTGGGTGGCCGACAAGATCCTCGCGCACCGCGAAGGCGGGCTGGCGCTGAAGTCGCAGGCGGTGCTGTTTCGCACCTCGTCGCACAGCGCGGCGCTCGAGCTGGAACTGGCGCGGCGCAACATCCCGTTCGTCAAGTTCGGCGGGCTCAAGTTCCTCGAGGCCTCGCATGTGAAGGACCTGCTCGCGGTGCTGCGCTTTGCGCAGAACCCGCGCGGGCGCATGGCGGGCTTCCGGGTCACGCAGCTCATTCCGGGCGTGGGCCCGGCCACCGGCACGCGCCTGCTCGACGCGATGGACCAGGCGGCCGACCCGGCCGCGGCCGTGCGCGACTTCGTGCCGCCGTCGGCCGCGCGTGAACAGTGGGCCGACTTCGCCCAGGCCTACGCCGCCTTGCGCGCGCCGTCACTGCAGTGGCCGGCCGACGTGGAGGTGGCGATGCAGTGGTACCAGCCGCACCTGGAGCGGCTGTACGAAGACACTTCGGGCGTGCGGCGTGCCGACGTCGAACAGCTGGCGCGGCTGGCGGCCGGCTATGGCTCGCGCGAGCGCTTTCTCACCGAGCTCACGCTCGATCCGCCCGAGGCCACCAGCGACCGGCCCGGCCCGCCCTCGCTCGACGAGGACTACCTGATCCTGTCGACCATCCATTCGGCCAAGGGCCAGGAGTGGAACTCGGTGCACGTCATCAATGTGGTCGACGGCTGCATGCCGGCCGACGTGGCGCAGGGCGCGCACGAGCTGGAAGAAGAACGGCGCCTGCTCTACGTGGCGATGACGCGGGCCCGCGATCACCTGCACCTGGTGATGCCGCAGCGCTTCCACATCACGCAGCAGGCGGCGCGTGGCGACCGGCACCTGTACGCCAACCGCACCCGCTTCATCACCGAGTCCGACCTGGCGGGCTTCGAACTGCAGACCTGGCCGCCGCCGCCGGTGTTGCCGCCCGCGGTGCCGCCGCCGGCCGCGGTGATCGACCTGCGCAACCGCATGCGCGCCGCCTGGCGCTGAACGGGCCGGCCCTTCGGGCGGGAGGGTCACTGCGCGCTGCACATGGAAACACTTGCTTCCAATGTGCCGCAACGGCATGCCACTGCACGGGGACAGCTATGGAATCAATAGCGGATTAGGGCATGCAATACACCGGCCCGTCACTCGGGCAAGCCCCGGTATTGCAATACCGTGACAGCTTGGGCATAGTGAATCCGACCGCCCCCTTTCTCCATCTCCCTTCCTCTTCTCTCCCTCTCTCCCAACCTCACCTGTTTCGCCGGCCACGCTTCATCCCGGAGCGCGGTCATTTCCCCAACCGTCAATTCTCAGGAGGTCATTCATGAATTTGACGATCAGCGGTCATCACCTCGACGTCACACCTGCCTTGCGCACCTACGTCACGAGCAAGCTGGACCGGATCACGCGACATTTCGACCAGGTGGTCGATGTCAAGGTGATCCTCACGGTGGAAAAGCAGAAGGAAAAGGAACGCCGCCAAAGGGCGGAGTGCAACATTCACGTCAAGGGCAATGACATGTTCGCGGAATCGAGCCACGCTGATCTGTACGCCGCGGTTGATGAGCTGGTCGACAAGCTCGACCGCCAGGTGGTCCGCCACAAGGATCGCCTGCAGGACCACCATCACGTGGCGCCCAAGCGCGTGATGTAAACGCCGGGCCCCGCGCCCCGCATCCCAGGCCGCCTTCGGGCGGCCTTTTGTTTGTCCGACCACATTGGTGGGGCTTTGCAAGGGCCTCCAGAGGAAGCGACGCCTCACGGCAACACATGTAGACGAAAGTAATTAGGGGGACTGGGGGTTTTTACCGAGGAGGTGCATAATCGCCCCCGCTCTGACCCCACCATGAATCGCCTCGCGTCCATCCTGCCGCCCGCTCAAGTGCTCGTGAGCGTTGACGCCACCAGCAAGAAACGTGCTTTCGAAGAAGCCGGCCTGCTGTTCGAGAGCCTTCACGGTCTGGGCCGTGCCCTCATCACCGACAGCCTGTTTGCGCGCGAGCGCCTCGGCTCCACCGGTCTGGGCCACGGCGTCGCCATTCCCCATGGCCGCATCAAGGGCCTCAAGGCACCGATGGCCGCGGTGTTCCAGCTGGCGAATCCCATCGGCTTCGACGCTCCCGACGAGCAGCCCGTGGCGCTGCTGATCTTCCTGCTGGTGCCCGAAGCGGCCACGCAGAAGCACCTCGAAATCCTGTCTGAAATCGCCGAGCTGCTGAGCGACGCCGGCCTGCGCGAGCAGATCAAGTCCAGCACCGACGCCGCCGCGCTGCACGGCCTCATCGCCGGCTGGCAGTCGACCCAGGTCGCCTGAGCGCCCGTGCCGGGCCTGCCGCTGCTGCTGATAAGCTGCGGCGACGCTTTTCTCTCCCTCCATCCTGACCAGAATGCCGGCGTCTCGCGCCGGCCGCCGCACGCATGAAGCCGACCGTCATCAGCGCCGATGCCATGTTCGAGGAGTTCCGCGGGTCGCTCCGCTGGGAATGGCTTGCGGGCCTGGGCGCCTCGGAGCGCCAGTTCGACCCCGACGTCATCAGCCGCGCGCAGTCGGCCGCCGACCTGGTCGGCTACCTGAACTACATCCACCCGTACCGCGTGCAGATCCTCGGCGCGCGCGAGGTGGCCTACCTCACGCGCGGCAGCAAGGAAGACTGCGTGCGCCGCATCGGGCGCATCGTCACGCTGGAGCCGCCGATGCTGGTGCTGGCCGACGGCCAGGCCGCGCCCGACGAGCTGCTGTCGATCTGCGAACGCGCCCAGCTGCCGCTGTTTGCCACGCGCGAGTCGTCGGCCTTCGTGATCGACCTGCTGCGCGCCTACCTGTCCAAGCACTTCGCCGAGCGCACCTCGATGCATGGCGTGTTCATGGACATCCTGGGCATGGGCGTGATGATCACGGGCGAGTCGGGCCTCGGTAAAAGCGAGCTCGGCCTGGAGCTGATCTCGCGCGGCAACGGCCTGGTGGCCGACGACGCGGTCGACCTGTACCGCATCAACCAGAACACCATCGAGGGCCGCTGCCCCGACCTGCTGCTGAACCTGCTGGAGGTGCGCGGCATCGGCCTGCTGGACATCCGCGCGATCTTCGGTGAGACGGCGGTGCGCCGGAAGATGCGGCTGAAGCTCATCGTGCACCTCGTGCGGCGCGACAGCTTCGAGCGCGACTACGAGCGCATGCCCTCGGCGCCGCTCACGCAGGACGTGCTGGGCATCCCGGTGCGCAAGGTCATCATCCAGGTGGTGGCGGGGCGCAACATCGCCGTGCTGGTGGAAGCCGCAGTGCGCAACTCGATCCTGCAGCTGCGCGGCATCGACACCTATGCCGACTTCGTGGCGCGCCACCACAAGGCGATGGAGAGCGGGCGCGATCCGGACTGAGCAAAGAAAAAAGCCCTTCAAAGTGAAGGGCCGCTTTCTGCTTCAGCAGGTCTTCAGCGTCAGCGCTTCTTGACGCAGTCGCCGCACAGGCCGTACAGCGACATGGCGTGGTCCTGCAGGACCCAGCCCTTGTCCTTGGCGATCATCTGCTGGCGCCGCTCGATCTCGGCGTCGTAGAACTCCTCGACCTTGCCGCACGAGGTGCAGACCAGGTGGTCGTGGTGCGTGCCTTCGTTCAGTTCGTAGACCGCCTTGCCGCTTTCGAAGTGGCTGCGTTCGAGGATGCCGGCCTGCTCGAACTGCGTGAGCACGCGGTACACGGTGGCCAGGCCGATGTCGGAGTGTTCGTTGAGCAGCACGCGGAAGACGTCTTCCGCGGTCATGTGCCGCTGGCTGCCGGTCTGGAAGATCTCGAGGATCTTCAGTCGCGGCAAGGTGGCCTTGAGGCCGGTGTTCTTGAGTTCGTCGATGTTGGCCATGATGGTTCCTGCGCCCTGGGCTGAGGCCGGGCCTTCAGGCTCGGCCGCTACAATGTTCGATCATATCGCTACCCCCTCTTCTCCCATGCCTGCCATCCTCCAACGCCGGCCCTGGTTGCTGGTTGCTGCCATTGCGGCGACGCTCGCCCTCGGTGCCTGCAGCGGTTTCAGCGAACGCACGCGTGGCGCGCTGTCTGCCGTCACCCCCTACAAAGTCGAAGTGGTGCAGGGCAATTTCGTGTCGAAGGAACAGGTCGCGGCACTCAAGCCCGGCATGTCGCGCCAGCAGGTGCGCGAGATCCTCGGCACCTCGCTGCTGAACGACGTCTTCCACGCCAATCGCTGGGACTACGTCTTCACGATCCGCCGCCAGGGCGTCGATCCCCAGGAGCGCCGCCTGACCGTGTTCTTCAACGGCGAACTCATGGACCGCTTCGAGGGCGACGAAATGCCCAGCGAAGAAGAATTCGTCGCCACGCTCGACACCCGCCGCAAGAGCGGCAAGGTGCCGCAGCTCGAGGCCACCGAAGAAGAGCTCAAGAAATTCGCGCCCAAGGCCGACAAGAAAGCCGACACCACCGGCACCCCGGCAGCCCCCATGCCCGCGCTGCCGGCCGCCTACCCCCCGCTCGAAGCCGCGCGCTGAGCGTGCGCGGCACGGGCTCCGGCGGCGGCCACCCCTCCTGCGGGCGGTGCCCGCCGGACCGGTGGGGCGGCTTTCGTCGGTGTCCATGGCTCCCGTAGGGACTTTTCAACGACCGAATCCCCGTGACTGAACCGACCACCACCCCCACCTCCGATTCTTCTTCCTCCGCTCCCGCGCTGCGCCGGGTGGCGATCGCCGGCGCCTCGGGCCGCATGGGCCACATGCTCATCGAAGCCGTGCGCAACGCGCCCGACTGCCGCCTGGCCGGCGCGCTCGACATCGCAGGCAGCGCCGCCCTCGGCGCCGATGCCGCGGCCTTCCTGGGCTTCACCAGCGGCGTGCCCATCGTGGCCGACCTGCGCACCGGCCTGCAGGACGCGCAGGTGCTCATCGACTTCACCCGCCCCGAAGGCACGATGGCGCACCTGGCCGTGTGCCGCGAGCTGGGCGTGCAGGCCGTGATCGGCACCACCGGCTTCAGCGATGCGCAGAAGGCCGAGATCGCCGAGATCGCCAAAGACATCGCCATCATGATGGCGCCCAACATGAGCGTGGGCGTCAACGTCACGCTCAAGCTGCTCGACATGGCCGCCCGCGCCATGGCCACCGGCTACGACATCGAGATCGTCGAGGCCCACCACCGCTTCAAGGTCGACGCGCCCTCGGGCACCGCGCTCAAGATGGGCGAGGTGATCGCCGACGCGCTGGGCCGCGACCTCAAGGACTGCGCCGTGTACGGCCGCGAAGGCATCACGGGCGAGCGCGACCCGTCGACCATCGGCTTCGCCACCATCCGCGGCGGCGACATCGTGGGCGACCACACCGTGCTGTTCGCGGGCATCGGCGAGCGCATCGAAATCTCCCACAAGTCGTCCAGCCGCGTGACCTACGCGCAGGGCGCGCTGCGTGCGGTGCGCTTCCTGAGCGGCCAGCGCAGCGGCCTGTTCGACATGTTCGACGTACTCGGCCTGCGTTAAGCCAGGCGCACCACAACCAAGGACGCGAATGAGCGTGCTCGAACTGCTGACCCACGGTGACGGCGTCAGCCGTTCGGTGGCCGCGCTGCTGCTCGCGATGTCGATCGCCAGCTGGGTCGTGATCCTCTGGAAAGCCTGGCTGTTGCGCGGCGGCACGCGCGACGTGCTGCGCAGCATCGCGGCGTTCTGGCAGTCGGCCACCCTGGTCGAGGCCGAGCAGAAGCTGCAGGCCTTCGACCGCGCCGAACTCGTGCGCCCCGCCGTGGCCGCGCTGCGCCAGGCCGCCACCGAAGCCCCCGGCGGCACGCTGGGCGCCACGGTCGACCGCAACCAGCGCCTCACGCGCGTGCTGCGCGGTGCGCTGCACGGCGCGCTGCGGCGCCTGCAGGCCGGGCAGATCCTGCTGGCCACCGTGGGCGCCACCGCGCCCTTCGTCGGCCTGCTCGGCACTGTCTGGGGCATCTACGGCGCACTCGCGGGCATCGCGGGCCAGACCGGCGGTTTCACCATCGACAAGGTGGCCGGGCCGGTCGGCGAGGCGCTCGTCATGACGGCCTTCGGCCTCGCGGTCGCCATTCCGGCCGTGCTGGCCTACAACGTGTTCGGCCGTGTGGTGGGCCGTGTCGAGGCCGAGCTCGAAGGCTTCGCGCACGATCTGCTCGGCAGCTTCGGCGAAGCGCCGGCACCCGCCGCACCGCCGCCGGCGCGGCCGATGCCCGTTTAAGGCGCCACGCACACCATGGCCTTCGGACGCACCTCACTGGGCAGCAGCGCCGCAGGCGGCGGGCGGGCCATGGGCGCGGGCGGGCAGCGGCCGCTGTCCGACATCAACGTCACGCCGCTGGTCGACGTGATGCTGGTGCTGCTGGTGATCTTCATCATCACTGCGCCGCTGATGGCCAGCTCGATCAAGCTCGACCTGCCGCAGACCGACGCGGGCCAGCCCAACGACACGCCGAAGTTCGTGAGCCTGTCGGTCGATGCCTCGGGCAAGGTCTTCCTGAACGACAAGCCCGTGACCGACGACGAGCTGACCGCCCAGCTCGAAAAAGCCGCCGCCGACAGCAAGGACACCGAGGTGCAATTGCGCGCCGACCAGACCGTGCCCTACGGCAAGGTGGTGGCGCTCATGGGCATCGCGAACAAGGCCGGGCTGAGCCGCATCGGCTTCGTGACCGAGGCCGAAGCGGCGCCCGCCAAACCGCGCTGACCTTGCGGGCCCGGCCCGCTCGCCTCAGCCGAGCACCACGGGCTTCGTGTGCCAGATCTCGTGGGCGTACTCCGCGATCGTCCGGTCCGACGAGAACGCCCCCATTCCCGCCACGTTGAGGATCGCCATGCGCGTCCACGCCTCCGCATCGCGGTACAGCGCATCGACCTCGGCCTGCTTCGCGACATAGCTCGCGTAGTCGGCCAGCAGCAGGTAATGGTCGCCCCAGTTCACGAGCGCGTCGTAGATGCCCTGGTAGCGCGCCGGCTCGCCCGGCGAGAACGCGCCGTCGCGGACCGCGTCGAGCACGCGCTTGAGTTCGGCGTTCTCCTCGTAGATCTCGCGCGGCTGGTAGCCGCGGGCGCGGATGTCGGCCACTTCGGGCGTGGTGTGGCCGAAGATGAAGATGTTCTCGGGGCCGACGTTCTCGCGCATCTCGACATTGGCGCCATCGAGCGTGCCGATGGTGAGCGCGCCGTTGAGCGCGAACTTCATGTTGCCTGTGCCCGAGGCTTCCGTGCCCGCGGTGGAAATCTGCTCCGACAGGTCGGCCGCCGGCATGATGATCTCGGCCAGGCTCACGCTGTAGTTCGGCAGGAACACCACCTTCAGCAGCTTGCCCACGCGCGCGTCGGCGTTCACGGTGGCCGCCACGTCGTTGATGAGCCGGATCACCTGCTTGGCCATCGCATAGGCCGAGGCCGCCTTGCCCGCGAACACGACCACGCGCGGCACGATGTCGGCCGGCGTGCCGCTGGCCTGCGCATCGAGGATGCGGTGATACCGCGCGACGACGTGCAGCACGTTGAGCAGCTGCCGCTTGTACTCATGGATGCGCTTGACCTGCACGTCGAACATCGCGTCGGTGTCCAGGTCGAGCTTCAGATGCTCGCCGACCCAGTTGGCCAACCGCAGCTTGTTCTCGCGCTTGGCATGGCGAAAGGCGCGCACGAAGGCGGGCTGCGCGACCATCGGGCGCAATGCTTCGAGCTGCGACAGGTCGCGCCGCCAGCCCTTGCCGATGCGCTGGTCGAGCAGCGCGGCCAGCGGCGGGTTGGCCTGCGCGAGCCAGCGGCGCGGCGTGACGCCGTTGGTCTTGTTGTTGAAGCGCTCGGGAAAGATCTTCGCGAAGTCGGCAAAGATCGACTGCTTCATCAGCTCCGAGTGCAACCCCGACACGCCGTTCACCGAATGGCTCGCGAGCACCGCCACGTAGGCCATGCGCACGCGGCGCTCGCCGGTCTCGTCGATCAGCGAGAGGCGGCGCACCAGCTCGACGTCCTGGCCGTGCGTCTGCGTCACGGCGGCCAGGAACTTCGCGTTGATGTCGTACAGGATCTGCAGGTGGCGCGGCAGGATGCGCCCGAGCATCTCGACCGGCCAGGTTTCCAGGGCCTCGTGCATCAGCGTGTGGTTGGTGTAGCTGAACACCTTCTGCGTGTGGCCCCAGGCCACGTCCCACGCCAGGCCGTGCTCGTCGAGCAGCAGGCGCATGAGCTCGGGCACGGCGAGCACCGGGTGCGTGTCGTTCAGGTGGATGCTGACTTTTTCCGACAGCTGGTCGAAGCTCGTGTGGTTGCGCAGGTAGCGGCGCAGCAGGTCTTGCACGCTGGCGCTGCAGAAGAAGTATTCCTGGTGCAGCCGCAGCTCGCGGCCCGAGGGCGTGGAGTCGTCGGGGTAGAGCACGCGCGAGACGTTCTCGGAGTGGTTCTTGCTCTCCACCGCCGCCATGTAGTTGCCGCGGTTGAAGGCCGACAGGTCGATCTCCTCGGTGGCGCGCGCCGACCACAGCCGCAAGGTGTTGGTGGCCTGCGTGCCGTAGCCGGGAATGATGGTGTCGTAGGCCACGGCCAGCACGTCGTGCGTGTCGACCCAGTCGGCCGCGCCGTAGGGCGCGTTCTTGCCTTCGCGCTTTTGCACGTGGCCGCCGAAGCGCACGCGGTAGTTCACCTCGGGCCGCTGGAACTCCCACGGGTTGCCGCGCGTGAGCCAGTAGTCGGGCGTTTCGACCTGCTGGCCGTCGACGATGCGCTGGCGGAACATGCCGTACTCGTAGCGGATGCCGTAGCCCATGCCGGGCACGCCGAGTGTGGCCATCGAATCGAGGAAGCAGGCCGCGAGCCGTCCGAGGCCGCCGTTGCCGAGCGCCGCATCGGGCTCGCGCTCGGCCAGCGCCGCCATGTCGACGCCGAAGTCGGCCAGCGCCTCGCGCACGGTGCTGTACAGGTCGACGGCGAGCAGCGCGTTGGTGAAGGTGCGCCCGATGAGGAACTCCATCGAGAGGTAATACACGCGCTTGAGGTCCTGCGCGTAGTTGGCGCGCGTGGTCGTCATCCAGCGCTCGACAAGCTGGTCGCGCACGGCCAGCGCGGTGGCGTGCAGCCAGTCGTCGGGACTGGCTGCCACGGGGTCCTTGCCGACGGCGTAGATCAGCTTGTTGGCCACCGCGCGCTTGAAGGCGGCAACGTCGCGGTCGGGGTGGTCGTAGGCGAAGTCCTTGATCGTCATGGGGGGCGTTCCCGGAGTGGGTGGTGGGGTGTGGGGCGGGGGCTTCAGGCCAGCGCCCGTTGGTACACATCGATGTACTGCGCGGCCGCCGTGCCCCAGTCGGCCGGGCGCCGCATGGCGTTGCCGCGCACGCGGCGCCAGTCGGCGGCGCGCTCGTACAGCGCGAAGGCGCGGCGCAGGGCGCGGTCGTAGTCGGCGTCCTCGAAGCGGTCGAACACGAAGCCGGTGGCGGCGCCGCTGGCCATGTCTTCCAGCGTGCAGTCGACGACGGTGTCGGCCAGCCCGCCGACGCGGCGCACCAGCGGCAGGCTGCCGTACTTCAGGCCGTACATCTGCGTGAGGCCGCAGGGCTCGAACAGCGAAGGCACGATCGTCACGTCGCCCGCGCCGAAGAGCTGGTGCGCCAGCGTCTCGTCGTAGCCGATGGTGACGCTCACCGAGGTGGGCGCCGCCGCCGCGCGCTGGCGGAAGGCCTCTTCGAGCCAGCCTTCGCCGCTGCCCAGCAGCGCGAGCTGGCCGCCTTGGGCCAAGAGCGTGTCGAGGCCGCCGAGCACGAGGTGCAGGCCCTTCTGTTCGGTGAGCCGGCTCACCACGATGAACAGCGGCGCGTCGGGACGCTCGGCCAGCCCCAGCTGGCGCTGCAGCACCGACTTGCAGCGCGCCTTGCCGGCCATGTGGCGGCCCTCGGGCGTCTGGTAGCCCTGCACCAGCGCGGCGTCGGTGGACGGGTTCCAGACCTGGTCGTCGACCGCGTTGAGGATGCCGCTGAGCACGTTGCTGCGCTGGCGCAGCAGGCCGTCGAGGCCGCAGCCCTGCTCGGGCGTCTGGATCTCCAGTGCGTAGGTCGGGCTCACGGTGGTGAGCTGGTCGGCGAAGTACAGGCCCCCCTTCATGAAGGAGATCTGGCCGTGGTACTCCAGCCCGTTCATGTGGAAGGCCGGCGCTGGCAGCCCGAGTTCGGCGAAGTGCCAGGGCGCGAACACGCCCTGGTAGGCCAGGTTGTGCACCGTGAACACGCTGCCCGTGCGTGGGCCGCCCGCGCGCCGCGCGAAGGCCAGGTAGGCGGGCGCGAGCGCCGCGTGCCAGTCGTGCGCGTGCACGATGTCGGGTCGCCAGCCGGGGTCGAGGCCCTGCGCGAGCTGCGCCGCCGCCCAGCCCAGCAGCGCGAAGCGCCGGTGGTTGTCGCTGTAGGGCTGGCGCGTGGTGTCTTCGTACGGATTGCCGGGTCGGTCGTAGAGCGCGGGTGCATCGATCACGTAGGTGGGAATCGGCGGCGCGCCGGCGATGGCGACGTGCCCGGCGCGCAGGCCGAAGCGCTCGCCCCAGGGCGCGGTGAACTCGGCCACCGGCACCAGGTCGCGCACGCCGGCCACGATGGCGGGAAAGCCCGGCAGCAGCGCGCGCGCCTCCTGCCCCGCGGCCATGAGGGCCAGGGGCAGGGCGCCGGCGATGTCCGCCAGGCCGCCGGTCTTCAGGAGGGGAAACAGCTCGGCGCTGACCTGGAGGATGCGCATGGTGGTGCGGTCGATCAGGCAGCGGCCGCGGGTGCGGGGTCCGGCGCGAGCCGCTTGAGCATTTCGCGCGTGACCAGCACCACGCCCGTTTCCGTGCGCTCGAAGCGCGCGGCGTCGGCCTCGGCGTCTTCGCCGATCACCGTGTCGTCGGGGATCACGCAGCCGCGGTCGATCACCACGCGGTTCAGCCGGCAGCCGCGGCCCACTTCCACATCGGGCAGCAGCACGGCTTCGTTGATCTCGCAGAAGGAGTGGATGCGCACGCCCGAGAACAGCACCGCGCTGCTGATCTTCGAGCCCGAAACGATGCAGCCGCCCGAGACGATGGTGTTGACCGTCATGCCGTGCTTGCCCTCGCGGTCGAGCACGAACTTGGCCGGCGGCAGCTGCCGCTGGTAGGTCCAGATGGGCCAGTCCGTGTCATAGATGTCGAGCTCCGGGGTGATCGAGGCCAGGTCGAGGTTGGCTGCCCAGAATGCATCAATCGTGCCCACGTCGCGCCAGTAGGCCTTGGCATCGGGCCCGCGCGAGGCGCGCGTGACGCAGGACATGCTGAACGGATGCGCCAGCGCGCGGCCCTCGGCCACGGCGCGCGGGATGATGTCCTTGCCGAAGTCGTGGCTCGAGTCGGGGTTGGCGTTGTCTTCCTCGAGCAGCCGGTACAGGTAGGCCGAGTCGAAGATGTAGATGCCCATGCTGGCCAGCGCCAGGTCGGGGTGGCCGGGCATGGCGGGCGGATCGGCCGGCTTCTCGAGGAAGCTGGTGATCTGGCGGCCGTCGTCCACCGCCATCACGCCGAAGGCCGTGGCCTCCATGCGCGGCACCTCGATGCAGCCGACCGTACAGCCCAGGCCGCGCTCGGCGTGGTCCTTGAGCATGATGGAGTAGTCCATCTTGTAGATGTGGTCGCCGGCCAGCACCACCACGTAGTCGTGCGGCGTGGAGCGGGTGCTGATGATGTCCAGGTTCTGGAACACCGCGTCGGCCGTGCCGCGGTACCAGTGCTCGTCGCCCATGCGCTGCTGCGCGGGCAGCACGTCGACCATCTCGTTGAGCTCGGCGCGCAGGAAGCTCCAGCCGCGCTGCAGGTGGCGCATGAGCGAGTGCGACTTGTACTGCGTGACCACCGCCATGCGCCGGATGCCGGAGTTCAGGCAGTTGGACAGCGCGAAGTCGATGATGCGGAACTTGCCGCCGAAGTACACGGCCGGCTTGGCGCGCCGGTCGGTGAGCTGCTTGAGGCGGGAGCCCCGGCCGCCGGCCAGCACCAGCGCGATGGTGCGGCGGACCAGTTGATGGGCCTGCAGGGGCGCCTGCGGGGCTTGTGCGCCCTGGGTGTTGAGCTTGTCCATCTGTGTCTCCGTTCGTTCGTTCGCTTGTTGAGTTCGTCGTCGTCTTCAGAGTGTCCGCACCGAGTCTGGCACTGCGCCGTGGGCTTGGCTCCTACGTTCTTGCAAGCCAGAGGCTCGAAACCGGCACCTGCGCCGTGCGGCCCAGCGGGCGGGACGCGGTGCGCAGGTCGTCGGGGTCTTCGGCATCGGTGGCCAGGCAGCAGCGCCAGTCGCCATTCGGCAACGTGAAGCTGACGGGGCCCGGGCCCGCATTCACCAGCACCAGCCAGGCACCTTCGGCCTGCCCGAAAAGGATCGCAAGGGCCGTGCCTGCGTGCCAGTCGGCCGGCGCCATCGGCTGGCCGTCGGGGCGCAGCCAGCGCAGGCCCGGGGGGGCGTCGTCGGCCGGCGGCTCGGCCGGCCACCAGCGCGCGCTGCGCAGCGCCGGCGCCTCGCGGCGCAGGGCGGTGAGCCGCGCGACGAACGCAGTCAGGCGCGCGCGTTCGCTGGCCGGGTCGGACAGCCCGATCCAGCCGAGCCAGGTGGTCTCGTTGTCCTGGCAGTAGGCGTTGTTGTTGCCGCCCTGGCTGTGGCCGAGCTCGTCGCCGGCCAGCAGCATCGGCGTGCCTTGGGACAGCAGCAGCGTGACGAGCAGCGTGCGCTGCAGGCGCGCGCGCATCGTGCGCACGGCGGGGTCGTCGCTCGGGCCTTCGACACCGCAGTGGGTGCTCAGGTTGTTCGCATGGCCGTCGCGGTTGTCTTCGCCGTTGGCGAGGTTGTGGCGCTGCTCGTAGCTCACGAGGTCGCGCAGCGTGAAGCCGTCGTGCGCGGTGATGAAGTTGACGCTCGCGGTCGGCGCGCGGCCGTCGTGCGCGAAGCTCGCGCTGGAGGCCGTGAAGCGGTGCGCGAAGTCGCCCAGGCCGGCGGCGCCCTCGCGCCCCTGGCGCAGCCAGAAGCCGCGTTGCGTGTCGCGGAAGCGGTCGTTCCATTCGAGCCAGCCGGGCGGGAACTCGCCGAGCCGGTAGCCGCCGGGACCGAGGTCCCAGGGCTCGGCGATGCGCAGCGTGCGCGACAGCACCGGGTCTTGTGCCATCGCCGCGAAGAAGGGCGCGCGCGCATCGAAGCCGCGCTGCGCGTCGCGGCCCAGCACCGGGGCGAGGTCGAAGCGGAACCCGTCGACGCCCATCTCGCAGGCCCAGAAGCGCAGGCTGTCCATCACGAGTTGCAGCACGCGCGGCTCGCCGAGGTTGAGGCAGTTGCCCGTGCCGGCCCAGTTCTCGTACAGGGCGCGGTCGTCCGGGCGCAGGTGGTAGTACAGGGCGTTGTCGATGCCGCGCAGCGAGAGCGTGGGGCCGAGTTCGTCGCTTTCGGCGCTGTGGTTGTAGACCACGTCGATCACCAGTTCCATGCCGCGCGCATGCACCGCATCGGCCATGGCGCGGAATTCGCTGGCAGGCGTGGTGCCGGGGCGGCCGCTCCAGAAGCGCGCCTCGGGGGCGAACCAGCCGATGGTGTTGTAGCCCCAGTGGTTGGTCAGGCCCTTGGCGAGCAGGCGCTGTTCGTCGGCGCGGTGCTGTACGGGCATGAGGCTGAGGGTGGTGATGCCCAGGCGTTGCAGGTGGTCGAGGATGGCGGGTTCTGCGAGGCCGGCGTAGGTGCCTCTTAGCGGTTCGGGAACGCCTGGGTGCTGGTGGGTGAGGCTGCGGATGTGCAGCTCGTACAGGACGCGGTCTGTGGGGGGGATGTGGGCCTGGCCTGTTGTTTGGGGTGTGTTGCTGGGCGCTGTTACGCGGGCTTTGAGTGCTATCGGGGCGTTGTCTCGGGTGTCGCGTTGGGTTGGGTTTGTGGGGGCGTGGCCTAGGAAGAGATCGCTGCCGTTGTAGTGGCCTAGGATTTCTCGGGCGTAAGGGTCGAGGAGGAGCTTGGCGGGGTTGAAGCGCTGTCCTTCTTTTGGGGACCAGGGGCCGTGGACTCGGTAGCCGTAGATCAGGCCGGGGCGGGCGGTGGGGAGGTGGCCGTGCCAGATGCCGTCTGTGCACTCTGGGAGCGGTAGGCGCTGTTGTTCGCTTTTGCCTGTGCTGTCGAAGAGGCAGAGTTCTACTTTGGTTGCTGTTGGCGCTGTGATAGCGAAGTTGACGCCTTGTTGTGATGGCGTTGCGCCTAAGGGGAGGGGATGGCCTGGGCTCAGCATGCTTTGACTCCCCGGCGGTGTTTGCTTTCCGAGGCCGGGACTCGCCCCGGCGGGCGACTTACTTTCTTTTGCTTCGCTAAAAGAAAGTAAGCAAAGAAAAGGCGACCCCACTGTCTGCGACCCTTCGCTTCGCTACGGGCAACCTGCGGTGCTCGCGTTTCGCGGGGTCTCGCAGAACTCGCTTCGCTCAAACAGCTGCGAGCCCTGATCCGCGAAACGCTGCGCTCCTCGGCGCAGCCAGAGGGGCTTTGACACCGGGCGGGCCGTCGCTTCGCTCGGCCCGGCAGTTGCCGACAGCCCAATCCTGTGTTCGTGCTCGGGTTGGTGCTCGTAAGCACATCTGCACCCGCGCGTGCGCTTGCGCTCATGTTCCAACCAACGTCGCGACCAATCCCAGCCGCAGCAGGCGCAAAGCGCCTGCTGCGGCTCACTGGCCGAGCGAAGCGATGGCCTGTTGGTATCCCAATCCCTTCTGTATGCGCCGAGGAGCGCAGCGTTTCGCGGATCAGGGCTCGCCCTTGTTTGAGCGAAGCGAGTTTGGGCGAGACCCCGCGAAACGTGAGCACCGCAGGTTGCCCGTAGCGAAGCGGAGGGACGCAGACAGCAGGGTCGCCTTTCTTTTGCCTACGTTTCTTTGGCGAAGCAAAGAAAAGTAGGTCGGCCGCCGGGCCGAGACCCGGCCCCGGAACAAAAACCAGCCCAGAGCGTTTCAAGCCACCACCCACATCAAAGTAGCGAGCGGCGGCAAGCTGACAACAACCGAATCCGCCTTCCCATGCCACCCCACCGGAGAACTCTCGACAACCCCGTTCCCAACCCCACTCCCCCCATACACAACCCCATCCGTATTGATGACCTCCCGATACGAACCCGCACAAGGCACCCCCAACCGATACCCAAGCCGAGGCACAGGCGTGAAGTTGCAAACCACCACAACAACCCCCCCATCCCGAGCCCGCCGAACAAACGCAAACACCGACTGCGCCACATCGTCATGCACCAACCACTCGAACCCAGCCCCCTCGTGGTCCAGCTCATGCAAAGCAGGAAAGTGCCGATACACGTTGTTCAGATCGCGCACCAACCGCCGCACCCCCTGATGCCCCGCATGCTCAAGCAAGTGCCAGTCCAGCCCCCGATCCGCATTCCACTCCGCGTACTGCGCAAACTCCCCTCCCATGAACAGCAGCTTCTTCCCCGGATAAGCCCAGAGGTACCCATATAGGTTGCGCAACCCCGCGAACTTCTGCCATTCGTCCCCAGGCATGCGCCCGATCATCGACCCCTTGCCGTGCACCACTTCGTCATGCGACAGCGGCAACACGAAGTTCTCGCTGTGCGCGTACATCAGCCCGAAGGTGATCTGCTGGTGATGGTGCTTGCGATAGACCGGATCGGTCCCCGCATACGCCAGCGTGTCGTTCATCCACCCCATGTTCCACTTGTAGTGAAACCCCAGCCCGCCGTCTTCCGGCGGTCGCGTCACACCCGGAAAGCTCGTCGACTCTTCGGCAATGGTCACAGCCCCCGGACGCTCCACGCCCACCACGCGGTTCATGCGGCGAAGGAAATCGATGGCCTCCAGGTTCTCGCGCCCGCCCTGCGCATTCGGCACCCACTCGCCGGCCTTGCGGCTGTAGTCGCGGTACAGCATCGACGCCACCGCATCCACGCGCAGGCCGTCCACGCCGTAGCGCTCCAGCCAGTACAGCGCATTGCCCACGAGGTAGTTGCGCACCTCCGTGCGGGCGTAGTTGAAGATCAGCGTCTGCCAGTCGTTGTGGAAGCCCTCGCGCGGATCGGCGTACTCGTACAGCGCGGTGCCGTCGAAGTTGCCCAAACCATGCGCGTCGGTCGGGAAGTGCGCGGGCACCCAGTCGAGGATCACGCCCAGCCCCGCGGCATGCGCGGCTTCGACGAAATGGCGGAAGTCGCCGGGCGTGCCGAAGCGCGAGGTCGGCGCATACAGGCCGATGGGCTGGTAGCCCCACGAGCCGTCGAAGGGGTGCTCGGTGATGGGCAGCAGTTCGATGTGCGTGAAGCCCATGTCGCGCACATAGGGCACGAGCGTGTCGGCCAGTTCGCGGTAGTCCAGCCATTCCTGGCCGTGGTGCTTGCGGCGCCACGAGCCCAGGTGCACTTCGTAGATGCTGATCGGAGCCTCGCGCGCATTGGCTTCGGCGCGCCCGGCGGGCATCGGCACGGGCGCGGGCAGCGGCGCCACGACGCAGGCGGTGCCGGGGCGCAGCTGCGACGAGAACGCGAAGGGGTCGGCCTTGCGCAGCACCTCGCCGCGCGACGACAGGATCTCGAATTCGTAGCTGTCGCCGGTCGCCACGTGCGGCGCGAAGATCTCCCACACGCCGCACTCGCGGCGCAGCCGCATCATGTGGCGCCGGCCGTCCCAGTTGTTGAAGTCGCCGACCACCGACACGCGCCGCGCATTCGGCGCCCAGACCGCAAAGGCCACGCCCTTCACGCCGTCGATCTCGCGCAGGTGCGCGCCCAGCCGCTCCCACGGCCGCAGGTGCGTGCCCTCGGCCAGCAGCCACACGTCGGTCTCGCCGAGCACGAACGGAAAACGGTACGGGTCTTCGAGCCGCGAGGCGTGCCCGTTCTCCCAGTCGACCTGGAACGAGTAGCCCATGCGCGCCTCGGCCGCGGGCACGAGGCCGCTGAACAGGTCGGAGCCCTCGTGCCGCGCAAGGATCGACAGCGGCCAGCCGGTGCGCGAATGCACCACGGCCACCTGCCGCGCGCCGGGCATCAGCGCGCGCACCTCGAGGCCGTCGGCGGTCTCGTGGGGGCCGAGCACGGCGAACGGGTCGCCGTGCTCGGCGCGCATCAGCGCCTGGATGTCGGCAGCTTGGAGGAAAGGAGAAGGTGGCATGGGGTTCAGCGTCCTCCTGCTTCGGCAGGCGTGCCGAAGCACACGCCATAAGGCGCCAATGTCAGCAGGGGCTTTGGAGCGGCGGTGACCGTTGCGGTCGGCGCGAGCGGGTGGCCGGCCAGCGGCACCAGCGGCTCGGGCAGCGGAATCGACACCGGTTCGCTCCCCGTATTGAAGATCGTATGCAGCACCGCGTCCCCGTCGCTGCGCACGATGTGCAGCAGCGGCGCGGGCGCATCGACGAACGCCAGCGCGCCCGTGCGCAGCAGCGGCTGGGTGCGCCGCCAGTGCAGCAGCGCGCGGCTGAAGGCGAGCATCGAGCCGGGGTCAGCCTCCTGCTGCGCGACGGCCAGCGGCAGGTGGGCGCCGTCCACCGGCAGCCAGGGCGTGCCGGTGCTGAAGCCGGCGTTAGGCGCGTCGGCGGTCCAGGGCATCGGCGTGCGGCAGCCGTCGCGGCCCTTGAACTCGGGCCAGAAGGCGCGGCCGTAGGGGTCCTGCAGCAGTTCGAAGGGCACGTCGGCCTCGGGCAGGCCGAGCTCTTCGCCCTGGTAGAGGCTGGCGCTGCCGCGCAGCGCGAGCAGCAGCGCGAGCCAGAGCCGATCGCGGCGGGTGTCGGGCGCGGCGCCGTCGCTCCAGCGCGTGGCGACGCGCGGCACGTCGTGGTTCGACACCGCCCAGCAGCCCCAGCCGCCCGTCACGGCCAGTGCGGCGTCGAGCGATTCGACCTGGTGGCGCAGGTGCTTGGGGCTGTGGTCGGCCGTGAGCAGGCTGAAGCTGTAGGCCAGGTGCAGGCGCTTGCCGAGTTCGGTGTACTGGGCCATGACGGGCGGTGCGTTCTCGTCGCCGACCTCGCCCAGCGCGACCGCGCCGTAGCCGTCGAGCAGCCGGCGCAGGCGCTCGAGGAACACGAGGTTCTCGGGCTGGCTCTTGTCGTACAGGTGGACCTGCATCGCATACGGGTTGTCGGCGCGCACGGTGCTGACCTCGCCCATCGACTCGACCGTGGCGGGCGGGTTGTCGCGCAGCAGCGCGTCGTGGAACTGGTGGTTGCAGGCGTCGAAGCGAAAGCCGTCCACGCCGCGCTCGCACCAGAAGCGCACCTCGCCGAGCAGCGCGTTCTGCACGGCGGGGCAATGGAAGTTGAGATCGGGCTGCTCGGCGAGAAAGCTGTGCAGGTAGTACTGCCGCCGGCGCGAGTCCCACTGCCAGGCCGAGCCGCCGAAGACCGAGAGCCAGTTGGTGGGCGGCGTGCCGTCGGGCTGGGGGTCGGCCCAGACGTACCAGTCGGCCTTGGGGTTGTCGCGCGAGCTGCGGCTTTCGACGAACCACGCGTGCTGGTCGGAGGTGTGCGAGAGCACCTGGTCGATGATGAGCTTCAGGCCCAGCGCATGCATGCGTGCGCGCATGGCGTCGAAGTCGGCCAGCGTGCCGAACAGCGGATCGACGGCGCGGTAGTCGGCCACGTCGTAGCCGAAATCTTTCATGGGGGAGCGGAAGAAGGGCGAGACCCAGACCGCGTCGACGCCCAGGCGGGCGACGTGGTCGAGCTTCGACGTGATGCCGGGCAGGTCGCCCACGCCGTCGCCGTTGCTGTCCATGAAGCTGCGCGGGTAGATCTGGTAGATCACCGCGCCCCGCCACCATTCGCCGTTGCTGCCGCTCATGCCTGCCCCTGTGGTCGAAATTCATTGTGGCATGCGAAATCCGGGCCAGCGGTACGCTGTGGCAGGCGGGCGCCGCGCGGAAGTGGGTAAATTCAGCAGGGCGGGGCGCTGCCGCCCCGACCCCCGACCGATGACCACCGACGACACCGCTTTCCCCCCCTCCGCCCCACCCATCGGCCTTGCCGCGCTCGAACGCCGGCTCGCCCAGGACCTCGACTACCTCGGCTGGCCCGCCCGCGCCTGGGTACCGCCGCGCCAGGTCGACGGCGAACCCGTGCTCGACGTGGCCATCATCGGCGGCGGCCAGGCCGGGCTGGCCGCGGCGGGCGCGCTGGCGCAGCAGGGCATCCGCGCGGTGGTCTTCGACCGCGCGCCGGCCGGGCGCGAAGGCCCCTGGGCCACCACGGCGCGCATGGAAACCCTGCGCTCGCCCAAGGAGCTCACGGGCCCGGCGCTGGGGTTGCCCTCGCTGACCTTCCGCGCCTGGTTCGAAGCCCAGTTCGGCACCGAGGCCTGGGCCGCGATGGACAAGATCCCGCGCCTGCAGTGGATGGACTACCTGGTCTGGTACCGCCGCGTGATGAGCGTGGACGTGCGCAACGACACCGCTGTTACTGGCTTGCAACCGTTGCCCGACGCCAGCGCCGTGCGCCTGGACCTGCGCACGCCCGAGGGCGAGCGCCGCGTGCTGGCGCGCCGCGTCGTGCTGGCCACCGGCCGCGACGGCCTGGGCGGCCCGGCCGTGCCCGCCTTTGTCGATGGCCTGCCACGCGCCAAGTGGGCGCACTCCTCCGACGAGATGGACTACGCGCGCCTGAAGGGCCTGCGCGTGGGCGTGGTCGGCGCGGGCTCCTCGGCCATGGACAGCGCCGCCACGGCGCTCGAGGCCGGCGCGCACAGCGTCGAACTGCTGATCCGTCGGCCCGACCTGCCGCGCGTCAACAAGGGCAAGGGCGCCGGCGTGCCGGGGCTCACGCAGGGGCACTACGACCTGCCCGACGAACTGAAATGGCGCATCCGCCACTACATCAACGTGCTGAACGTGCCGCCGCCGCACGGCAGCACGCTGCGGGTGTCGCGGCACGCCAACGCTTTCTTCAACTTCGGCTGCCCCATCCTGTCGGTGGCGCCGCAGGGCGAGGCGCTGCGCGTGACCACGCCCAAGGGCGACTTCGAGTTCGACTTCTTGATCGTGTCGACCGGTTTCCAGGTCGACTGGGCCGCTCGCCCCGAATTCGCGGGCATTGCCGCGCACATTCGTACCTGGAAAGACCGTTTCACGCCCGCGCCCGGCGACGAAGACCGCGAACTGGCCGATTCGCCCGACCTCGGGCCGGCCTTCGAATTCCAGGAAACCGCGCCCGGCGCCTGCCCGGGCCTCGCGCGCATCCACTGCTTCTGCTACCCGGCGGCGCTGTCGCACGGCACGGTGTCGGGCGACATTCCCGCCATCAGCGACGGCGCACGGCGCCTGGCGGCGGGGCTTGCCAGCCTGTTCTACCGGGAAGACGCGGCCCACCACTGGGCGAATCTGGAGGCCTACAGCGAGCCGGAACTGTTCGGCGACGAGTGGACGCCCGCCCCGCCGCCGCAGGAAAGGGCCTGATTCCGGCATGGGGCCCGGGGGACGATCACGCACGGCGCGATAATCCGCCTTCCCGGCCGCCGTCGAGCCGGGCCCTGCCGAGATGTCATGAACCCCAGCTACAAACCCAGCGACGTCGAGTCCGCTGCCCAGGCGCAATGGCGCGCCGCCGATGTCTACCGTGTCACCGAGGACGCGAGCCGCAAGAAGTACTACGCCTGCTCGATGCTGCCGTACCCGAGCGGCAAGCTGCACATGGGCCACGTGCGCAACTACACGATCAACGACATGCTCACGCGCTACCTGCGCATGAGCGGCTACAACGTGCTGATGCCCATGGGCTGGGACGCCTTCGGCCTGCCGGCCGAGAACGCGGCGCTGAAGAACGGCGTGCCGCCGGCCAAGTGGACCTACGAGAACATCGCCTACATGAAGGGCCAGCTCCAGGCCATGGGCCTGGCGATCGACTGGAGCCGCGAGATCGCCACCTGCGATCCGAGCTACTACAAGTGGAACCAGTGGCTGTTCCTGAAGATGCTCGAAAAGGGCATCGCCTACCGCAAGACCCAGGTCGTGAACTGGGACCCGGTCGACCAGACCGTGCTGGCCAACGAGCAGGTGATCGACGGCAAGGGCTGGCGCACCGGCGCCACGGTCGAGCGTCGCGAGATCCCCGGCTACTACCTGAAGATCAGCGACTACGCCGAAGAACTGCTCGAGCACACCCAGCACAAGCTGCCGGGCTGGCCCGAGCGCGTCAAGCTGATGCAGGAAAACTGGATCGGCAAGAGCGAAGGCCTGCGCTTCGCGTTCACGCATGACATCCGGGACGCGAGCGGCAAGCTCATCCAGGACGGCCGCATGTACGTGTTCACCACGCGTGCCGACACCATCATGGGCGTCACCTTCTGCGCCGTCGCGCCCGAGCATCCGCTGGCCGCGCACGCCGCCACGCTCGACCCGAAGGTCGCGGCCTTCATCGAAGAATGCAAGGGCGGCGGCACGACCGAGGCCGAGCTCGCCACGCAGGAGAAGAAGGGCGTGCCCACGGGCCTGACCGTGAAGCACCCGATCACCGAGGAGCAGGTGCCGGTGTGGGTGGGCAACTACGTGCTCATCGGCTACGGCGACGGCGCCGTGATGGGCGTGCCCGCGCACGACGAGCGCGACTTCGCCTTCGCCAACAAGTACGGCATCGAGATCATCCAGGTCGTGCTGGTCGACGACGAGCCGCACTTCGACTATCACAAGTGGCAGGACTGGTACGGCGACAAGCAGCGCGGCGTGACCATCAACTCCGACAACTTCAGCGGCATGACCTACAAGGAGGCCGTGGCCGCCGTGGCGCATGCGCTGGGCCAGAAAGACCTGGGCGAGCTGCAGACCACCTGGCGCCTGCGCGACTGGGGCGTGAGCCGCCAGCGCTACTGGGGCACGCCGATCCCGATCATCCATTGCGAAGAACACGGCGCGGTGCCGGTCCCCGAAAAGGACCTGCCCGTGGTGCTGCCGACCGACTGCGTGCCCGACGGCTCGGGCAACCCGCTGGCCAAGCACGAAGGCTTCCACGCCGGCGTGGTGTGCCCGGTGTGCGGCAAGGCCGCGCGGCGCGAGACCGACACGATGGACACCTTCGTCGATTCGTCGTGGTACTTCATGCGCTATTGCGACCCGACCAACGACAAGGCCATGGTCGCCGAGGGCGCGGACTACTGGATGCCGATGGACCAGTACATCGGCGGCATCGAGCACGCGATCCTGCATTTGCTGTACGCGCGCTTCTGGACCAAGGTCATGCGCGACCTGGGCCTGGTGAAGGCCGACGAGCCCTTCGCCAAGCTGCTCACGCAGGGCATGGTGCTCAACCACATCTTCTACAAGCGCAACGAGAAGGGCGGCAAGGACTACTTCCCGCCGCTCGAAGTCACGGCGGTGCTCGACGCGCAGGGCCGCATCACCGGCGGCACACTGGCCGACGGCACCAAGGTCGAGTACGGCGGCGTGGGCAAGATGGGCAAGAGCGAACGCAACGGCGTCGACCCGCAGGACCTGATCGAGAAGTACGGCGCCGACACCGCGCGCCTGTACACCATGTTCACCGCGCCGCCCGAAGCCACGCTCGAGTGGAACGACGCGGCCGTCGAGGGCAGCTACCGCTTCCTGCGCCGCGTGTGGAACTACGGCGTGGCCCAGGCCGACGTGGCGCCCGTGGCGCTCGCCGGCCAGAGCTTCGGCAAGCCCGCCCAGGCGCTGCGCCGCGAGGTGCACACCGTGCTGCGCCAGATCGACTACGACTACCAGCGCATGCAATACAACACGGTGGTGTCGGGCGCGATGAAGCTGCTCAACGCGCTCGAGGGCTTCAAGTCCGACGGCAGCGCGGGCGACGCGGCCGCCGCGCGCGAGGGCTTCGGCATCCTGCTGCGCTGCCTGTACCCGGCCACGCCGCACATCGCGCACCAGCTGTGGCAGCAGCTCGGCTACGACAAGGCATCGGGCGACCTGCTCGACGCCCCCTGGCCCGTGGTCGACGTGGCCGCGCTGGCGCAGGACGAGGTCGAGCTCATGCTGCAGGTCAACGGCAAGCTGCGCGGCAAGCTGCTGGTGCCCGCCGGTGCCTCGAAGGACGAGATCGAGCGGCTGGCGCTCGCCTGCGACGACTTCGTCAACTTCGCCGAAGGCGCGCCGGCCAAGCGCGTGATCGTGGTGCCCGGGCGCCTGGTCAACGTGGTCATCTGAACCCGACACTGCAGAACGACGGAAACGACAGACGCATGAACATTCGCAATGCCTCGCAGCCGCGCCGCGGCTTTCTCCTGGGCCTCGGCGTGGCAGGCGCTTCGCTGGCCCTGTCCGGCTGCGGCTTCGCGCTGCGCAAGGCGCCGAACTTCGCGTTCAAGACGCTGTCGCTCGAAGGCAATACGGCGCTCATCAACCAGCTGCGGCGCGAGTTGCGCGCGGCCGGCAACGTGACGCTGGTGCCCAAGGAAGAGGCCAGCACCGCCGACGCCGTGCTGGTCGTGCTGGGCGAGGACCGCGACCGCTTCGTGATCTCGACCAACTCCGCCGGCCTGCTGCGCGAATTGCAGCTGCGCCTGCGCGTGCGCTTCAGCCTGCGCACGCCGGGCGGCAAGGAATTGCTGCCCGCGTCCGAGGTCTCGCAGACGCGCGACCTGAGCTTCAACGAAACCAACGCGCTGGCCAAGGAAGGCGAGGCCGACCTGCTGTTCCGCGACATGCAGGCCGACATCGCGCAGCAGCTGATGCGCCGGCTGGCCGCGGTGCAGTCCCTGTAAGCGTCGCTTCCGTTCTTTTTTCAATGCAACTTGCCAGTGCCCAGCTCGGCGCCCACCTGCAAAAGGGCCTGAAGCCGCTTTACACGATCCACGGCGACGAGCCGCTGCTCGCGCAGGAGGCGGCCGATGCCATCCGCGCCGCCGCGCGCGCCCAGGGCCACACCGAGCGCAGCTCGTACACCGTGGCCGGCGCGCACTTCGACTGGAGCGCGGTGCTGGCGGCCGGGGGCTCGCTCTCGCTGTTCGCCGACAAGCAGATCGTCGAGATCCGCATTCCTTCGGGCAAGCCCGGCAAGGACGGCAGCGTCGCCCTGCAGCAGCTGGCCGAGGGCGCGCCCGGCAACGACAGCACGCTCACGCTGGTGATGCTGCCGCGCCTGGACAAGGCCACGCGCACCGGCGCGTGGTTCTCGGCGCTGGAGAACAACGGCGTGAGCATCCAGGTCGACCCGATCGAGCGCGCCGCGCTGCCGCAGTGGATCGCCCAGCGCCTGGGGCTGCAGAACCAGCGCGTGATGCCCGGCGACGAAGGCCAGCGTACGCTGCAGTTCTTTGCCGACCGCGTCGAAGGCAACCTGCTTGCGGCGCACCAGGAAATCCAGAAGCTCGCGCTGCTGCACCCGGCGGGCGAGCTGAGCTGGGAGCAGGTCGAGGGCGCCGTCAACAACGTGGCGCGCTACGACGTGTTCAAGCTCTCCGAGGCCGTGCTGGCCGGCAACCCGCAGCGCGTGGCGCGCATGCTCGACGGCCTGCAGGCCGAGGGCGAGGCCGAGGTGCTGGTGCACTACACGATCGCCGAGGACATCCGTGCCCTCAAGCGCGTGAAGGACGCCATGGCCGCCGGCCGCCCGCTGCCCATGGCGCTGCGCGAGAACCGCATCTGGGGCCCGCGCGAGCGCGCCTTCGAGCGCGTGCTGCCGCGCCTGGACGACCGCATGCTGACCCGGCTGCTGCGCGCGGCCCACCTGGTCGACGGCATCTGCAAGGGCCTGAAGCAGCCCGACTGGCCCGCCAGCGGCTGGCAGGCGCTGCAGCGGCTGGCGCTGATGCTGTGCCGTGCCTGCAGCACGGCTGCGGCACCGCGTCGCGCCTGACCCGGGCTTTTTCCAGCGAACACCGCGGAACCGGCTTTGCCGGGCCGCTGGTGTTGCCCCCGGCGAGGGGGTTGGAGAAGCGACACGAAGTGCGCGAAGCCTGGGGGAGATTCCAAATGCTGGAAAATGTCCGCTATGAACGCGTTCAACGTCAGCGAGCACATGCAGACCCTCGGTCTGCAAGCCAAAGCCGCTGCATTCCTCATGGCCCGTGCGGATGCAGCTACCAAAAACAGAGCACTGAAAGCGCTGGCCCGGCGCCTGCGCGAAGCCGGCCCCGCGCTGGCTGCCGCCAACCAAAAGGACCTGGAGCGCGCCACGGCCGCCGGCCTGTCAGCCCCGATGGTCGACCGGCTCAAGCTCACGCCCAAGGTCCTGGAGACCGTGGCCGAGGGCTGCGAGCAGCTGGCCGGCATGGCCGACGTGATCGGCGAGATCATCGGCATGAAGCAGCAGCCCAGCGGCATCCGCGTGGGCCAGATGCGCGTGCCGATCGGCGTCTTCGGCATGATCTACGAGAGCCGTCCCAACGTGACCATCGAGGCCGCGAGCCTGGCGATCAAGAGCGGCAACGCCGCCATCCTGCGCGGCGGCTCGGAAGCCATCGATTCGAACAAGGCGCTGGCACTGTTGGTGTCCGAGGCGCTGGCCGAAGCCGGCCTGCCGGTCGATGCGGTGCAACTGGTGCAGACCACCGACCGCGAGGCCGTGGGCCAGCTCATCGCCATGCCCGAGTTCGTCGACGTGATCATTCCGCGCGGCGGCAAGGGCCTGATCGAGCGCATCAGCCGCGACGCCAAGGTGCCCGTCATCAAGCACCTGGACGGCAACTGCCACGTCTACGTGGACGACACGGCCGAGTTCGACATGGCGCTGCGCATCGTCGACAACGCCAAGACCCAGAAATACAGCCCCTGCAACGCCGCCGAAGGCCTGCTGGTGGCGGCTTCGGTGGCCGACCACTTCCTGCCCGAGATCGCCGCCATCTTCGCCGCCAAGGGCGTCGAGATGCGCTGTGACCCGGCCGCCGCCGCGATCCTGCGCGCCAGTGAAGCGCACCATCCGCAGGCGAAGATCCTCGATGCGGTCGAGTCCGACTGGTCCGAGGAGTACCTGGCCGCCGTCATCAGCGTCAAGGTGGTGGCGGGGCTGGACGAGGCCATTGCGCACATCAACCGCTACTCGAGCCACCACACCGACGCCATCGTCACGCGCGACCACATCAACGCCCAGCGCTTCCTGCGCGAGGTCGATTCGGCCAGCGTGATGGTGAATGCGAGCACGCGCTTCGCGGACGGTTTCGAGTACGGGCTGGGCGCCGAAATCGGCATCAGCACCGACAAGTTCCACGCGCGCGGCCCGGTCGGCATCGAAGGCCTGACCTCGCTCAAGTACGTGGTGCTGGGGCAGGGCGAAGTCCGCGGTTAATCGGGGTCCGAAGGGCCGGGGCCATCGGGCCGGCGGCGCGGCGAGGCCCGTGCCGCGGTGTTCTTGCAACGTGTGTTGTGGATTGGGGTGCTTTGTTCTCTTTGGCTGCTTGTCATTGGGCGCGCCATCCCCAAATCCTACAATTCCACTCCACCTTTAAGCACAAAACCAACAAGGCCGCTGCATGGTTCCGCATCTCGTCACTGCCCTGACCGGCCCGATCAACGAACTGGAGCAGCGGGTGCTCGACTCGATGCCCGCCATCGAGCGCTGGTTCCGCCTCGAGTGGATGGAGCACACGCCGCCGTTCTACAGCGCCGTCGACATCCGCAACGCGGGCTTCAAGCTGGCTCCGGTCGACACCAACCTGTTCCCGGGTGGCTGGAACAACCTCACCAAGGAAATGCTGCCGCTGGCGGTGCAGGCCGCGCAGGCGGCCATCGAGAAGATCTGTCCGGAAGCGCGCAACCTGCTCGTCATTCCTGAAAACCACTCGAAAAACACCTTTTATCTCGCCAACGTCGCGCAATTGGTGCGCATCTTCCACATGGCGGGCCTCAATGTGCGCATCGGCTCGATCGATCCGGCCATCAAGTCGCCCAAGAAGATCGAGCTGCCCAACGGCGAGACCGTGACGCTCGAGCCGGTGGTGCGCTCCAAGCGCCGCCTGGGCCTGAAGAACTTCGATCCCTGCACAATTTTGCTCAACAACGAGCTTTCTGCAGGAACGCCCGGCATCCTCGAAGACCTGCACGAGCAGTACCTGCTGCCGCCGCTGCACGCGGGCTGGTCGGTGCGCCGCAAGAGCAACCACCTGCACAGCTACGAAGAGCTGTGCAAGCGCTTCGGCAAGCTGCTGGGCATCGACCCCTGGCTGATCAACCCGATCTACGCGCGCGCCGAAGGCGTCGACGTGGCCGAGGGCCGCGGCATCGACGTGCTCACCAGCCATGTGGATGCGGTGCTCACCAAGGTGCGCCGCAAGTACAAGGAATACGGCATCAACGAGAAGCCCTTCGTGGTCGTCAAGGGCGGCCACAGCGGCAGCGGGAGCCCGGGCGTCGTGACCGTGCGCGACGCCAAGGAGGTCGAGGCGCTGATCGGCAAGTCGCGCACCGCCACCTCGTCGCCCGCCAAGACCAGCGCCGGGCGCGACCTGCGCGAGCCCACCGAGCTGATCGTGCAGGAGGGCGTGCTCACCAACGAGCGCGTGCACAACGGCGTGGCCGAGCCGGTGGTCTACATGATGGACCGCTACGTGGTGGGCGGCTTCTACCGCGTGCACGCCGAGCGCGCCGCCGACGAGAACCTCAAGCAGCCGGGCGCCAGCTACGTGCCGCTGGCGTTCTCGGAAAGCGCGCAGCTGCCGCAGCCGGGTGCCAAGCCCGGTGCCAGCGCCCCCAACCGTTTTTACATGTATGGCGTGGTGGGCCGTCTGGCCATGGTCGCGGCCAGTTACGAGATGGAAGCGACCGATCCGGACGCCGAAATCTACGAATGAGCGGCGGGGGCGGGTTGCGGCGTCGGCGGGCAACGGCAAAATAGCGGCCCCACAGCAACGGAACCAAAAGGGCGGAGGGATGCGCGGCGCGGCCGCGGCACCCCGGCGTGACTGACGCGTCGATCATTGCGAGCCAACCTTTTCCCATCGACCCCCGTGTCAGCCCCCAAAAACATCTCTGCCGGCCTCATCGTCGGCGCCATCGGCGTCGTCTATGGCGACATCGGCACCAGCGTTCTCTATGCGGTCAAGGAAGTCTTCGGTCACGGCCATGTGCCGTTCACCGTGGAGAACGTCTACGGCATCCTGTCGATGTTCTTCTGGACCCTCACGGTCATCGTCTCCATCAAGTACGTCGTGCTCGTGCTGCGCGCGGACAACGAAGGCGAGGGCGGCCTGGTCGCGATGCTCGCGCTGGCCTCCCAGGCCGTGGCCGACAAGCCGAGGCTGCGCCAGCTGCTCCTGATCGTCGGCATCTTCGGCACCTCGCTCTTCTACGGCGACGGCGTGATCACGCCGGCCATCTCGGTGCTCTCGGCGGTCGAGGGCCTGGAGGTGGTGTCGCCGCACTTCAAGCACTACGTGATCCCGATCACGCTGGTCGTGCTGTTCTGCCTGTTCGCGGTGCAAAAGCGCGGCACGGCGGGCATCGGCAAGTTCTTCGGCCCCGTCACGCTGGCGTGGTTCGCGGCCATCGCCGTGCTGGGCGTGTGGCAGATCGCGCACCACCCCGAGATCATCAAGGCGCTGAACCCCTGGTACGCGCTGAAGTTCATCTGGGACAACCCGGGCACCAGCTTCATCCTGCTGGGCGCCATGGTGCTGTGCGTGACCGGTGCCGAGGCGCTGTACGCCGACCTGGGCCACTTCGGCAAGAAGCCGATCCGCATCGCGTGGTTCTCGGTCGTCATGCCGGCGCTCACGCTCAACTACCTGGGCCAGGGCGCGCTGCTCCTGGAGAACCCCGAGGCCGTGAAGAACCCGTTCTTCATGATGGCGCCTGAATGGGCCCTCATTCCGCTGGTGCTGCTGGCCACGCTCTCGACGGTGATCGCCTCGCAGGCGCTCATCACCGGCGCCTTCAGCGTCACGCGCCAGGTGATCCAGCTGGGCTACCTGCCGCGCCTGAACATCGAGCACACCAGCGTGCGCACGGCCGGACAAATCTACATCCCGCTGGTCAACTGGGGCCTGTTCGTGGCCATCGTGATGGCGGTCGTGATGTTCCGCACCTCGAGCAGCCTGGCCGCGGCCTACGGCATTGCCGTGACCACCGACATGCTGATCACCACGATCCTGACCTTCTTCGTGATCCGCTACGCGTGGAAGCTGCCGCTGGCGCTGTGCATCGCCTCGACCGCGATCTTCTTCGTGGTCGACTTCCTGTTCTTCGCCTCGAACCTGCTCAAGCTGTTCGAAGGCGGCTGGTTCCCGCTCCTGATCGGCGGCGCCGTGTTCACGCTGATGGTCACCTGGAAGGAAGGTCGCCGCCTCATGGGCGAGGCGCAGCATGCTGACGCGATCGACCTGAAGTCGTTCCTCGGCTCGGTGTTCATGAGCCCGCCCGCGCGCGTGGACGGCACGGCCGTGTTCCTCACGGCCGAACCGGGCGTGGTGCCCAACGCGCTGCTGCACAACCTCAAGCACAACAAGGTGCTGCACGAGCAGAACATGTTCGTCACCGTGCGCAACCACGAGGTGCCCTGGATTCCGATGGACAAGCGCATCGAGATCGAGGCGCTGGGCAACCACTGCTGGCAGGTGATCGTGCACTACGGCTTCAAGAACGACATCGACCTGCCGCGCGCGCTCGACAACGCACGCATGCGCGGCTGCCAGCTCGAGCCGATGACGACCAGCTACTTCCTCTCGCGCGATGTCGTGATCCCCACGCTGGGCAGCGGCATGGCGCCCTGGCGCGAGAAGCTCTTCGCGCAGATGCACCACAACGCGAGCGGCGCGGCGGCCTTCCTGGGCTTGCCGAACAACGCCGTGGTCGAGCTCGGTTCCAAGATCGAGATTTAGGCTCGCCCCCAGGCTACGCGCACTTCGTGTCGCTTCGCCAACCCCCTACCGGGGGCAACACCTGCGGCCCGGCAAAGCCGGTTCCGCGGTGTTTCTGGCGAAGAGATGTCGCGGGCAGAATCGCGGCATGCGATTCTTCAAGGACCTGAGCCTTTCGGCCTTCACCGCGGGCTTCGTCGCCGTGCTCGTGGGTTTCACGAGTTCGGTGGCCATCGTGTTCCAGGCCGCCCAGGCCTTCGGGGCCACGCCCGAGATGGTGGCCTCGTGGATGTGGGCGCTGGGCATCGGCATGGGGCTGGCCTCGGCGCTGCCCTCGCTGTGGTGGCGCAAGCCCGTCATGATCGCCTGGAGCACCCCCGGTGCGGCCGTGCTGGCCGTGGCCGGCGCGGGCTACGGCATGGGCGAGGCGGTGGGCGCCTTCATCGTCTGCGCGGTGCTGATCGTGCTCGCGGGCGCCACGGGCTGGTTCGAGCGCGTGATGAACAAGATCCCGATGGCCATCGCCTCGGCGTTGCTGGCCGGCGTGCTGGCGCGCTTCGGCATCTCGGCCTTCACGGCGGCGCAGACCGCGCTGCCGCTGGTGCTGCTGATGCTCGGTACCTACCTCGTGGGCAAGCGCCTGCTGCCGCGCTACGCGGTGCCGCTCACGCTGCTGGTGGCCATCGCCTTCACGGCCGCGCGCGGCGAGCTGGCGTGGTCCTCCGTGCACTTCTCGCTCACCTGGCCGGTGTTCACGGTGCCGGTGTTCACCTGGCAGGCCATCGTGAGCCTGGCGCTGCCGCTGTTCGTCGTGACCATGGCCTCGCAGAACCTGCCCGGCGTGGCGGCGATCCGCGCCAGCGGCTACAGCGACCTGCCGGTCAGCAAGCTCATCACGATCAGCGGCCTTGCCACGCTGGTGCTCGCGCCCTTCGGTGCCTTCGCGCTCAACCTGAGCGCCATCACGGCCGCCATGTGCATGGGCCGCGAGGCGCACGAAGACCCGGCGCGGCGCTACACGGCGGCCGTGAGCTGCGGCGCCATCTACGTGGTGATCGGCCTGTTCGGTGCGGCCGTCACGGGCCTGCTCACGGCCTTTCCGAAGGAGCTGGTCGCGGCCATCGCCGGGCTGGCGCTGCTGGGCACCATCGGCGGCGGGCTGGCGGCGGCGGTGCGCGACGAGGCCCACCGCGAGGCCGCGCTCATCACCTTCCTGGTCACGCTCTCGGGCGTGACGCTGGCCGGCATCGGCTCCGCCTTCTGGGGCGTGGTGGCCGGCGCGGTGGCGCTGGCGGTGCAGCAGGTCGGCCGCGCACGGGCGCAGGTGCCCGTTGAAAAAGCCCCGGCCGGCAAGGACATCGCCGCTTCCGGCAACATGCCGCCAGAAACCCCCTCCACAGCCGCCGCTCCCGGCGCCGGAAAGAACGCCTGATGAAAAACATCCTCTTCGTCGCCGACCCGCTCGATCACTTCAAGATCTACAAGGACACGACCTTCTCGATGATGCGCGAGGCCCAGCGCCGCGGCCACCGCATCGCGGCCTGCCTGCCGCAGGACATCCAGTGGACCTCCGGCGGGCGCGTCTCGGCCGTGGTGCAGCAGATCACGCTCACCGGCGACGCCAAGGACTGGTACCACGTCGACATCATCGAATCGAAGGCGCTGAAAGACTTCGACGCCGTGCTCATGCGCAAGGACCCGCCCTTCGACGCCGAGTACATCTACTCGACGCACCTGCTGCAGCAGGCCGAGCGCGAGGGCGCGAAGGTGGTCAACTCGCCGCGCGCGCTGCGCGACCACCCCGAGAAGCTCGCGATCATGGAGTTTCCGCAGTTCGTCACGCCCACGCTGGTCACGCGCAGCGCGCAGGCCGTGCGCGACTTCCATGCCGAGCACGGCGACATCATCCTCAAGCCGCTCGACGGCATGGGCGGCATGGGCATCTTCCGCGTGAAGCAGGACGCGCTGAACCTCGGCTCCATCGTCGAGACGCTCAACAAGGACGGCGCCGAAACCATCATGGTGCAGCGCTTCGTGCCCGAGGTGACGCAGGGTGACAAGCGCATCCTGATCATCGCGGGCGAGCCGGCGCCCTTCGTGCTGGCGCGCATTCCGCAGGGCACCGAGGTGCGCGGCAACCTCGCGGCCGGCGGCAAGGGCGTGGCCCAGCCGCTCACGGCGCGCAACCGCGAGATCGCCGAAGCGATCGGCAAGGTGCTGGCGCCGCGCGGGCTGCTGCTGATCGGGCTCGACGTGATCGGCGACTCGGTCACCGAGATCAACGTGACCAGCCCGACCTGCTTTCAGGAGATCACCGAACAGACCGGCTTCGACGTGCCGAAGATGTTCATCGATGCGCTCGAGGCGCACCTGGCCTCGGCCTGATCAGAAGTCGACCGACGCCGACAGCGTGAAGGTGCGCGGCGCGCCCAGCACCAGGTAGCCGTTGTTCGGGTAGCCGCCCACCGAGGCCCAGTAGTTGCGGTTGGTCAGGTTGTCGATGCGCGCGCGCAGCGTCACCAGCTTGCCGGCCACTTCGGTGAGGTAGCGCGCGCCGACATCGAAGCGCGTCCAGCCGGGCACGCGCAGCGTGTTGGCGGCGTCGGCGTAGCTCGGGCCCGTGGACACCACGCGGCCGTCCAGCGACAGGCCGCGCACGCCCGGCACGTCCCATTCCACGCCCAGGGTGCCTTGCGTCTTCGCGATGCCGATGACGCGGCGGCCGTCGGTCGTGGCGTCGCCCGTGGCGCGCTGCTTGGCGTCCAGGAAGGTGATGCCGCCCATCAGGCGCACGCCCTTGGCCGCTTCGCCGAAGGCGGTCAGCTCCAGGCCTTGGTGGCGGTCGCGGCCTTCGGCCACGTAGTAGCCGGCGCTGTTGACGAGCGCGCGCGGCTTGTCGGTCGTGAAGAAGGCCAGGCCGCCGCCGATGCGGCCGCCGTCGAACTTGATGCCGATCTCTTTCTGTTTCGACACATAGGGCGACAGCTGCGTGCCCGCGTTGCGCACGGCGCCGCCGGTCGACACCGTGGGTGCGGTGTCGCCCTTGCTCAGGCCCTCGATGTAGTTCGCGTACAGCGACACCTGCGGCTGCAGCTTGAACACGAAGCCGGCCATCGGGCTGGTGCGGCTCTTCTCGTACGCGGTGGGCTTGCCGGTGTCGTAGGCGAAGTCGGTGCTCTCCAGCTTCTGGCGCCGCACGCCGAGCGTGAGCTGCGCGCGGTCGTCCAGGAACGACAGCGTGTCGCCGATCGCCAGGCTGCTCAGGCGCGTCTGCGTCAGCAGCGCGGGGTTGTCCATGTCGTTGCCGCGGAACGCGCTCGCCGTGTAGGCCGGGATCGGGTAGCCGACGGGCGCATACAGGTTGGTCTTCAGGGGGTTGAAGAAATCCCACTTGTAGGCGTTCTTCTCCTTGAGCTGGTAGTAGGAGTACGAGGCCACCACCGTGTGGTTCACCGGGCCGGTCGTGAACTTGCCGCGCACGCCGGCTTCGGCCGTGCGGGTGCTGTCCTGGCGCTGGTTCTCGAAGCGCGACATGTTGCCCATGCCGAGGTTGTTCGTGAGTGTGAGGCCGGCCAGCGCATTGCCCTCGTGGCTCTTGCGCGCGCCGCCGGCGATCCAGGCCGTCACGTTGTCGGTGAGGTCGTACTCGCCGCGCAGCGAGCCGAAGGTATCGCGCTCGTTGGAGTAGGTCCAGGGCTGCGCGTAGTTCAGCTGGTTGTCGGGCGCCGACGGCACGCGCGTCACGCCGGCGCCGAGCGTCACGTTCGGGCGCGTGCGCGAGAGGCGATGTTCCTGGTGGCCGATGTCGGCCGAGATGCGCGCGTTGCGGCTGCGCCAGTCGAAGCCTACCGAGGCCACGTCGAGCTTGACCTGCTCGGCGTTCACGCCGGTGCCGCCGTCGCGGTGGGCCGCGTTCAGGCGCACGCCCAGGCTCTGGTCGGGCCCGAAGCGGCGCGCGATGTCGGTCGACACATAGCTCTGCGAGCCGCTGGCCGTGCCCAGCGTGACCTGCGTCAGCGGGTCGTTCGGCGCGCGCTTGGGCAGCAGGTTGATGTTGCCGCCGATGCCGCCGCCGGTGGGCGTGGCGCCGTTCAGGAAGGCGCTTGCGCCGCGCAGCACCTCGACGCGCTCGAACAACTCCGACGAGATGTACTGGCGCGGCAGCAGGCCGTACAGGCCGTTGTAGGCGATGTCGTCCGAATTCACCACGAAGCCGCGGATGAAGTACGACTCCTGGAAGTTGCCGAAGCCGCGCGCCACGCGCACCGAGGGGTCGTTCTGCAGCACGTCGGCCACGCTTTTGGCCTGCTGGTTCTGGATCAGCTCGTGCGTGTAGCTGGTGCTGGAGAAGGGCGAATCCATCATGTCCTGGTTGCCCAGGATGCCCACGCGCCCGCCGCGCGCCACCTGCCCGCCCGCGAAGGGCTTGGTGAGGCCTTCGGCCGAGGCGTCGGCGCTGGCTTCGACGGTGACGGTGCTCAGCGTGCCGCTGGCGGGGGCCGCCGGTTCTGCGGGCGGCGTCTGCGCCAGCGCCGTCAGGGCGTGAAGGGCCAGCAGCGAGGCGGCCACGGTCGGGCGGAGAAAGAAATGGGGAGCGGGCATGAAAGATCGACCGGATGCAAATGAGAACAGTTATTGTTCATTGTTTGCACTCACTCATCGATACTTTCTTGCGCTGTTGCAAAAAAGTGTCAGCCAAAAGACTGAATTTCGGGCCTCAGCGCGGCATCCGTTGCCCGTCCACGAACACATGCAACTCGCCCGAGGCGAAGGGCGTCCAGGTCTCGTTGGTGGTGAGCGGCGCCGTCACCACCACGGCCACGCGGTCGGTGGGCGTGGTGTGCTGGGCGAAGTCGATCTCCAGGTCTTCGTCCGAGAGCTGCGCCGTCACGAAAGGGTGGCGGCGCTCCACGTACCAGAGGTTGGTGGAGGCATGCGCCCACAGCGCCTGCCCGTTCGACAGCATGAAGTTGAAGGTGCCGTGCGCCGCCAGCTGCGGCGCCAGTTCGCGCAGCGTGAGCGTGAGCTCCTCGACGCTGGGCACGCCCGCGTGCGACTTGGCCAGCTCCTGCATGATCCAGCAGAAGGCGTGCTCGCTGTCGGTGTTGCCCACCGGGTGGAAGTTGCCGTGCAGGCGCGGGCGGAAGTCCTTCAGGTCGCCGTTGTGGGCGAACACCCAGTAGCGGCCCCACAGCTCGCGCACGAAGGGGTGGCAGTTCTGCAGGTTGACCTCGCCCTGCGTCGCCTTGCGGATGTGCGCGATGACGTTGCGGCTTTGAATGGGGTAGCGCCGGATCAGCTCCGCCACCGGCGACTCGCAGGCCGGCTGGTGGTCGACGAAGTGGCGCAGCCCGCGGTCCTCGAAGAACGCGATGCCCCAGCCGTCGGCATGGTGGTCGGTGCGGCCGCCGCGCTGCGCGAACCCCGTGAAGCTGAAGGTCACGTCGGTCGGCGTGTTGCAGTTCATCCCTAGCAATTGGCACATGGCTGTGATTAGACCGCGATTTGCGATCGGTCGCGGCGGCCTTCTTCGGTGGGGTTTCATGCGAGGATCGCGAGTGGCTGTATCGGACTCACACGCAGACTAGGCAAAGCCACCTACCCAAATACACCGGTCCGAAGGAGCGACCTTCTTACATGAGTTTTGCGATACCTGACTTTTCTCGCAAGGCAGTCACCCGTGCCGGTGCGACGCTCATCGATGACGAGGCTGCGCCAGGCGCTAAGGCGGATGCCCTCGCCCTCATAAATCATTGGCGTGCCTGCCATGCCTACCCTGTCAACACGTTTCAAGCGACCCTCCGTGCGCGGCTCAAGCGACAGGGTATGCAAGAACTCGTCGCTACCCGCCTGAAGCGCATTCCGTCAATAACGAAGAAGCTGCGTGACAACAAAGGGATGATGCTGGCGCGTATGCAAGACGTCGGGGGACTAAGGGCCATCGTCGACAACATCGATGCTGTGCGTCTCTTGGTGGAAATGTATAGCGACAAAAGCCTATCGCATCGCCTTGTAGGCACTGATGACTATCTAGCTGATCCAAAAAAATCAGGGTATCGATCAGTCCACCTGATCTATAAATATGCCAATCCTGCAGCGCCGGCGTATGACGATCTTTCGCTCGAACTTCAAATCAGAACGAAGCTCCAGCATGCATGGGCAACTGCTGTAGAAACGGTTGGCACGTTCCTAAACGAAGCGCTGAAGTCCAGTGAAGGGCCTGATGAATGGCTTGCTTTTTTCAGGACTGCGAGCGCCGCTTTCGCATTGTCAGAAAGCTGTCCTGTGCACCCCGATTTCGCGGGAATGCGTCCTATCGACGTTGTGCGTCAATGTGTTGATCAAGAGCGACGGCTGGACGTTCGACGCAAGCTGCAGCAGTTCTCGCTAGCGGCGCGAGCGATCAGCACACAGAAGGTAGGGGGCAGCTACCACCTCATCGTTCTTGATGCCATTGAACGGAATGTCACCATTGAGTCGTTTGGGCAACTCCGTCTAGAGGAGGCAAATGCTGCATATGCACGAGCTGAAGAACAAGCAGCTAATTCCAATGAAGCCGTCCAACCGGTACTTGTTACCACCTCTTCGGTCAAAGCACTTCGCCGTGCATTTCCCAACTATTTCCTAGATACCCGTGCGTTTACTGCAGGACTTAGCAAGTTAGAAAAGAGTTTTGGCGTGGCCCGGTAACTGCCCGAGACCATGGTGAATCGTTGAGCGATTCGTGATCCTTGGTGATTTCTCTTGTAGCGGCGCAAGGCCTCTCGCCGATGCGGCGGTCGCAGGTCTGAGCATCAGCATGTCAAAGCGCGGACTCGGCTAATTGCGAAACATCCAGGCGGGCCGAGTTTCGAAGCTAGCAACGATGATCCGTGAGACGCGGCAGGCACACGGTCGTTGATTGCCTGCCAGAGTTGATCGGCCGGTAAAGTAATGGGATCGTGCTTCAGGGTTTGGGGGAGGCGGCCGCGGCGGGCAGCCGCAGCCAGCCGAGCACGCGTTCGGTGCCCAGCTGCGTGCGCCCCTCGGCGGTGAGCGCCAGCGGCAGGCGCTCGCGCGAGCTGCCGAAGGGCCCGGGGTTCTGCTGCACGATCTCGAGCGCGTCGGCGTCCACGCGCGACACGATCGCCACGTGGCCGTAGGGATTGAAGAGCCACGGCGCGAACACCACGATGTCGCCCACGGCCGGCGCACTCGCGCCGCCGTTGTGGTGCTGCACCAGGTTGCGCGCCGTGTTCAGCGCGCCGTCCGCCACGGCCGCGTCGAAGAAGGCCTTGGCATGGCCGCGCGCCTCGGGCATGCGGTGCTGGTGCCGCTCGTAGTAGTAGCGCTTGACGAACTCCACGCACTGCCAGCGCAGGCCGATGTTGTAGCCATCGGGCGCGAGGCTGCGGCCGTCGACGTGGTTGATCGCGCCGTTGTAGTACACCGGCACGCCCTCGAACTGGTCGATCACCTCGCCGGGCGCATGCGTCGGGTTGACGTTGAAGCGGCTCGCGGCCCACAGGCCGAGCAGGGCGACGAGGACGAGGGCAGAGAGAACGACGGCGGTGCGGCGAGTGATGAAACGGGGCATGGACTCTGAAGCAGGACGCGCGGCCACGGGCCGGCAGCGACGAGCTTAGTCCATGCGAACGTCTCAGAGCCCGTGCAACGCCGCCATCTCGCCAATCAATTCACGCTGGAACGCATCGAAGCGTGCCGACGGTTGCTGCAGCCCGAAGAAGTCGCTGAACGGGTCTTCCACCTCGGTGCGGTGACCCGACAGTTCTTCCACCACCGCCAGCCCGCAGAAGGGCACGCAGGCTTCCGAATAGCCGCCCTCGTGCACCACCACCACGCGCCCGTCGCAGTGCTTCGCGGCCAGCGCGTTGACCTGTCGCATCATCTGGCGGAACGACTCGGGGTGCAGCTGCATGCGCGCCAGCGGATCGACGCCGTTGGCGTCCAGCCCGCTCGCCACCACGATCAGCTCGGGGCGGTAGCGGTCGATCACCGGCGTCACGATGCGCTCGAAGGCGTGCATGTAGGCCGCGTGCCCGCCGCCGGGCTGCAGCGGAATGTTGACGTTGAAGCCCAGCCCCGCGCCCGTGCCGCGGTCTTCGGCGCCGCTGTAGCCGGGCGGGAAGCAGTTCTCCTGGTGCAGCGACAGCGTGAGCACGTCGGGGCGGTCGTAGAAGATTTCCTGCGTGCCGTTGCCGTGGTGCACGTCCCAGTCGATCACGGCCACGCGGCCCAGGCCGTGGCGCGCCTTCATGGTCTCGATGGCCACCGCGATGTTGTTGAACAGGCAAAAGCCCATGCTGTGCTCGCGCAGGCAGTGATGCCCCGGCGGGCGCGTGAGCGCGAAGGCGTTGCGGTGGCGGCCCTGCAGCACGCTGTCCATCGCGGCAATGGCCAGGCCAGTCGAGAGCTTCGCGATCTCGTAGCTGCCCGGGCCGAAGGGCGCGACCTCGCCCAGGTCGCCACCGCCGGCGTCGCTGGCGGCCTTGAACTTCTGCAGGTAACCGGCGGGGTGCACGCGCTGCAGGTCTTCTTCGCTGGCCATCGGCGCGCTCAGCATGTCGAGCTGCGCGCTGAGGCCCGACACGTCCATCAGCGACTTGATGCGCCGCTTGGAGTCGGGCGATTCGGCCATGCCGCTGCCGGCCATGGGCTGCACCCAGCCGCCCACCGGCAGGAACAGGGCATGCAGTCCACCGGGCACGTGCCAGAAGGTGCGTTCGTCGTGAAAGAAGGCGGTGGTCTTCATGCGGTGCGTCCTTGTTGCGTGGAGGGAGGAAGAGGTGCGGAAAGCGAGGCTTCGTCGCGCGGCGGCGGATGGCGCTGCACGCTCAGGCCGCGCCAGCCCCAGCGTTCGCGCGCCAGCCCCCACAGGCCGCGCGGTGCCAGCAGCATGACCGCAATCGCGATGCAGCCCATCGCGATCAGGTACCAGCCGCCTGACATCGCGAACCAGGTGTTGAACAGCTCGCGCAGCCCGAAGTAGATGACGGTGCCGATCAGCGGCCCCTCGATGGTGCCGATGCCGCCGATGATCACGATGAACATCGCCGTCACCACCCAGTTGATGTCGAAGGCCGAGTCGGGCGAGACGAACATCGTGCCCATGAAGTGCGCCCCGCCGGCCAGCCCGAAGCCCAGCCCCGACAGCACGAAGGCGATGAAACGGTTGCGCCACACGTTCACGCCGATGCTGGTGGCGGCCAGTTCGTTGTCGCGCACCGCCATCAGGCCCAGGCCGAAGGGCGAGCGCATCAGCAGGTACACGCCGGCCACCGCTGCCAGGCCGATGGCGCCCGAGATCCAGAACGCGTTCTGCTGGAAGGTCTCGGCCTCCACCAGCCGCACCGCCTGCAGCGGCACGCCCGACTCGCCGCCGAACAGCGGGAACTTGGCGACCAGCAGGCGCACGATCTCGGCCAGCACCCACATGCCGATCGAGAAGTAGGCATCGCGCAGGCGGAACATCAGCGGCGCCACCACTGCGGCCAGCAGCGCACCGCCCAGGCCTGCCACGGGCACCATCCAGTAGGGCGAGATGCCCAGCCGGTCGGAGGCCACGAACAGCAGGTAGGCGCCGATGCCGGCAAAGGCCTGGTGGCCCATCGACACCAGCCCGGTGTAGCCGGCCAGCAGGTTCCACATCTGGGCCATGGCCAGCGTGATCAGCACCTCGCTGAGCAGGCGCAGCAGGCCGCCGTCGGCCACGGTGGGCGCGAAGGCGATGGCAAGGGCCGCGGCGGTGAAGCCGATCCAGGGGGCGAGGGACGGATGGCGCATCGAAGTCAGTGATCTCAGGTGCGGGAACCTGCGATGCCGTTGGGGCGCACCATCAGGACCGCGAAGAACAGCAGGTGGGCGTACAGCGCGCCCGCGTTGGAATCGAGCCGCTGGCCCACGAGCTGCGCCACGCCCAGCGCGATGCCGCCGACCAGCGCCCAGCGGAACGAGCCCATGCCGCCGATGATCACGACCTCGAACGCGCCCAGCAGCCGCTCCACGCCCGAGAACGGCGTGAACGAGGTGCGCAGCGCCAGCAGCAGCCCCGCCACCGACGCGAAGGCCAGCGACAGCCCCATCACCACCGCATACACATGGCGCGGGCGCACGCCCATCGTGCGCACGATCTCGCGGTGGTCCGAGGTGGCGCGCACCACGAGGCCGAAGCGAGAGTGCTGCAGCAGCCACTGCAGCGCACCGAAGGCCAGCACCGCGAGCACCAGCACCAGCACCGGGTACCAGCCGATGCGCAGCCCGCCGATCTCGAAGCCCGCCGTGGCCAGCGCGCCGCCGTCGAGGGCGCGCGGGTCGGCGCCGAACAGCTCGACCATCAGGTTGCGCAGCACCACCGCGATGCCGAAGGTGAGCAGCACCGGCGTGAGCGGATCGTCGGTGGCCACCGCGCGGTTCAGCAGCAGCCGCTGCAGCAGGTAGCCCATGCCGAAGGCCGCCAGCGCCACCGGCGCGATGAAGAGCAGCGGCGACACGCCGGGAAACTGCGTGGCCAGGAAGACCGCGAAGTACGCCGCCAGCACCACGAACTCGCCGTGCGCGAGGTTGACCATGCGCATCACGCCGAAGACCAGCGCCAGCCCGAGGCCGAAGAGCGCATAGAGGCCGCCGAGCAGCACGCCATTGATGAGGGTTTCGAGCCAGGCCATGGTGGGGAGGTGTTCAGTGTCCGAAATAGGCGTTGGCGATCTGTGCGGCGCTGAAGTCGCTCGCGCGGCCCGCCAGCGTGACGCGCCCCTTGAGCAGGCAGTACACGCGCTGCGCGATGCGGCAGGCGCGCGTCACGTCCTGCTCCACCACCAGCAGTGCCGTGCCCTGCGCGCGGATGTCGCCGAAGGCGCGGTAGATCTGTTCGATGACCACGGGCGCCAGGCCCAGCGAGATCTCGTCGCACAACATCAGGCGCGGGTTGGCCATGAGCGCGCGGCCGATGCTCACCATCTGCTGCTGCCCGCCCGACAGCTGCGTGGCCGGCCGGTGGCGGAACTCCTGCAGGATGGGGAACAGCGCATACACCGTGGCCAGCGTCCAGTGGCCCGTGCGGCCGCACAGCGCGCCCATGCGCAGGTTCTCTTCCACGGTGAGCGAGGGGAACAGCATCCGCCCCTCGGGCACCAGCGCGATGCCCCGGCGCGCGATGCGCTCGGCCGGCTCGGCCTCGATGGCCTGGCCGTCGAAGCGGATGCCGCCACGGCTGCGCGAGCCCAGCCCGGCAATGGCGCGGATCAGCGTCGACTTGCCCGCGCCGTTGGCGCCGATGAGCGCGGTGGCTTCGCCTTCGGCCACGTCGAGCGACAGGTCGAACAGCGCCTGCAGGTCACCGTAGTGGCTGCACAGGTCGCGCACTTCAAGCAGCGGCATGGGTGTGCTCCTCTTGCGCGTCTTCATCGCCCACGCCCATGTAGACCTCGCGCACCTCGCGGCTGGCCATGGCGGCGGCGGGTGTGTCTTCCAGCAGCTTGCGGCCGAAGTTCAGCACCATGATGCGGTCGGCCACGGCCATCAGCGCCTGCGCGATGTGTTCGATCCAGATCATCGCCACGTCCTGCTTCAGCTCGAGCACCAGCGCCACCAGCACCTGCACCTCGGCCTCGGTGAGGCCGCCGGCGATCTCGTCGAGCAGCAGCAGGTGCGGCCGCGCCGCCAGGCCCTTGGCCAGCTCGAGGCGCTTGCGGTCCAAGAGCGGCAGGCGGCCGGCCGGCACGTCGGCGCGGTCGGCCAGCCCGGTGCGTTCCAGCACGGCCCAGGCCTGGCGCGCGGCCTGCGCGCGCGGCAGCCGTGCGGCAAAGGTGGCGGCGCCCAGTGCGTTCTCGTAGGCGCTCAAATGCGCGAAGGGCTGCGGAATCTGGAAGGCGCGCGCCACGCCCAGCCGCGCCCGCGCATCGGCGCGCAGCCCGACCAGTTCGCGGCCTTCGAGGCGGATGCTGCCCGCGTCGGGCACGGCCACGCCGGTGATCAGGTTGAACAGCGAGCTCTTGCCCGCGCCGTTCGGCCCGACCACGCCCAGGCACTCGCCGCGCGCGAGCGAGAGCGCCACCTGGTCGGCCACGACGATCTCGCCGTAGCGCTTGCACAGGCCGTCGATGACGAGGCAATCGCTCATGCAGCTTTCAGCTGCGACAGCAGCTTGAGCTCGTCTTCCACCGGAATCTGCTTCGCGGTGCTGTTGTGCGTGATGACCAGCTCGTATGGGAACTTGCTGCCCGCCTTGGTCTTGCGCCACTGGCCCGCCACCATCGGCGTGACGGCCACGCTCTTGATCGGGCTGCCCTTGAAGTCGATGCGCCCCACCACCGAATCGAGCTGCAGGTTGGCCAGCGCGTCGCGCACGGCCTTCTTGTCCTTCGGGTTGGTGGCGTTCTTCAATGCGGCAATGCCGACCTCGAACAGCGCGTGGCCGTAGCCGATGGGCTGCGTCCACTGCTTGCCGGTGGTGGCCTCCCAGTCGGCCGCCAGCGCCTTGGCGCTCTGGCCCGTGAGCGAGGACTTGAACGGGAAGTTGGGCGTCCACCAGACCTCGGTCGACATGCCGTTCCCCGCCGCGCCCAGCGACTCCACCGCGCTGGGGAACAGGAAGGACGCGGCCATCGTCACCACCTCGGGCCGGTAGCCTGCCTGCTGCGCCTGCTTCCAGAAGGTGGCGAAGTGGTTGGCGTAGGCAAAGCCCGAGACGATGTTCGCACGCGCCGCCTTGAAGCTGGAGACCTGGTTGCTGAAGTCGTCGGTCGCGATCTTGAAGAAGCCGCCGTTGGTCTCCTTGTAGCCGCGCTGCTTCGCGCCGCCCGGGATGCCCGTGGCCGGATCGGCGAAGGCGTGGCCCGGGCCGTTGTCGATGTACAGCGTGCCCAGCGTGCGCTCCACCTTCAGCGGCTCCCACATGCCGAAGAAGTTCTTCAGCACGTCGTCGGCGCCCCAGAAGAAATGGAACGAGAACGGAAAACCTTTTTGCGGCGTGGAGCCACGCCCGAAGGTGATGGCCTGCCACGGGCCCATGGTCGAGACCATCGGCACGCCGTTGACGTCGCACAGCTGGCCCGCGGCCAGCGCGGCGTCGCTGTCCTGCACCAGCAGCAGGTCGACCTTCTCGCGCAGCAGCAGCTCGCTGGACATGGTGGCGCCGCGGTTGGCGTCGGACTGCGTGTCGCGCACCACGATCTCCACCTTGTAGGTCGTGCCGCCGATGGTCAGGCCGTCCTTCAGCGCGGCGCGCACGCGCTCCAGGCTCCAGGGGTCGGCCTCGCCGAAGTTGGCGCGAACGCCCGACAGCGTGGTGAGGTAGCCGATCTTGATGGTCTTCGATTGCGCATGCGCCAGCGCAGGCACGCCGGCCAGCGCGGCCGCGCCGCCGCCGATGACGAGTTGGCGGCGCGTGAGGGCGCCGGGGGCTGCGGGGAAAAGGTCGGCGGACATGGAGGTTCTCCTTGGCGGATGAAGGATGGACAGGTCCGCATCCTCTCTCTGCGCGCCGCTGCGGCGTTATCGAAAACTGGCAAAACGCGGGCCCGTGCCCGCGGATGTCATTCGGGCCGCAGGTTCACCGACTTGGCGATGGCGCGGTAGCGCTCCATATCGGCCTGGTAGCCGCGGCGCAGCTCGGCCAGCGTCTGTTCGGGCGCCACCTTGCTGCCGCCGAGTTCCAGCGCGCGGCGCAACTCGGGCTTGAGCATCATCTGGTTGAAGGCCGTGTGCAGCCGCTGCTGCGCTTCCTCGGGCACGCGATGCGACACCTGGATGCCCGCCCACAGGCTGTAGACGAAGTCGTCCAGGCCCTTGCTGTTGCGGATCAGCGGAATGGCCGTGAAGCGCTCGTGCGGCGCCGAGGCCGCGATGCCCAGCGCCTTGACCTTGCCGGCGTCCAGCAGGTCGGGCACGTTGCCGGCCAGCGGCGCAAACACCAGGTCGATCTGCCCGCCCAGCAGGTCGTTCACCAGCGGCGCGAAGCCCTTGTAGGGCACGTGCAGCATCTTGGTGCCCGTCTGCTGCATGAAGCGCTCGCCCAGCAGGTGGTAGAGCGAGCCGGGGCCGATGCTGCCGTAGCTCAGCTCTTTCGTGTCGGGGCGGCGCAAGAGCGCGATGAGTTCGTCGACGCTGCCCGCGCCCAGGTCCTTGCGCGCCAGCAGCACCATCGAGGTGACGGCCATCACGCCGATGGGACGGAAGTCTTCGGCCTTGTAGCGCGCGCTGCTGAGCGTGAGCGGCGTGAGCATCAGCTCCATCGGCGAACCCAGCAGCAGCGCCGTGCCGTCGGCCGGCGCATTGGCCGCCTTCATCACGCCGAGCGAGCCGCTGGCACCGGGCACGTTGTCGACGATGGCCGGCTGGCCCAGCAGCCGCGACAGCTCGGGCGCGGCCAGGCGCGCGTTGATGTCGGAGCCGCCGCCCGCGGGGTAGGGCACGATCAGGTTCAGGGTCTTGCCCCCCAGGCCCTGCGCCAGGGCGGGCAGGGCGATGGGGGACAGGCCGGCGGCCAGGCCGGCAGCAATCAGCGAACGTCTGCGCATGGGTTCTCTCCTCGGGTTGTGTGAGATGTGTCGGAGTACGGGAAACAGGGGGCTTGTTGTGGCTGCTACGGCTGCAGCAGCGGCGGCTGCACGTTCGCGAAGGGCACGGCCTGGTGCCAGCCGTGCGCCATGCGCAGCACGTCGAGGTCGGCGCCGGGGCGGCCGATGAGCTGCAGGCCCATCGGCAGGCCGCGCGTGCCCTCGGCCTGCGAGAAGCCGGCCGGGATCGCCATCGCGGGCAGGCCGGCGAGCGAGGGGCCGATGGTCACTTCCATCCAGCGGTGGTAGGTGTCCATGGCGCGGCCGCCGACCTCGCGCGGCCAGTGCACGTCCACCGGCAACGGGAACACCTGCGCAGCCGGCAGCACCAGGAAGTCGAAGCGTTCGAAGAGCTGCAGCAGTGCGGCATGCCACTGCGTGCGCGTGACAGCCGCCTCATGCAGCGCGGCGGCGCTCAGGCGCTCGCCCTGCTCGATCTCCCAGCAGGCCTCGGGCTTGAGCTGCGCGCGCGTGGCCGGGTCGGCATGCAGCCCGCGCAGCGCGCCGGCGACGATGAAGCCGCGCAGGCGCAGCCAGGCGGTCCACAGGGCGTTGAAATCGAAGGCGGGCACGGCAGGTGCGACGCTGCAGCCCAGCGTGTCGAAATGCCGCAGCGCCGATTCGCACAGCGCCATCACGCCCGGGTCCATCGGCAGGTGGCCGCCGAGGTCGCCGAGCCAGGCGATGCGCTGGCCGCGCAACTCCGCATCGAGCGGCTGCGCGAAGGCCTCGCCGTCGCCGGCCAGGCTCAGCGGCGAGCGCGCGTCGTAGCCGGCCTGCACCGACAGCAGCCAGGCCACGTCCTCGGGCGTGCGGCCCATCGGTCCTTCGCAGCCCAGTTGCTGGAAGAACAGCTCCGGCCCCGGCCCGGTGGGCACGCGGCCCAGCGACGGGCGCAGGCCGTAGACGTGGTTCCAGGCCGCGGGGTTGCGCAGCGAACCCATCATGTCGCTGCCGTCGGCCACCGGCAGCATGTGCAGCGCGAGCGCCACCGCGGCGCCGCCGCTGCTGCCGCCGGCCGCGTGGTCGAGGTTCCATGCGTTGCGCGTGGTGCCGAACACCGTGTTGTAGGTGTGCGAGCCCAGGCCGAACTCGGGCGTGTTGCTGCGCCCCACGAAGAGCGCGCCGGCGCGGCGCAGGCGCTCGACCATGATCGCGTCGTGCGGCGTGACCTGCTTGGCGAACACCGGGCTGCCCATGGTGGTCGGCAGGCCGGCGGTGGCGACGAAATCCTTCGGCGCCATCGGGAAGCCGTGCAGCCGGCCCACCGCGTCGCCGCGCGCCAACTGCGCATCGCAGGCATCGGCCTGGCGCAGCATCTCCTCGGGCGCTTGCAGCGACACGAGCGCGTTGACCTGCGGGTTGAGGCGCTCGATGCGCGCGAGGCAGGTCTGCATCAGTTCGCGGCACGAGAGCTCGCGGCGTTGCAGGGCGGCGGCGAGCGAACGGGCGCTGGGAAGGGGGGGCAGCGTGGCGGACATATGGCGGTCAACGATAGCGACCGCCTCCGCAAGCAGGTATCAAAAAACGGCAAAACTGGCGCCCCGAAAACCGAGGGATTCCCCTCGGCCCGTGCACCGGATCAGTGCCTCGTGAGCGCCGCGCCGCGCAGCGTCTGCGAGGGCAGCTCGCCGAACTGGCGCCGGTAGTCCGTCGCGAACTGGCTCAGGTGCCAGAAGCCCCAGTGCGCCGCGATGTCCTGCACCGAGCGCGACTCGGGCCGCTTCAGTGCGCGGCGCACGCCGTTCAGGCGCAGCGCCCGCAGGTAGCGCGCGGGGCTCAGGCCCAGCGTTTCCTGGAAGCAGTAGTTCAGCTTGCGCTGGCTCGCGCCGATGCGGCTGCACACCTGCAGCATCGACAGCGGCTCGTCGGGCCGCGACATCATCAGCTCGCAGGCGCGGCGCACCACGCGGCGGTGCGCCTCGGTGGAGCGCAGCTCGCGCAGGTCGACGTCTTCGGGCAGCGCGTTGAGCCAGGCCAGCAGCACGTCGTCGCGCAGCTGCACCGTGGCGACGGGGTCGTCGAGCAGGCCGGGCATCGCGTCGAGCGCAGAGAAGGCGCCGCGCAAGGTGCCGCGCAGCGACTGCATGGTGGGGTCGTCGAAGTGCAGCACCACGCGCCGTTCGAGCCAGGCCGGCGGCGCGCGGTCGTTCAGGCGTTCGGTGAGCGACTGCAGCAGCGCGTTGTCGACCACGATGCCCGTCAGCTCGAAGCCCGGCGGGCTGCACAGGTCGAGCTCGTCGCAGCGCCCGACCATCACCGATTCGGTGTCCAGCCGCTGGCCCGAGAAGCGCGCCTCGCCGTCCTGCCGGCAGGTGAGGGCGAAGCCGCAGCAGTCGGGGTTCATCTCGCCGTGCTGGCGCAGCGCGCGGTTGGTGGTCTCGCGCACCAGCCGCAGGCCGGGCAGTTGCACGTGGTCGAGAAAGCCGGCGAAGCTGCCGCCCGAGAGCATGTCGCACGCCAGGTGCCAGCCGTTCTGGCCGCTGGCGTAGGCGTCGATGTCGTGCGTGGACAGGGTCCAGCGCGTCGCGACGGTGGGGGCAGGGGCAGGAAGAACGGAGGCGGTCTGGCTGGTCATGGCGGTCCGGCGAAGCGGTGGCAGGGGTGCGAAGACCCGTGCCGGAAGCAATCTCCAGACCAGATTGTTTCGTTGACAACGATCTTAAAGTGACAGGGCAAACCCCTAAGCCACCCGACCGTGGCCTATTCGAGTTCGCCGCTGGGCTCGAAGCCGGTGGTGCTGTCGAACAGCTTCTGCACGATGGTCTGCAGCACCTGGCGCTCGTCCGCCGTGAGCTGCGAAAACAGGCGCTGCGCCGTGTCGTGTGCCAGCGGCACCATGTCGCGGTACAGCGCCAGGCCTTCTTCCTCGAGCGACACGATGACCTTGCGGCGGTCATCGGCCGAGGGGTGCATGTTGGCCAGCCCCAGGTCCACCAGCCGGTGCTGCGCGCGGCTCACGCGGGCCTTGTCCATGCTCGTCTTCTGTGCGATTTCGAGCGCCGACAGCGCACCGTACTTGCCCAGCACCACGACGATGCGCCACTCCGGAATCTGCAGCGAGAAGCGGCTGGCGATCGACTGGCCCACCGTCTGGCTCACGCGGTTGGCGACCACCGAGAGCTGGAAGGGCAGGAAGGTCTCGAGGTCGAAGGCCGGGGCGCTCGCGGCGCTGCTGCGTGCCTTGGGCAGGGGCTTGGCGCTGGGCCGGGAAGGGGTGCGTGAACGGGGCACGGTGAGGTCGTGGCGTGAAGGCGTCGTGAAAGAAGATCGGCGCGGACAGTATAGGAAGGCCCTTGCGCATCACGCACGAGGCCGCGCGAGGTTTGCCAGTTTTCGATAACGCGGCAAGGGGCTCGCTCCCTATCGTGCAGGGCATGGACTACCCTGAACTCGCACTGCACATCGCCGGCCAATGGCGCACGCAGACCGCCGGCGGCCGCCGCGCGGTCGTCAACCCCGCCACCGAAGCCACCATCGCGCAGCTGCCGCTGGCCGGCCGCGACGAACTCGCCGAAGCGGCCGCGTCCGCGCGCCGCGGCTTCGTGCAGTGGCGCGGCAAGAGCGCGCTCGAGCGCTGCAACATCCTGCGCACTGCCGCGCAGAACATCCGCGAACAAGCGAAGACGATTGCGCACGTGCTCACCCTCGAGCAAGGCAAGCCGCTGGCCGAGTCGCTGCGCGAGGTCACGCTCTCGGCGGACATCATCGACTTCCAGGCCGAGGAGGCCAAGCGCCTGTACGGGCGTCTCGTGCCGCCGCGCGTCGAGGGCATCCTCTCGCAGTCGGTGATGCGCCAGCCGGTGGGGCCGGTGGCGGCCTTCACGCCGTGGAACTTTCCGGCCAACCTGCCCGCGCGCAAGCTCGCGAGCGCACTGGCCGCGGGTTGCAGCGTGGTCATCAAGCCGGCGGAAGAAACGCCGTGCACCTGCATGCTGCTGGTGCGCGCCTTTCTCGACGCGGGCGTGCCGCCCGACGCACTGAACATGGTGTGCGGCGACCCGGCCGAGGTGTCGTCGTTTCTTATCGACCATCCGGCGATCGCCAAGGTGTCGTTCACCGGTTCGGTGGCCGTGGGCAAGCTGCTGGGCGAGCAGGCGGCGCGGCATGTGAAGCGCTTCACCGGCGAACTCGGCGGCCACGCGCCGGTGATCGTTTGCGACGACGCCGACTTTCCCTTCGCGCTCAAGCAGTCGCTGGCCGCCAAGTTCCGCAACGCGGGCCAAGTGTGCGCGTCGCCGATCCGCTTCTACGTGCCGCGCGCCCGCTTCGGCGAATGGAGCGACGCCTTCGTGCAGGCCGCGCGCGCACTGCGCCTGGGCGACGGCACCGACCCCGCCACGCAGATGGGCCCGCTCGCGCACGCACGCCGCATCGAGGACATGCAGCGCTTCGTCGACGACGCCGTGGAACGCGGCGCGCAGCTGCTGTGCGGCGGCCACCGCGTGCAGCGCCCCGGCTTCTTCTTCGAGCCCACCGTGATCGCCAACGCACCGGCTGACAGCCGCGTGATGCGCCAGGAGCCCTTCGGCCCCATCGCCGTGCTGCAGCCCTACGACACGCTCGACGAAGCCATCGCGCAGGCCAACGCCTTGCCCTACGGCCTGGGCGCCTACGCCTTCACGCGCGACCTGCACACCGCGCACCGCCTGGGCGACGCGCTCGAGGCCGGCATGGTCGGCATCAACCACTTCGGCGTCTCGCAGCCCGAGATGCCCTTCGGCGGCTGGAAGGAAAGCGGCATCGGCCAGGAGATGGGCGCCGAAGGCCTGCTGCACTACACCGAGGTCAAGACCCTCACCGTCGGCGTGCCGTCCTGAGCACGCGCATCGAACACTTCCGGAGACCTGCATGACAACGACCGATGCCGCCGCCGTGGCGGCGCTCAAGCAAGACAACGCCCAGTACCTGTGGCACCCCATGGCGCATCCGCAGGCCATGCTCAAGAGCAAGCCCGACATCATTGCGCGCGGCCAGGGCTGCTGGATCTGGGACGTGGACGGCCACAAGATGCTCGACGGCGTCGGTGGCCTGTGGGCCGCGAACCTGGGTCACAGCAACAAGCCCGTGCGCGACGCCATCGTCGCGCAGCTGGACGAGCTGCCCTTCTACAACGTGTTCCGCGGCACCACGCACCCGCGCGCCATCGAGCTGTCGGCGCGCCTGGTCAAGACCATGGAACCCGACGGCGTGGCCGCTGTGTTCTTCAGCAACGGCGGCTCCGATGCCGTGGAGGGCGCGCTCAAGCTCGCGCGCCAGTACTGGAAGCTCAAGGGCCAGGCCGACCGCTTCAAGTTCATCGCGCTGCGACAGGGCTACCACGGCGTGCACTTCGGCGGCATGAGCGTGAACGGCAACCTGAACTTCCGCCGCGCCTACGAACCGCTGCTGCCGGGCTGCTTTCACGTCGACACGCCCTGGCTGTACCGCAACCCCTACACGCAGGACCCGGAAGAACTCGGCGAGATCTGCGCCACGCAGCTGGAGCGCGAGATCCAGTTCCAGGGCCCCGACACCGTGGCCGCCTTCATCGCCGAGCCGATCCAGGGCGCGGGCGGCGTGATCGTGCCGCCGCCCAACTACTGGCCGCGCGTGCGCGAGATCTGCGACAAGTACGGCGTGCTGCTCATCGCCGACGAGGTCGTCACCGGCTTCGGCCGCGGCGGCGCGATGTTCGGCACGCGGCTGTGGAACGTGAAGGCCGACCTGTGGTGCCTGGCCAAGGGCATCTCGTCGGGCTACGTGCCGCTGGGCGCCACCGCCATCGGGAGCAAGGTGGCCGAGGTCTTCCTCAACGACCCCACGGGCCAGGCCGCGGTGGGCCACGGCTACACCTACAGCGCGCACCCGGTGGCCGCTGCTGCGGCACTCGCCACGCTGGACCAGATCGAGGCGCTCGACGTGCCCGGCAACGCGGCGCGCGTGGGCGCGCATTTCCAGGCACGCGTGCGGCCCTTCGTCGACAAGTTCAGCTTCGTCGGCGACGTGCGCGGCATGGGCCTCATGCTGGGCATCGAGATGGTGGCCGACAAGGCCACGCGCACCACGCTGCCGCGCGGCAACCCGATCGCCGCCAAGGTGGCGCAGGCGGCCTACCAGCGCGGGCTGATGGTGCGCATCTCGGGCCCGAACCTCATCCTCTCGCCGCCGCTGGTCATCACACGCGAGGAGGTGGACTTCATGGTCGATGCGCTCGAAGGTGCGTTCGCCGACGTGGAAGCGACGCTGTGAGTGCATCGCCCACGATCCTGCTGATCGGCACCGCCGACACCAAGAGCGCCGAGCTGCTGTTCATGCGCGAGTGCATCGAGGCCGGCGGCGGCCGCGTCGTCGTGATGGACGTGGGCGTGCTCGACGGCGCGCCCTTCACGCCCGACATTCCCAACACCGAGGTGGCCGCCGCCGCCGGCAAGACCGTGGCCGAAGTGGCGCAAAGCGGCGACGAGAACAGCGCCATGACGCTGATGGCGCGCGGCGCCGCGAAGCTCGCCGCGCGCTGGCAGGCCGAGGGCCGCATCGACGGCCTGCTCGCGCTCGGCGGCACCATGGGCACCGACCTCGCGCTCGACGTGGCGCAGGCGCTGCCGCTGGGCGTGCCGAAGGTGCTGGTGTCGACCATCGCCTACTCGCACCTGCTGCCGCCCGAGCGCATTCCGCCCGACCTCATCATGGTGCTGTGGGCCGGCGGGCTCTACGGCCTCAACAGCCTGTGCCGCTCGGCCCTGAGCCAGGCCGCCGGCGCGGTGCTCGGCGCCTGCCGCCAGGCCTGCGTGCCGGCCTTCGAGAAGCCGTTGGTGGGCATGACCTCGCTGGGCTCCAGCGCGCTCACCTACATGAAGACGCTCAAGCCCGCGCTCGAAGCGCGCGGCTACGAGGTCGCCGTGTTCCACACCACCGGCATGGGCGGGCGTGCCTTCGAGGCGCTGGCCGCCGAAGGCCGCTTCTGCGCGGTGATGGACTTCAGCCTGCAGGAGCTGGCCAACCAGCTCGGCGGCTCGTGCGTGACGGCCGGGCCCGACCGGCTGCTCGGTGCGGGCCGCGCGGGCACGCCGCAGATCGTCGCGCCCGGCGCCATCGACATGCTCGACTACCCGGCCTGGCAGTCCACGCCCGAAGGCCTGGAAGGGCGGCCCACGCACATCCACAACCGGCTGCTGGCCTCGGCGCTCAGCGCGCCCGCGTTCCGCCGCGATGTGGCGAGCGAGATCGCACGCCGCCTCGCGCGCGCCGAGGGCGCCACCTGCCTGCTGATGCCGCTGCAAGGCATCGAAGGCTGGGACCGGCCCGGCGAGCCGCTGCACGACCCCGAAGGCCTCGCGGCCTTCACCGAAGCGCTGCGCGGCAGCGTGGACCCGGCGCGGCTCGTCGAGCTCGATGCGCACATCAACGACAGCGCCTTCTGCGACGCCGCATTGCGCGTGTTCGACGCCTGGGTGGCCGACGGCACCGTGCCCGCAGGGAGCCGCGCATGAGCCCCGCCACACAAGCCCTCGTGCTCGACTTCGGCGGCGTCATCAGCCGCACCCTGTTCGAGACCCACGCCCTCACCGAAGAGGCGCTGTCGCTGCCGCGCGGCACGCTCACCTGGCGCGGCCCCTTCGACCTCGCGAGCGATCCACTGTGGCGCGACATGCAGGCCGACAAGCTCTCGGAGCGCGACTACTGGATGGCGCGCACGCGCGAAGTGGGCGCGCTGGTCGGTGAACGCTGGGACCGCATGGAGACCTTCGTGCAGCGCGCACGCGGCGCCGACCCCGAGGCCGCCATCCGCCCCGAGGCGCTCGCGGCCATCGAGGCGGCGCGGCGCGCCGGCTGCCGGCTCGCCATCCTGTCGAACGAGCTCGACCTGTTCTATGGCGCGGGCTTTCGCCAGCGCCTGCCCTTCATGAGCGCCTTCGACGTGGTGGTGGACGCCACGCACACCGGCATCCTCAAGCCCGATGCGCGCGCCTACCAGCAGTGCCTGGACCAGCTCGGCCTGCCCGCCGACGCCTGCGTGTTCGTCGACGACCAGCTGCGCAACATCGTCGGCGCGCAGCGCGTGGGCCTGCGCACCGTGCACTTCGACGTGATGCATCCGGGCGCGAGCTACGCGCAGGCGCTGTCGATGCTGGGCGTTTCTCCTTCTTCTTCCCTTTGACCGAGTTTGCGATGACCCCGACCTTCGAACCCACCGTGCCGCGCGAGCGCGTGCAGGCCCTGATGCAGGCCGAACAGGCGCGCTATGCGCGCACCCACGCGCGCAGCGGCGAACGCTTTGCCCAGGGCCAGCAGGCCTGGCTCTACGGCGCGCCCTCGCACTGGATGCGCCGCTGGATCGGCGGCTGGCCGCTGTACGTGCAGGACGCGCAGCTGCCTTATGGCGCGCGCTTTGTCGACGTGGATGGCAACGGCTACGCCGACTTCTGCCTGGGCGACACCGGCGGCATGTGCGGCCACGGCCACCCGGCCGTGGTCGAGGCGCTGGCGCGGCAGGCGCGCGTGGGCAGCTCGCTGATGCTGCCCACCGACGACGCGGCCTGGGTCGGCGAAGAGCTGTCGCGCCGCTTCGGCCTGCCGTACTGGAACCTCACGACCTCGGCCTCGGACGCCAACCGCGCCTGCATCCGCCTGGCGCGCATGGTCACGGGCCGCCCGCGCGTGCTGGTGTTCTCGGGCTGCTACCACGGCTCGGTGGAAGAGGCGCATGTGGAGCTGCGCGACGGCGCCGTCGCGATGCGCAACGACATCCACCCCAACGGCTTTCCGCACGACCAGCTCTCGGCCGTGGTTGAGTTCAACGACGTGCCCGCGCTGGAGCGCGCGCTGCGCGCCGGCGACGTGGCCTGCGTGCTGGCCGAGCCGGCCATGACCAACTACGGAATGATCGCGCCCGCGCCCGGCTTTCACGACGCGCTGCGCCGCCTCACGCGCGAGACCGGCACGCTGCTGGTCATCGACGAGACGCACACCATCTCGAGCGGCCCCGGCGGCTATACGCGCCAGCACGGGCTCGACCCCGACATGTTCGTGATCGGCAAGGCCATCGCCGGCGGCATTCCCGCCGCCGCCTTCGGGCTGAGTGCCGAGACCGCCGAGCGCGTCTGGCAGGTGCTGCCCAAGCTGCACCCGACGAAGCGCCAGTCGGCGCATGCCGGCTTCGGCGGCACGCTGGCGGGCAACGCGCTCACCGTGGCCGTGATGCGCGCGGTGCTCTCGCAGGTGCTCACGCCCGAGGCCTTCGATCGCATGCTGGTGCTCGCGCAGCGCCTGGCCGAAGGCGTCAACGCCAGCATCGCCGCCGCGGGATTGCCCTGGCATGCGACGCAGGTCGGTGCGCGCGTGGAGACGCTCTTTTGCGCCGACGCGCCGCGCAACGCAAGCGATGTGCGCCGCACGCGCGACGGCGAACTCGAGGCGCTGCTGCACCTGTACATGATGAACCGCGGCGTGCTCATCACGCCCTTCCACAACATGATGCTGTGCTGCCCCGGCACCACCGAGCGCGAGGTCGACGAGCACAACGCGGCCTTCGCCGAGTTCGTGCGGGAGTGCAAGGGATGAGCACGCCCGATCTCTTCGGCCTGCAGGGCAAGGTCGCGCTGGTCACCGGCGGCGGGCGCGGCATCGGCGCGGCCATCGCGCAGGTGTTTGCCGAAGCCGGCGCCTCGGTGCTCATCGCCAACCGCACCGGCAGTGCGGGCGAGGCGGTGGCGGCGGAACTGCGTGCGCGCGGCTTCGCGGCGCAGGCGATGGCCTGCGACATCGGCCGGCGCGACGAGGCCGAGCGCGCGGTGGCCGAAGCGGTGCGCGTGTTCGGCGCGCTCGACATCGTGGTCCACAACGCGGCCGTGAACCCCTGGGCCGCCATCGACGCGATGACCGACGAGCAGTTGGAGCACACGCTGGCCGTCAACCTCAAGGCCTGCTTCTGGCTCACGCAGGCCGCTGTGCCGCACCTGCGTGCGCGCGGCGGCGGGCGGCTGCTCGTCACCTCGTCGGTGACCGGCCCGCGCGTGGCCATGCCGGGCAGCGCGCACTACGCGGCCAGCAAGGCCGGCGTGAACGGCTTCATCCGCACCGCAGCGCTGGAGTACGCGCGCGAGGGCATCACCGTGAACGGCGTGGAGCCGGGCTACATCGCCAAGCAGGGCGGCTCGCTGCTGTCTGACCCGGCCAAGGCCGCGCGCATCGCGCGCCACATCCCGGCCGGTGAACTGGGCCGGCCCGAGGACATCGCCTACGCGATGCGCTTCTTGGCGAGCCCGGCGGCGCGCTACATCACGGGGCAGACGATCGTGGTCGATGGCGGCTCGACGCTGCCTGAAAGCCCGTTCTTCGCGGAGCAGCCCACATGAGCGCGCGCCTGCACGGCAAGGCCTGCCTCATCGTCGGTGCAGCGACCGGCATCGGCGCCGCCGTGGCCGCGCGCTTCGCGGCCGAGGGCGCGCGCGTCGCGGTGGCCGGCTGGCCGCGCCCGCAGCCGGTGGGCGAGGGCCCGGCCTTCGACTGCGACGTGACCGACGACGCGGCCGTGCGCGCCACCGTGGCCGCGGTGCAGGCCGCATTCGGGCGCATCGACGTGCTCGTGAACTGCGCCGGCATCGTGCGCAACGACGACGCGGCCGACATCGACGACGGCGACTGGCAGCGGCTGCACGAGGTCAACCTCGGCGGCACCATGCGCTGCCAGCGCGCCGTGCTGCCCGGCATGGTGGCGCAGGGCGGCGGCGCCATCGTCAACATCGCCTCGGTCGCGGCCTTCAACGCCGGCGCCGGCATGGCCAGCTATGCGTCCAGCAAGGCCGGCGTGGTCGCGCTCACGCGCTCGGCCGCGCAGGCCTACGGCCCGCACGGCGTGCGCGTGAACGCCCTGTGCCCCGGCTGGGTCGACACGCCCATGAGCCGCCAGGAGATGCGCGACCTGGCCGCCGAACGCGGCATCGACGAAGACGCCGCGCGCGCGCAGACGGTGGCGCGCATCGCGCTGGGCCGCATGGCCACGCCCGAGGAGATGGCCGCCGTCTGCCTGTTCCTGGCCAGCGACGAAGCCTCGTTCGTGACCGGCGCGGCGCTGGTGGCCGATGGCGGGGCGCGGGTGCCGGCCGCCGCACGCGCCGTGTAAGCGCCGAGAGACGCAACGCCTGCCCGGGCGTATGCTTGCGCGCCGCGGAGGGTTTTCAAAGATGCTTCCCATCGTCGTTGCGCTCATGGCGACCGTCATCCTGCTGGTCTGGATGGGGTTCTTCATGATGGGCTCGCTGCCCTTGCTCGTGCTCTCGCACGACACCCCGCTGGACTCGCGCTTCATCCGCGGCCTGTTCAACGTCTACTACGTGGCCGTGGTGCTCACCGCGAGCGCGGCGGCGCTCAGCTATGCGTGGTGCGGCAAGCCCTTCTTCGCGGTCGGCATGGCCTTCATCGCCGGCCTGGCCTTCGCGCTGCGCCGCTGGCTCATCATTCCGCGCATGGACCTGCTGCGCCACACGATCCCGGCCACGGACACGTCGATCGTGCAGTTCCGCAAGCTCCACATCGCGGGCATGGTGCTCAACGTGATGCAGCTGGGCACGGTGGCGTGGGCGCTCACGCAGCTGGGGCTGTGAGCAGACCCGGCCTCTGTCTCTAGCGCAGGAACCGCCCTTCCTTCGTCACCCGCACCATCTCGATGAAGCGCGAGCCCGTGTTGCTCGCACCCGTGAAGTCGATCTCCATGTTGCCGATGCGCAGCTTCATCGCCTTCAGCGTGGCGTGCAGCTTCGCGCGCGTGAGGTCGCGGCCGGTGCGGCGCAGGGCCTCGATCATCACGAGCGCGTTCACGTAGCCCTCGTAGCTCAGGTAGCCGATGTCGATCTTGGCGCGCTCGGCCAGCTGGCGGAACTCGCGCGCGGTGGCGTCGACCTCGCTCCAGGGGTAGGGCACGATCTGCGAGATGGCCAGGCCGCTGGTCTTGTCGCCGACGAGCTTGGCGGTGACGTCGCCCGGCACGATCGACATGCCGTAGAACATCTGGCGACCGCCGGCGGTCCAGGCGCTCTTCATGACCTCGCCGCCGATGCCGCCACCCAGATACATGAGCACGGCCTGCGCCTGGCTGTCGGCCAGCGCCTTGCCCGCGGCCTCGTTGGTCGTGCCGTCGCCCTTCACGGGCACCGCTGCCACGGGCTTGAGCTTGAGCGTGTCGAGCGCCGCCTCGACCAGCCGCGCCACTTCGGCACCGCCGGGGTTGTCCAGGTAGGCCACGGCGATGCGCGAGACGCCGATGGTGCTCAGGTGCTGCACCAGCGCCTGCGCCTCGCGCGCGAAGGTGGCGCGCACGAAGTAGCCTGCGCCTGCGACCTTCTCGCGCGCCGAGTCCGACACGGCATAGCCGCCCACCATCGGCGCGCCGCTCTGGCCCAGCACCTTGGCCGCGGCGGCCGTGGTGCCCGAGCCCACGCAGCCGAAGAAGGCGAAGGCGCGGTGCTCGGCGAGCAGCTTCTCGTAGTTGGCGACGGCCTTCTCGGGCTTGAGCTCGTCGTCGAGCGAGACCAGCTTGAGCTTGCGGCCCGCGAGCCCGCCCTGCGCATTGACCGCGTCGAAGGCCAGCCCGGCGCCGGCCATCACGACCTTGATCGGCACGCCCAGCGGCCCGCTCAGGATGCCGGTGTGGCCCAGGACGATCTCGCCGTCGCTGACGCCGCTCTCGGCGGCCAGGGCGGGGGAAGGCAAGGAAAGGAGGGGGCCGAGTCCGGCCGTCGCCGCGGCCGAGGCGGCGAGAAAACGTCTGCGATGCATGGAACCGATTCCGCTTTTAGATACAACTGATAACAATTGAAAGCGAAAGCGAGTCCCCGCGCCGCCGGGGTTTACCCCCTGTGTTGCGCCGTGTCCTCGCCGGGTGGCTCGCGCAGCTGCCAAGCCGCGCAGACGGCCAGCGCGCACAGGCCGGCCAGCATGAGGAACACCTCGTCGAAGGCGGCCAGGCGCGCCGGCGTGCTCACCGGGTTGGCGAGCGAGTCGCCGTGCGCCGCCAGGCGCCATTCCAGAATGATGGCGCACAGGCTCACGCCCACGGCGCCGCCGAGCATGCGCACGAAGCTGATTGCGCTCGCGCCCTGCGGGATGAGCGGCTTGGCCAGCGGGCGCATCGACCCGAGGTTGAGCGAGGGCAGGATGAAGCCCAGCCCGATGCGCCCGACGATCGCGAACACTACCAGCAGCCACAGCGGGCTGTCCAGCCGCAGCACGGCCATGAGCGCGAACGACACCGCCAGCAGCGCCAGGCCGATGCTCACCAGGAGCCAGGTCGGCTGCTTGTCGGCCAGCCGGCCCACGCCCGCGATGGTGAAGGCCAGCACGATGCCGGCCGGCAGCAGGGTGGTGCCCACGTGCGAGGCCGACAGGTGCAGCCCCACCTGCATGTACACCGGCAGCAGGTAGGTCGAGCCGAACAGCGCGGTGCCGTAGATGAAGGCGACCAGGCTGCCCATGGCGAACTGGCGGTAGCGAAAGAGCGCGAGGTTCATGAGCGGCGCGCCGCCCGAGGCCATGAGCCGGCGCTGCCACCACACGAAGGCGGCGAAGGCGACGAGCGCGCCGGCCAGCAGCAGCGCGGCCTGCAGCGGCGAATCGCCGCGCAGCTCGACCAGCCCGTTCAGCAGGCACAGCGTGCCCACGGTGCCCAGCGCCAGGCCGCGCGCATCGAGCCCGCTGCCGCGCGTCGCGGCCACCCCGCCGGGCGCGGTCTTGGGCACGAACTTGTAGGCCAGCCAGATCGAGGCCAGGCAGAAGGGCACCACCATGAAGAAGATCGAGCGCCAGCCGAACAGGTCGACCAGCACGCCGCCGATGCTCGGCCCGATGGCCGGCGCCAGCACCACGCCCATGCCGAAGATGCCGCTGGCGCGGCCCTGCTCGTGGGGCTCGAAGGCGCGCAGGATGATGATGGCCGGAATGGGCTGCACCACGCCCGCCGCCAGCCCCTCGGCCACGCGCGCCAGCAGCACCAGCGGGTAGTGGTTGGCCACGCCGCCCACGATGCCGCCGGCCAGCAGCAACAGCATGGTGCCGACGTAGGTGCGCCGGTAGCCGTAGCGCGACAGCAGCCAGGGCGTGGTGAGCATCGACACCGTCATCGCCACCATGAAGCCCGAGCTGACCCACTGCGCGCGCTCCTGGCCCAGCGCGAAGTGGTGGCTCATGTCGGGGATCGCCACGTTGACGATGGTCGAGGACATGATGGACGCCATCGTCCCCACCATGACCGACAGCAGCAGGTACCAGCGGTAGCGCTCGCCGTAGCGGGCGCGCAGGGCGCCCATGGAGGGCGGCGTGTCGGGTGTTGGGGGGGAGGTCATGGGGCGGCGCAGGGACGGTCGCGGGTCCGTCGTCCTACAAGCATATCGGTGTTTGCGGCGTCGACCGCGCGCGGGCCGGTCGCACAATGCGGCGGCTGTCCCCTGTGCGTCAAGTCTCCAAAGAACAAGCCATGCATCCATCGACCCCCGACTCGGTCCACGACCCCGCCGTGCCCGACGCCACCCCCACGCTCGCGGCCGAACTCGCCGCCCCCACCGTCAGCCGCGCCTACCGCTGCCAGTGCGGGCGCCCCGTGTTCCTGCGCAACAGCGAGTGCCTGGCCTGCCACACGCCGCTGGGCTACGTGATCGACCGGCTCGGCGTGGTGCCGCTGGCACCGGCCGAAGGCGAGGGCGCCCTGCCCGACACCTTCACCGTCTTCGGCGACCCGTACGGCGCCACCTACCGCCGCTGCGCCAACCTCATGACGCCGGCCGCCTGCAACTGGATGGTGGCGCAGCCGCGCGAGGGCGAGACGATTCCCGCCGACACGCAGGGCCTGGCGCCCGGCTACTGCCTGGCCTGCAGCGTCACGCGCACCATCCCCGACCTGTCGGTGGAGGCCAACGGCGAGCTCTGGCGCAAGCTCGAGATGCCCAAGCGCCGCCTGATCTCGCAGCTGCTCGCACTCGGCCTGCCGGTGGTGAGCCGCCATGCCGATCCGGTGCACGGGCTGGCCTTCGACTTTCTCAGCAACATGCCGGGCGCCCCGCACGTGATGACGGGCCACGAGCACGGCCTGATCACGCTCAACGCCGAGGAGGCCGAAGACGCCGTGCGCGAGCGCATCCGCGCCGAGATGCACGAGCCTTACCGCACGCTGCTGGGCCACTTCCGCCACGAGATCGGCCACTACTACTGGGACCTGCTGGTGCTGCCCACGCGCTGGATCGACGACTACCGCGCGCTCTTCGGCGACGAGCGCGCCGACTACGGCGCCGCGCTGCAGCAGCACTACGAGCAGGGCCCGCCGCCCGACTGGGCGCAGCGCTTCGTCAGCAGCTACGCGAGCATGCACCCGTGGGAAGACTGGGCCGAGACCTGGGCCCATTACCTGCACATGGCGGACACCGCCGACACGGCGATGAGCTTCGGCATCGATGCGAGCAATGTGGAGCTCACGAGCGACCTCTTCACCGCCGCCGACCTGTGGCAGCCCGAGCATCCTGACGCCGCGAAATTCCTGGACTTCATCAACGGCTGGGTGCTGCTGACCAGCATGCTCAACGAGCTGTCGCGCAGCATGGGTCAGCCCGACTACTACCCCTTCGTGCTGCCGCGCGCGGCGGTGGGCAAGCTGCAGTTCATCCACGGCGTGGTCACCGCGCAGCGCAGCGGCACGGCGCCGACGATGGTGACGGCGGGGGATGTGGCGGAAGCCGCGACGGAAGCTGCCGAGCCTGCACAGGGGCAGACCCAATCTCAGTCGCAGGGCGACGTCGCTCAGTCCTGAAGCGGCGGCTTTCCTGCGGCGCAGCGCGCGCAGATGCAGGCCTGGCCGCGCAACGCCGGGGGCAGCGTGTCGAGCGGGGCCAGCGAAAAATCGGCGGCCATGCACCAGCAGGGCGGCTGCGCCTGCCCGGTCTCGCGCTCGACCTCCATCGCGCAGCGGTTCGCCTCGCCGCACAGCGGACAGCGCGCGGTGTCGATGACCACCGTCATGCGAGCGCGAAGGCCGGCAGCTTCTTCGGCACCGCCACGTTGCGCAGCGTCGCATACACCGGCAGGCCGTCGCGGTAGGCGGGGTAGTCCTCGCCCGCGATCAGCGGCAGCAGGTAGCGGCGGCACTTCTCGGTGATGCCGTAGCCGTCGTCCGAAATGAAATCGCGCGGCATCGGCTTCTCGACATTGGCGACCGCTTCGAGCGGCGCCGCGCCCAGCGTGTACGCATAGGGCACGTCGCTCGTGCGCTCGATGGTCGGCATCACCGCGTTGCGGCCTTCGAGCGCGAGCTCGACCGCGCGCTGGCCCAGTTCGTAGGCCTGCTTCACGTCGGTGGCCGAGGCGATGTGGCGCGCCGCGCGCTGCAGGTAATCGGCCACCGCCCAGTGGAACTTGTGGCCCAGTGCCTCCTTCACCATCTGCGCCACCACCGGCGCCGCGCCGCCCAGCTGCGCATGGCCGAAGGCATCGCGCGCGCCCTGCTCGGCCAGGAAGGTGCCGTCGGGGTGATGGCAGCCCTCGGACACCACCACCGAGCAGTAGCCGTGCTGCTGCACCATGGCATCGACGCGCGCCAGGAAGCGGGCCGCATCGAATTCGATCTCGGGGAACAGCACCACCACCGGAATGCCATGGTCGGCCACCAGCCCGCCGGCCGCGGCGATCCAGCCGGCGTGGCGGCCCATCACCTCGAGCACGAACACCTTGGTGGAGGTGGCGGCCATCGAGCGCACGTCGAACGAGGCCTCGAGCGTGGACACCGCCACGTACTTCGCCACCGAGCCGAAGCCCGGGCAGCAGTCGGTCAGCGGCAGGTCGTTGTCGATGGTCTTGGGCACGTGGATGGCCTGCAGCGGGTAGCCCATCGACTGCGACAGCTGGCTCACCTTGAAGCAGGTGTCGGCCGAGTCGCCGCCGCCGTTGTAGAAGAAGTAGCCGATGCCGTGCGCCTTGAACACCTCGATCAGGCGCTCGTACTCGCGGCGATTTTTTTCGAGCGACTTGAGCTTGTAGCGGCACGAGCCGAAGGCGCCCGAGGGCGTGGTGCGCAGCGCCGCAATCGCGTCGGCCGGCTCGGCGCTGGTGTCGATCAGGTCCTCGGTGAGCGCGCCGAGGATGCCGTTGCGCCCGGCATAGAGCGTGCCGATGCGGTCCGGGTGCTGGCGCGCCGTCTCGATCACGCCGCAGGCCGAGGCGTTGATGACCGAGGTGACGCCGCCCGACTGGGCGTAGAAGGCGTTGAGGATGGGCATGGGCGGCATTCTCCCGCAGCCCTTTCCATGGCGCCAGTGGTGCCAAATGCGGGGCGCTTCAGCGCCCGCCGAGGCCCATCGAGCGCGTGATCACCTCTTTCATGATCTCGTTGGTGCCGCCGTAGATGCGCTGCACGCGCGCGTCGGCGTACGCGCGGGTGATCGGGTACTCCCACATGAAGCCGTAGCCGCCGTGCAGCTGCACGCACTCGTCCATCACCTTGCACTGCAGGTCGCTGGTCCAGTACTTGGCCATGCTCGCGGTGGCGGTGTCGAGCTTCTCGGCCATCAGCAGCTCGATGCACTTGTCGACGAACACCTGCGCCACCTGCACCTCGGTCTGCAGCTCGGCCAGCGTGTAGCGCGTGTTCTGGTAGTTGCCCACGGGCTGGCCGAACACCTTGCGCTCCTTCACGTAGGCCACGGTGTGGTCGATGGCCGCCTGCGATGCGGCCACCGCGCTGATCGCGATCTGCAGCCGCTCCCACGGCAGCTGCTCCATCAGGCAGACGAAGCCGCGGTTGAGCTCGCCCAGCAGCGCCTCGGCGGGCAGGCGCACGTCGTTGAAGAACAGCTCGGACGTGTCCTGCGCCTTCAGGCCCAGCTTCTTCAGGCGCTTGCCCTTCTCGAAGCCCGGCATGCCGCGCTCGACGAGGAACAGGCTCGTGCCCTTCGCGCCGGCGGCCGGGTCGGTCTTGGCGACCACGATCACCAGGTCGGCGTGCCAGCCGTTGGTGATGAAGGTCTTGCTGCCGTTGAGCAGGTAGCTGCCGTCGGCCTGGCGGATGGCGCTGGTCTTCACCGCCTGCAGGTCGCTGCCCGCACCGGGCTCGCTCATGGCGATGGCGCCGACCATCTCGCCGCTCGCGAGCTTGGGCAGGTAGTGCTGTTTCTGCGCCTCGGTGCCGTAGCGCAGGATGTACGGCGCCACGATCTCGTTGTGCAGGCCGAAGCCGATGCCCGTGAAGCCGCGTGCCCACAGCTCCTCGAACTGGATCACCGAATAGAGCAGGTCGGCGCCCGCGCCGCCGTAGGTGTCGGGCAGCGCCATGCACAGGAAGCCGTTCTCGCCGGCCTTGGACCAGACGGCGCGGTCCACATAGCCCTGCTCTTCCCATGCGTCGTGGAAGGGCGCGATCTCCTTGTCCATGAAGCGGCGGAAGCTGTCGCGGAAGGCCTCGTGGTCGGCGGTGAAGAGGGTGCGTTCGATGGTCATGGGGACGTCAGCGGGTTTCGAAGACAGGGGGGCGCTTCTGCAGGAAGGCGCTCACGCCTTCACGGAAGCTGGGGCGGTCGATGAGCGCGCGCTGGCGCTCGCTCTCGTAGTGGAGTTGTTCCTTCAGCGTGTGGTGCTCCGAGGCCTCGAAGGCCTCGCGGGCTTCGAGCACCGCATGCGCCGGCAGGCGCGCCAGGCGCTGCGCGATGGCGCGGGCCTCGTCCATCAGTTGCTCGTCGTCGGCGCAGGCCCAGATCAGGCCCCACTGCACGGCACGCCCGGCGCTCAGGCGCTCGTCGAGCAGCGCCATGCCCATCGCGCGCGCACGGCCGGCGCGGCGCGGAATGGCCCAGGTGCAGCCCAGGTCGGGCACGATGCCCAGCTTGGGCAGGAAGGGCAGGTAGAAGTAGGCGCTGCGCGCGGCGATGGTCACGTCGGCCGCGAGTGCCAGGCCCACGCCCGCACCGGCCGCCGGGCCGTTGACGGCGGCCACCACCGGCACCGGCAGCGTGCGCAGCGTCTCGATGAGCGGGTTGCTGAGCTTTTGCATCCACTCGGCGGTCTGGTCGCCGAGCGTCTGGCCGGGCTCGCCGGGCGGCGCCATCGCGCTCAGGTCGGCGCCCACGCAGAAGGCCTTGCCGGCGCCCGTGAGGATCACGGCGCGCACCGTGCGGTCATCGCGGATGCGCTCGAGCGCGTCGCGCAGCTCGACCTGCAGGTCTTTCGCGATCGGGTTCAGCTTGTGCGGCAGGTTCAGCGTGAGCGTGGCGATGCCGTCGGCCTGCTCGCACAGGATGCAGGGTTGGGGTGTGGGTTGCGGCGCGGTCATGCGAGCGCTGCGCCAGAAGTGGTGGTCATGGGCGTGTCCCTTTCAAGGCCAAGAAGGAAAACGGACGCCCAAAGCAAAAAGCCGCCTGTCGTCACGGCGGCGCGCGGTGCTGCTCCCTGCGGGGGCGGTCCATGGCATCGAGGTTCGATGCCACGGCGCCCGCGGTCAAGCCGGGGACAACCCGTGCAGCGCCAGTCGCCAAGGCGACCGCACGCGAGCCTGTGCGCGCGAGGCCGGGTTCGGCAGCGCGGCGGGCTGCGCGTCCGACACCGAGATGCACGATGACTCCAGCGCCGACACCAGCACGCGCCGGTGCTCGGTGCTCTCGAAGCGCTCGCCCGGCCCGAGCACGATGTCGCGCGGGTCGCGGTCGAGCGTGATCCACACCGCGCCGCTGCGGCATTCGATGCCCACGCCCGCGCCGTCGGGCACGGCGAAGACGGCGCGGCTGGGCAGGCTCACGTGGAAGCGCGAGCTCGACGAGGAGAAAAAGGTGGAAGGGGACCGGTCGGTAGTGCTCATGGGAACCTCCATTGCATTCGTGATACGAATGAATATAGTGAGCCGAACCCTCTCTTACACGCGGTCATTCGGAACTCGTTGCATGCCTCCAGAGAATGTGAAAACCCCTGCCGGCGAGCTCCCGCCGCTCGAGCTGCTGCGCAGCTTCGAGGCCGCCGCGCGCCGGCTCAGCTTCACGCTGGCGGCGGGCGAGCTGCACCTCACGCAGTCGGCCGTGAGCCGGCAGATCCAGCAGCTCGAAGCCAGCCTGGGCGTGCTGCTGTTCGAGCGCCGCCACCGCGCGCTCGCGCTCACCGAGGCCGGCGGCGTGCTGCAGCGCGCCGTCACCGACAGCCTGGAGCGCCTGCGCGACGCCACCGCGCGCGTGCGCGCCAGCGCCGCGCCGCGGCAGGTGTCGATCACCACCACGCCGGGCTTCGCGTCGCTGTGGCTCATTCCGAAACTGGCGCGCTTCACCGGCACGCATCCGCAGGTCGACGTGCGCGTGTCGGCCACGCTCGACGTGCTCGACCTGGACGTGAGCCGGCTCGACCTCGCGGTGCGCTTCGTGCCCATCGGCCGCGGCGTGGGCCCGGCGCTGTTCGAGGAGTCGGTGATCCCGCTGTGCGCGCCGCAGGTGGCCGCGTCGCTGCGCGAGCTGTCCGATTTTTCCAAGCTCACGCTGCTGACCATCGAATACCCGGACCACAGCGAAGCCCCGACCACCGACTGGGAGCCGTGGCTCAAGGTGATGGGGCTGGAAGACCTGCGCATGAAGAGCACGCTGCGCTTCTCGCAGTACGCCGATGCGGTGGCCGCCGCGGTGGCGGGGCAGGGCGTGGTGATCGGGCGCCTGCCGCTGCTGCGCGAACTGGTGCGCGACGGCCGGCTCGTGGCGCCGCTCGGCCAGGGCGCGGCATCGCACCGCGGCTACTTCATCGAGACGTCGCGGCGCGCCGCGGGCAACCGCGACGCGCAGGACTTCGCGCAATGGCTGCGCGACGAGGCGGAGGCCGCGCAGCGCAGCTGACTCAACCTGGCAGCAGCACCTTGTTGACGACGTGGATCACGCCGTTCGACTGGTAGACATTGGCGATCGTCACCGCCGCCGTGCCGCCCTTGGCGTCGGTCACCCACACCGTGCCGCTGCTCATCGTCGCCGTGAGCGTGCCGCCGCTGGCGGTCTTGAGCAGCGCCTTGCCGCCGCCCGCGTTGATCGCGCTCGTCAGCGCCGCGCTGTCCATGCGACCGGGCACCACGTGGTAGGTCAGCACCTTGGTGAGCGTGGCCTTGTTCTCGGGCTTGAGCAGCGTGTCGACCGTGCCGGCCGGCAGCGCCGCGAACGAGGCGTTGGTGGGCGCGAACACCGTGAACGGGCCCGGGCTCTTGAGCGTAGCCACGAGGTCGGCCGCCTTCACCGCGGCGACCAGCGTCGTGTGGTCCTTCGAATTCACCGCGTTGTCGACGATGTCCTTCGTCGGGTACATCGGCGCGCCGCCGACCATCGGGGTGGCGGCACTGCTGCTGGCGTTGCTCATGCCACTGCCGGCGCACGCGCCGAGCAGGACCGACACGCCGAGGGCGATCACGAGTTTTTTCATGGATGTCTCCTGGAAGGAAAGGCTCTGTGGAAACCGCCAACAGCTCGGAGGCGCGATGCGCTTGAGATGCCATACGGCGCGAGGCGTGAAGCGGATTCAACCGATGTGCCCTGTCAGCTTTGCGCCACAGCGCGCCGCGGCGGGCTTGCGCGCGGCGAAGGCCCTCGCCAGAATCCGCCCTTCCTTTTTCAGCGACAGTTTTTCCAGACACCACGCACGGCGACGATCAACCTCCCGGGCGAGAACACCATTCAATGAACCGTTCACTGAACACCTGACGCACACCGACCGCCCCGGCCGGATGTGCACCTTCGCATCCGCCGCGGCCGAATCGACAAGGGCCCCGCGCGCAACTGCATTCGCCGGGGCCTTTTTGTTTTTTCGGAGTGTGTGCACATGAGTGCTCAACGAAAGGCCCGCGACGACGACAAGCGTCTGGGCCGGTTCTACTTTGCGGTGCCCGCGTCGGCACCGCGCAATCCCGTGGTGGCCGCGATGGCGCGCCGCGAATCCAGCCAGGGCGCGGGCCGCCACCTGCGCACCCACCGCGCCGAGCGGCGCGCGCAGAAGGTGGCGCTGCAGAAGGCCGCGCGCGACTTCGGGCAGAGGGCCGACGATGCGTGACGACATGGACAAGGTGATCGTCGAGCGTCCGCGCGGCGGCTGGCGCGTGCAGGGCGATGGCCGCCCGTGGCGCAACAGCCCCGAGCGCGGTTCGCACCTGGGCATGAAGCGCGGCCTGCAGCATCCGAAGTGGCTGAGCGAAAACCTCCAGCCGCTCAAGCGCTGGCTGCACAAGCAGGTGCATCGGCCATGGGACAAGGTGTACGCCGAGCTGTGCAGCGGCATCGATCGCCGCAGCACGGTGCAGGCGCACATCTTTTTGCACGTCGACGACTTCGTGGCGCGCGACGCGGTGCTGTGCGACGGCGAGGTGCGGGTGCGACCGTACCGCTGGGGAGACCGGCCCGGCGTGCCGCTGCACGAAGCGCCGGGTGTCGAGCTGTTCGTGCATCCGGTCACCGGCATCCTGTTGCCGAACCGGCGCTTGCGCGAGGCGCGTGCGGCGCGCCGTGCGGACCGGGCCGGGCGGCGCGGCGACACGCCGTATGCGGTCTACCACGTGATCGACGAGACCACGCAGTGGCACTGCGTCGAGGGCTGCTGGTTCGAGGTCGTGCTGGCGCAGTTTCCCGAGCGCACAAGCGCGGCGCAGCCAGAGCCCAAGTGCTACGACGTGCTGCGCCGCTGCATGGTCACGCGCTGCGGTGCGGCATCGGGCCTGCTCACGCACCTCGGCATGTACGGGCGCCACGACGTCTATGCGGTGGCCAAGCGGCAGCTGAGCCGGCGCGAGGTGCGGGCGCGGCTGGGCGATGCGGCCTGAGCGTCGCCCCGGAAGTTCGCACCGTTGACTTCCGAGACGACGTCTCGGAAGTCAGTGCCTGAACTGGCCCGAGCGCTCGCGCCCCGTCAAAGATCGGCCGACGTCGGACGCGCACGTTCGCGCGCCCGCGGCAGCAGCAGAAACGCCAACGTCCCCGCTGCCAGCATCCCGCTCACCGTAAGAAACACCGCGCGGAACGGCTCGCTGCCCTGGGCCACGGCCCAGGAGGCGGCCACGCCGGTGGTCCATTGCATCAGCGAGACGCCGAGGAACATCGCCATGTTGAGCAGCGCCATCGCGCGGCCCGTCACGGCCGCCGGGTAGGCGTTCTTGGTGTACGCGTACAGCAGCACGCTGTAGCCCGAGAGCATGCCGTAGACGATCGGCAGGCCGATGTCGATGGCGCGCGATTGCGTGAGGGCCATGGCGGCGAACATCGCCGCGCCGGCGAAGGCGCAGCGCATCATCCAGCGCGTGCGGCGCGCGCCGCCGGGGTCGAGGCGGCCGAACAGCATGGGGCTGGCCATGCCGGCGACGGTCATCACCAGCGCCACGTTGCCGCTGGCCACGAGCGAGAGGCCGTGGCGGTCGTGCAGCACGGGGCCCAGCCACAGGCCGCGCAGCGTGATGAAGGCCGCATACGACACGCAGGCGAAGCACAGCAGGCCGAGCGTGTGCGGCATGGCGAACAACGGCAGCAGGTCGCGCACGGCCTGGCGCAGCGACTGGCGTTCGGGTGCGGGTTCTTCCGGTGCGACTGCGGTGCGCGCGGGTTCATGCACGCGCCAGAAGATGACGATCCACGAGAGCACGGCGAAGGCGGTCAGCGCGGCATAGCCGGCGCGCCACGAGGCGGCCTCGATCAGCAGCGCCAGCGGCGTGCCGGTGAACAGGATGCCCATGCCCGCGAGGCTCATCACCAGCCCCGACATGGCGGTGAAGCGCGCGGCGTCGAAGTGCCGCGCGATGAACACGGTGCAGGCCAGGAAGGCCGGCGCGCAGCCCACGCCGATCAGCGCCTGCCCCAGCAGCAGCGCGCCGAAGCCCGGCGCCACGGTGCACAGCGCGGCGCCCGCGATGGCCAGCGGAAAGGCGGTGAGCACGGTGCGGCGCACGCCGAAGTGGTCGATCGACACGCCCATCGCGAGCTGCATGATGCCGAAGGTGAAATGGAAGGTGCCGGCCCAGGTGCCCAGCGCCTGCGGCGTGAGGCCGAAGTGCTGCGTGAGCGGCGTGGCCATCATGGCGCCGACGGTGCGAAAGGCCTGGCTCAGCGCGAAGGCGGTGGCCAGTGCGACCAGCATGGCCGCGGCCGAGGTCGACCCGCGGGTCGGGGGCGGCGAAGCCGCGTGCTTGTTCATCGGGAGAAACGGAGACCGGAGAGAGAGAAGAGGGCGGCGTCGATGCTACCGGCATGTCGCGCCCTATGCAGAACGGCGCCCGAGGGCGCCGTTCGTTGCGTGTCTCCGAGGCGTCAGCGCCGGCGATGCCCGGCCCTGCGCACCGCGCGCGTCAGGCCGCGGCCTTGACCTTCAGGCGCCAGGCGTGCAGCAGCGGCTCGGTGTAGCCGCTGGGTTGCTCGATGCCCTTGAACACGAGGTCTTGCGCGGCCTTGTAGGCGGCCGAGGTGTCGAAGTGGCCGGCCATCGGCTGGTACAGCGCGTCGCCGGCGTTCTGCTCGTCGACCACCTTGGCCATGCGCTGGAAGGCCTCGTCGACCTGCGCCTTGGTGACCACGCCGTGCAGCAGCCAGTTGGCGATGTGCTGGCTCGAGATGCGCAGCGTGGCGCGGTCTTCCATCAGGCCGACGTTGTGGATGTCGGGCACCTTCGAGCAGCCCACGCCCTGGTCGACCCAGCGCACCACGTAGCCCAGGATGCCCTGCACGTTGTTGTCGATTTCCTGCTGCTTCTCGGCGTCGGTCCACTTCGCTTGCGCAGCGATCGGCACTTGCAGCAGCGCGTTCAGGATGTTCTCGCGCTCGCCGTCGGCGTCGATCTTCTCGAGCTCTTGCTGCACGGCGGTCACGCTGACCTGGTGGTAGTGCAGCGCGTGCAGCGTGGCGGCGGTGGGCGAGGGCACCCAGGCGGTGTTGGCGCCGGCCTTGGGGTGGGCGATCTTCTGCTCGAGCATGGCGGCCATCAGGTCGGGCATGGCCCACATGCCCTTGCCGATCTGCGCCTTGCCGCGCAGGCCGCAGTTCAGGCCGACGAGCACGTTGTTCTTTTCGTAGGCGCCGATCCAGGCGCTGGACTTCATGTCGCCCTTGCGGATCATCGGGCCGCCCTGCATGGCGGTGTGCATCTCGTCGCCGGTGCGATCGAGGAAGCCGGTGTTGATGAAGGCCACGCGTGCGGCGGCTTCGGCGATGCAGGCCTGCAGGTTCACGCTGGTGCGGCGCTCCTCGTCCATGATGCCGAGCTTGACGGTGTTGGCGGGCAGGCCGAGCAGCTGCTCGACGCGGCCGAACAGCTCGCTGGCGAAGGCGACTTCGGCCGGGCCGTGCATCTTGGGCTTGACGATGTAGATGCTGCCGGTGCGCGAGTTGCCCTTGCGCTTGACGTCGATCATGGCGATGGTGGTGGTGACCACGGCGTCCAGGATGCCTTCGGGGATTTCCTTGCCGCCTTCGTACAGGATGGCCGGGTTGGTCATCAGGTGGCCCACGTTGCGCAGGAACATGAGCGAGCGGCCGTGCAGCTTCAGCGGCTGGCCGTTGGCGCCGGTGTACTCGCGGTCGGCATTCAGGCCGCGCGTGAAGGTCTTGCCGCCCTTGGCGACTTCTTCGGTCAGCGTGCCCTGCACGATGCCCAGCCAGTTGGCGTACGCGACGACCTTGTCGGCCGCGTCGACCACGGCCACCGAGTCTTCCAGGTCGAGGATGGTGGAGAGCGCGGCTTCGAGCACGAGGTCGCTCACGCCGGCCGCATCGCTCTTGCCGATGGCGGTGCTGCGGTCGATGCGGATGTCCAGGTGGATGCCGTTGTGCTTGAGCAGCACCGACGACGGCGCGGCGGCGTCGCCCTGGTAGCCGACGAACTGCGACGCATCGGCCAGGCCGGTGGTGCTGCCCTGCAGCGCGACGACCAGCTGGCCGTCCTTCACGCTGTAGCCGGTGGCGTTCTTGTGCGAGCCGTTGGCCAGCGGTGCGGCCTGGTCGAGCACGTTGCGTGCGAACTCGATGACCTTGGCGCCGCGCACGGGGTTGTAGCCCTTGCCCTTTTCGGCGCCGCCGGTTTCGGGGATGGCGTCGGTGCCGTACAGCGCGTCGTACAGCGAACCCCAGCGCGCGTTGGCGGCGTTCAGGGCGTAGCGCGCGTTCAGGATCGGCACCACCAGCTGCGGGCCGGCCTGCAGCGCGAGTTCGGAGTCGACGTTGGCCGTGGTGGCCTTCACGCCCTTGGGTTGCGGCAGCAGGTAGCCGATCTTTTCCAGGAAGGCGCGGTAGGCCGGCATGTCGGCGATCGGGCCGGGGTTCTTCTTGTGCCAGGCGTCGAGCTCGCTCTGCAGGCGGTCGCGCTCGGCGAGCAGGGCGACGTTCTTGGGCGCCAAGTCATGGACGATGGCGTCGAAGCCCTTCCAGAACACGTCGCTGGCCACGCCGCTGGCGGGCAGGACCTTCTCTTCGACGAAGCGGTGCAGTTCGGTCGCGACCTGGAGTCGGTGGGCGGTGGTGCGGTCGGTCATGTGTTTCTCCTTGGGGAACGCAATGCAAAAAACAGGAAATCGGGGGGCGGCGCAGCAGTGGGGCGCACTTGCCCCAGGTGAAGCCATGGGAGAACTGTATTCGATACTTTGCGGGCGAGTAAGAGCCGAAAGTGAGATTTATCTGTGACAAAAATGAAGGTAATCGACCCAGGCCCCAGCCTCGCTTCAAAGGGTAGGCCCTGAGGCCGGGCCGGTGGCAGCTGTATATATTTAACTTCTTAAATAATCAGCTCCCGCCGCAATGATCCTCCTGGCTTCCAACGAAAACCCGCTCGGCATGCCCGAGTCGGCCCGCCGCGCCGCCGCCGCCGCCCTCGAAGGCGCGGGCAACTACCCCGACAGCAACGGCACCGCGCTCAAGCAGGCGCTGGCCGCCCGGCTCGACGTGCCGCCCGAGTGGCTCACGCTGGGCAGCGGGTCGAGCGAGATCCTCGAGCTCGCGGCGCAGGTCAGCCTCAAGCCGGGCGAGAACGTCGTCTATTCGCAGTACGGCTTCATCGTCTATGCGGCGGCCACGGCGCACGCCCACGCGCGCGCCACCGTCGTGCCCTCGCGCGATTTCGGCCACGACCTGGACGCGATGCGCGCCGCCATCGGCGACGACACCAAGCTGGTCTTCGTGGCCAACCCGAACAACCCGACCGGCACCTTCATCGATGCTGCGCCGCTGCGCGAATTTCTGCAATCGGTGCCCGCGCACGTGACGGTGCTGCTCGACGAGGCCTACACCGAGTACCTGGCGCCCGCGCAGCGCTACGACAGCATCGAATGGGTGCGCCGCCTGCCCAACCTGATCGTGGCGCGCACCTTCTCCAAGGCCTTCGGCCTGGCGGGGCTGCGCATCGGCTACGGCGTGTCGCAGCCGGCGCTCACGGCGCGCATGAATGCGCACCGTCCGCGCTTCAACGTGACGACGCCGGCCCAGGCCGCGGCCGTGGCGGCGCTGGGCGACGCCGACTTCCTGGCGCGCACCTACGAACTCAACACCGCCGGGCGCGAACAGCTCGCCACGGGCTTCACCGCGCTGGGCCTGCCGCACGTGCCGTCGTCGGGCAACTTCGTGATGGTGCAGGTCGGCGATGCGCCCGCCGTGCACGCGCGCCTGCTGGCCGCCGGCATCGAGGTCTCGCTGCTCGGCCCCTACGGCCTGCCCCAATGGCTGCGCGTGAGCGTCGGCCTGCCGGCGCAGAACGAGGCGCTGCTGGCCGCGCTGCGCTGACGGTCAAACGCACACCGAAGAACAACCACCCCGAGGAGACCGCCCCATGCAACGCCGCCAGTTCGCAGCGCAGGCCGCTGCCGTCATCACCGCCACGGCCCTCGCGCCGATGGCGTTCGCGCAGGAGCGCACGGTGCGCATCCTGATCGGCTTTCCGCCGGGCGGGTCGGCCGACGTGGTCGCGCGGATCCTGGCCGACAAGATGCGCGTGTCGCTCGGGCAGAACGTCATCGTCGACAACAAGCCCGGCGCGGCCGGCCGGCTCGCGCTGGCCGAACTCAAGCGCTCGCCGCCGGACGGCAGCGTGCTCATCTTCTCGCCCAGCGGCGCGATGGTGATCCACCCGTGGCTGTATTCGAACCTCGGCTACGACACGGTGAAAGACTTCACGCCGATCTCGCTCGGCAGCACCTTCGACTTCGCCGTGACGGCCGGGCCGGGCGCGCCGGCGGGCGACCTGAAGGCGGTGCTGGCCTGGATGAAGGCCAACCCGGGCAAGGCCAACTACGCGACCTCGGGCGCCGGCACCGTGCCGCACTTCGCGGGCCAGCTGCTGGCGCAGGCCTCGGGCGTGCCGATGACGCACGTCGCCTACCGCGGCGGCGCGCCGGCCGCGCAGGACCTCATCGGCGGACAGGTGCCGCTGATGGTGGACACCGCCTCGGAAACCATCGAGCACCACCGCGCGGGCAAGGTCCGCATCCTCGCGGTGACGGGCGAAAAGCGCAGCCGCGCGCTGCCCGACGTGCCGACGCTGAAAGAAGCGGGCATCAATGTGACGGCCGATGCCTTCTTCGGGTTGTACGGCCCGCCGGGCATGTCGCCCGAGCTGGTCGCGCGCATCGACAAGGCCGTGGCCGACGCGCTGCGCATGCCCGATGTGCAGGAAAAGATCTACGCGCTGGGCCTCGTGCCGGCGCATGCGGGGCCGGCGGAACTGGCAAGCATCCAGGCGACGCACCTGAAGCGGTGGGAACTGCCGATCAAGAATTCCGGCTTCAAGGCTGAATCCTGATGCTCAGACCTGCCCGCTGAGCGCCTTCGCCGCCGCGCGCACGGGCTCGATGTAGGCTGCGTCATAGCGGTGCGTCGGCATCGTCAGCGTGACCGCCGCGGCCAGGCCGCCATCCGCGTGGAACACCGGCGCCGAGATGCCCGCCAGCTCGGCCGTGCGGTCGCCCACCAGCGCGCAATAGCCTTGCGCGCGGATCGCGTCGTACAGCTTGCGCTCCTTCGCGCCACGCGGCCGTTCGGCCTCGGGCCCGAAGGCGATCAGCACGCGCGCGCCCGCGCCCCGGTCGTTGGGCAGCAGGTCGCCTGCGCGCACGTGGTCGCGCACGACGTGCGAGGAATCGACGCGGAACTGGCACAGCCGCACCCAGCTGTCGCCCTGGTCCTGCCGCACGTGGTACGCCGCGCTCTCGCCGGTGGCGGCGGCGAGCGTGCGCAGCACCGGCAGCACGAGGCGGTCGAGCGACTGCGACGCCGCATACAGCCCGTGCAGCCGCGCGATCTCCAGCCCCAGCGCATAGCGCCCGTCGTCCTGCCGGCGGATCAGCCGCGCATGTTCGAGCGAGGCCAGCAGGCGCAGCACCGTGCTCTTGTAGAGCTGCGTGCGCTCGGCGAACTGCGCGAGCGACAGCGCCTCGTCGCCGGGGCGGAAGGCCGACAGCAGGCTCAGCGCGCGGTCGACCGCGGCGGCGCCGCCGGGGGCGGCGTTGAGGTCGGACACCGATTCGGTCTGGGCTTTGCGGGGCATGGCGTGGCTTGACAGTCGGCGGGCTTGCCGATTTAATTCTGTTTAACAGAATATAGTTCTGCAAGATAGAACAGTCAAGAAAGCACCCGATGACCTCCCCCGACGTTCTCATCAGCGAGGTCGGTCCGCGCGACGGCCTGCAGTCCGTGAAGGCCACCATGCCCACGGCCGACAAGCTGCGCTGGATCGACGCGCTGCATGCCGCCGGCCTGCGCGAGATCGAGGTCGCTTCCTTCGTGCCCGCGAAGCTGCTGCCGCAGATGGCCGACGCCGCCGAGGTGGTGCGCCATGCCATCACGCTGCCCGGCCTCGTGGTGATGGCGCTGGTGCCCAACCGCAAGGGCGCGCAGGCCGCGCTCGAAGCCGGCGTGCACAAGCTCACGATGCCGGTGTCGGCCAGCGTCGCGCATTCGCTGGCCAACGTGCGCAAGACGCCGACCGAGATGGTCGAGGAGGTGCGCGCCATCGCCGAGCTGCGCGCTGCCCTCGCGCCGCAGGTGAAGCTCGAAGCCGGCATCTCCACCGCCTTCGGCTGCACGCTGCAGGGCTTGGTGCCGGAAGACGACGTGATCCGCCTGGCCGTGCAGTGCGTCGAGGCCGGCGCGCAGGAGGTCGGCCTGTCGGACACCGTGGGTTATGCCAACCCTGCGCAGGTGCGCCGCCTCTTCAAACGGCTGCGCGCCGAACTCGGCGTGCACGCGGGCGCCGCTCACATGCACAACACGCGCGGCCTGGGCATCGCCAATTGCCTGGCCGCGTGGGACGAGGGCGTGCGCACCTTCGACGCCTCGCTCGGCGGCCTTGGCGGCTGCCCGTATGCGCCGGGCGCGTCGGGCAATGCCGTCACCGAAGACCTCGTCTTCATGTTCGAGGCCATGGGTGTGCGCACCGGCATCGACATCGACAAACTCATCGCGGCGCGTGCGCCGCTCAAGGCCGGCCTGCCCGGCGAGCCGGTCTACGGCATGACGCCCGAAGCCGGCCTGCCCAAGGGCTTTGTCCAGGAAACCCTCTCTCATGTCTGAAGCCAATCCCTTGCCCTACGCGGGCGTGCGCGTCGTCGAGTTCACCCACATGGTCATGGGCCCGACCTGCGGCCTGCTGCTGGCCGACCTGGGCGCCGAAGTCATCAAGGTCGAGCCCATCGAGGGCGACAACACACGCCGCCTGCTGGGCTCGGGCGCGGGCTTCTTCCCGACCTTCAACCGCAACAAGAAGAGCATCGCGCTCGACCTGAAGAAGCCCGAGGGCGTGGAGGCCGCGCTGCGCCTCATCGCCACCGCCGACATCGTGAGCGAGAACTTCAAGCCCGGCATGATGAAGAAGCTGGGGCTCGACCACGACACGCTCGCCAAGCTCAACCCGCGCCTCATCTACGTGAGCCACAAGGGCTTTTTGCCCGGCCCGTACGACCACCGCACCGCCCTCGACGAGGTCGTGCAGATGATGGGCGGCCTGGCCTACATGACCGGCCGTGCCGGCGATCCGCTGCGCGCGGGCACCAGCGTGAACGACATCATGGGCGGCATGTTCGGCGCCATCGGCGCGATGGCCGCGCTGCGCCAGCGCGACCTCACGGGCAAGGGCTGCGAGGTGCAGTCGGCGCTGTTCGAGAACAACGTGTTCCTCGTCGCGCAGCACATGATGCAGTTCGCCGCCACGGGCAAGGCGGCCGACCCGATGCCCAGCCGCATCTCGGCCTGGGCCGTGTACGACGTGTTCACGGTGAAGGACGGCGAGCAGATCTTCCTGGCGGCCGTGAGCGACAAGCAGTGGGCCATCTTCTGCAAGGCCTTCGGCCTCGAGGAGATGCTGGCCGATCCGCGCCTGAAGACCAACAACGACCGCGTGCGCGCACGCGAGTGGATGATGCCGATCCTGCGCTCGCACCTCGCCAACCACAGCGCGGCCGAACTGAGCGCGGTGTTCGAGCAGCACGAGCTGCCCTTCGCGCCCATCACCAAGCCGCAGGAGCTGTTCGACGACCCGCACCTGAACGCCACCGGCGGCCTCGCGCCCGTGCGCATGAACGACGGCCACATGGCCAAGGTGCCGCTCGCGCCGTTCACGCTGGGCGGCGAACGCCCCGGCATCCGCCTGCAGCCGCCGCACATCGGCGAGCACAGCGCGGCGCTGCTGAAGGAAGTGGGCTACAGCGACGGCGACATCGCCGCGCTGCGGGCGCAGGGCGTCACGGCCGGCGACTGATCTTCGGTGGCGGGCGATATAGTTCCCGCGCCATGGACCGCCTCAAGCAGCTCGAATCCTTTGTCTCGGTCGCGACCCGCGGCAGCCTCACCGCGGCGGCCAAGGCGGAAGGCGTGGCGCCCGCGATCATGGGCCGTCGCATCGACGCGCTCGAAGAGCGCCTGGGCGTCAAGCTGCTGGTGCGCACCACGCGCCGCATCGCGCTCACGCACGAAGGCAGCGCCTTTCTCGAAGACTGCCAGCGCCTCCTGACCGAGTTCGCGAACGCCGAGGCCAGCGTGAGCGCCGGCGGCGTGAAGGCCAGCGGCCACCTGCGCGTGACCGCGCCGGCCGGCTTCGGCCGCCGCCACGTCGCGCCGCTGGTGCCGCGCTTTCATGCGCTGCATCCCGAGGTGACGATCTCGCTGAACCTCAGCGACCGCGTGGTCGACGTCACGGGCGAGAGCTTCGACTGCGCCGTGCGCGTGGGCGACCTGCCCGACTCGTCGCTCGTGAGCGTGCGCCTGGCCGACAACCGCCGCCGCTGCGTCGCCACGCCCGAGTTCCTGCGCCGCCACGGCGCGCCCAGGCACCCCGGCGAGCTGTCGCGCTTTGCCTGCCTCACGCTGTCGAGCGACGCCTCGCAGACGCGCGGCTGGGCCTTTCGCATTACCAGCGAGGAAGGCGTGCAGGAACTCATCCACCTGCGCCCCAGCGGCCCACTCGACTGTTCCGACGGCCAGGTGCTGCACGACTGGTGCCTCGCGGGCCACGGCATCGCCTGGCGCAGCACCTGGGAGGTCGAGGCCGAGATCGACGCCGGCCTGCTCGTGCCCCTGCTCGACGACTTCGCCGCGCCGCCCAACGGCATCTATGCGGTGTTCACAGGCACCAAGCACCTGCCGCTGCGCGTGCGACTGTGGCTTGATTTCCTCAAAGCGCAGTACGGGCAGCCGGAATTCTGGGGCGGGCGGTCCTGAAATCGTGACCGGGCGGCACAATGCTTTTTGCATTTGCTTGCAACCCCCGATGAAGAAAGTTTCCGATGACCCTCGAAGCCATCCTCGCCTACCTGCATCTGTTGGCCATCCTCACGATGGTCGTGTTCATCTCCAGTGAAGCCGCGCTGTGCCGCGTGCAATGGCTCAATGCCGCCGTGGTCGAGCGGCTGGCCAAGGTCGACATGGTCTACGGCATCGCCGCCATCGCGGTGCTGGCCACCGGCATCGCGCGCACCTGGTGGGGCGTGAAGGGCACGGCCTGGTACTGGACCAACCCGCTGCTGCACGTGAAGCTCACGCTGTTCATCATCGTGGGCGTGCTGTCGATCTTCCCGACGCTGACCTACTTCCGCTGGCGCAAGACGCTGCGGGCCACGGGCAAGCTGCCCGCGGAGGCCGACATCCTGAAGACGCGCAAGCTGGTGATGATCCAGGCGCACCTGATCGCGCTGATCCCGCTGGTGGCGGTGTTTCTGGCGCGCGGCTTCGGCAAGTAATCAACACAAAAGACAAAAGAAAAGGCCCGCATGAGCGGGCCCTTCGGGAGTAACAAATGTCAGCGCCACACGGCGCCGCGCCGGATCAGGCCTTGGCCGCGTCGGCTTCGCACTTCTTCATGAAGCTGTTCTTGGCGGCACCGGCCAGGGCCTTGCCGTTCTTGTCGAGGGCCTTGGCGGCGCAGGCGGGTCCGGCGGCGGCCTTGGTGCACTTCTTCATGAAGCTGTTCTTGGCGGCACCAGCCAGGGGCTTGCCGTTCTTGTCGATGGCCTTGGCATCGCAGCTGGCGCCACCGGCGGGTGCGGCCGCGGCGGCAGGGGCTGCCGCAGGTGCGGCGGCAGCAGCGGGGGCCACGACCGGTGCGGGTGCCTTGTCCTGCGCGTAGGCGCTGAACGACAGGCAGGCGCCGAGCGCGACGGTGGAGGCGACCAGGGAAAGGAGCTTCTTCATGGTGGATATGTCCTTGCAAGGTTGGGTTGTGACAGACGCCCCGCCTCGGGGCCGATCATCCTAACGGGCGACATCGCCCATCGGATGACGATCGTTAACTGGGTCCGGGTTTGCCCCCGGTAAAATTCACAGATGCTATTGGTCAAACAGGAGCTGCTCGCGGCGCTCGCGAACACGCTCGAAACCCTCTCTCCCGGCGCCGGCGCCAAAGCCGCGTTCGAGTCGCCCAAGGTGGCGGCGCACGGCGATTTCGCCAGCACCGCTGCCATGCAGCTCGCCAAGCCGCTGGGGCGCAAGCCTCGCGAACTGGCCGAGGAACTGAGCGCTGCGCTGCTCGCCACCCCTGCTTTCGGCCAATGGGTCGAGGCCATCGAGATTGCCGGCCCCGGCTTCCTCAACATCCGCCTGAAGGCTGTCGCCAAGCAGCAGATCGTGCGCGAGGTGCTGGCCGCCAGCGAAGCCTTCGGCCAGCAGCCCGCCACGGGCGAGAAGGTGCTGGTCGAGTTCGTGTCGGCCAACCCGACCGGTCCGCTGCATGTCGGGCACGGCCGCCAGGCCGCGCTGGGCGACGCGATCTGCAACCTGCAGGCCTCGCAGGGCCAGAGCGTGTGGCGCGAGTTCTATTACAACGACGCCGGCGTGCAGATCCAGACGCTGGCCAACAGCACGCAGCTGCGCGCCAAGGGCTTCAAGCCCGGCGACCCCGAGTGGCCCAGCGGCGAAAAAGCCCCGGCCTACAACGGCGACTACATCGCCGACATCGCCGAAGACTTCAAGGCGAAGAAGACCGTCAAGTCGGACGACCGCGAATACACCGCCAGCGGCGACATCGACGACCTGGACAGCATCCGCGAATTCGCCGTGGCCTACCTGCGACGCGAGCAGGACCTCGATCTGCAGGCCTTCCGCGTGCGCTTCGACAACTACTACCTCGAGTCCAGCCTCTACACCAGCGGCCGCGTCGAGGCGGCCGTGGCCAAGCTCGTGGCCGCCGGCAAGACCTACGAGCAGGACGGCGCGCTGTGGCTGAAGTCGACCGACTACGGCGACGACAAAGACCGCGTGATGAAGAAGCAGGACGGCACGTACACCTACTTCGTGCCCGACGTGGCCTACCACATCGCCAAGTGGGAGCGCGGTTTCCACAAGGTCGTGAACATCCAGGGCACCGACCACCACGGCACCATCGCGCGCGTGCGCGCCGGCCTGCAGGCCGCCGGCGAAGGCATTCCCGAGGGCTACCCCGACTACGTGCTGCACACCATGGTGCGCGTCATGAAGGGCGGCGAAGAGGTCAAGATCAGCAAGCGCGCCGGCAGCTACGTCACGCTGCGCGACCTGATCGAGTGGACCAGCACCGATGCCGTGCGCTTCTTCCTGCTCAGCCGCAAGCCCGACACCGAATACACCTTCGACGTCGACCTGGCGGTCACCAAGAACAACGACAACCCCGTGTACTACGTGCAGTACGCCCACGCGCGCATCTGCTCGGTGCTCGCGGCGTGGGGTGGCGACGTGGCCGCGCTCAAGGCGGTCGACCTGTCGCCGCTGGACAGCCCGGCGGCCCAGGCGCTGATGCTGCTGCTGGCCAAGTACCCGGCCATGCTGACGGCGGCGGCGAAGGATTTCGCCCCGCATGACGTGACTTTCTACCTGCGCGAACTCGCGGCCAGCTACCACAGCTACTACGATGCCGAGCGCATCCTGGTGGACGACGAGCCGGTCAAGCTGGCGCGTCTCGCACTCGTCGCAGCGGCCGCGCAGGTGCTGCACAATGGCCTCGCGATCCTCGGCGTCAGTGCGCCGAGCAAGATGTGAATCACCCTCTGAACATGAAGAAGACAAGCAGACAACGCGGCAACATCGTCATCGGGCTGATCATCGGCCTGGTGCTCGGTCTGGGCGTCGCCCTGGGCATCGCGGTCTACGTCACCAAGGTGCCGATCCCGTTCGTCAACAAGACGCAACGCGGCGGTGCCGAGCAGGACGAAGCCGAAGCCCGCAAGAACCGCGACTGGGACCCGAACGCGCCGCTGGCCGGCAAGGCCGGCGCGCCCAAGCCCGCCGCCACGCCGCCGGCCGCCACGGCCACCGGCCCGGTGAACCCGATCACCGGCGCGCCCGCCACCGTGGCGCCCGGCACGCCGCCTGTCGCCACCGCGCCGGTCACCGCCCCGGCCCCCGTGGTGGTGGCGCCCAAGCCGACGCGCCCCGCGCCGGTGCCGGCCGAAGCCAACGCCCTGCCGCCGTCGAACGATCCGCTGGGCGACCTCGCCCGGGCCCGCGCAGGCGGCAGCAGCACGACCACCGCGTCCGCCGCGCCGAGCCACACGACCGCCGCCGCACCGTCGTCGTCGGGTGCCGATCCCTTCATGTACTTCGTGCAGGCTGGCGCCTTCCGCACCACCGACGACGCCGAGGCGCAGCGCGCCAAGCTGTCGCTCATGGGCGTCGAGGCCAAGGTCACCGAGCGCGAGCAGGCCGGTCGCACGGTCTACCGCGTGCGCGCGGGTCCGTTCAACAAGAAGGACGACGCCGACCGGCTCAAGGAACGGCTCGACGGCGGCGGTCTCGAATCGGCGCTGGTGCGCGTGCAGCGCTGACCCGTCGGCGCTTTTCCTGAACAGCCTTTAAGCTCTCGCCCGCGCGGCATCTGCCGCACTCGTTTGTCAATTCCAGCGCCTCGGGCGCGCCGCCCACGGGGAACTCCCGGCGGCGCGCCGGCTCTGTACTGCGGTACCCACAGGAGAACCTTTTCCATGAAACGTCGTGACTTTTCGCTGGCCGCCACTTCGATCGGGCTGCTTTCGCTGGCTGCCGTTCCGGCACACGCCCAGCGCGCGCCCAAGGCCGGCACCGATTTCCTCGTGCTCGACAAGCGCGTGCCCGTCGATGCACCCGCCGGCAAGGTCGAGGTGGTCGAGTTCTTCTCGTACAACTGCCCGCATTGCAACGACTTCGAGCCCTCGCTCGAAGCCTGGGTCAAGGCAGCCCCGAAGGAAGTGGCCTTCCGCCGCATCCCCGTGCCCTTCGTGGGCAACGACGTCGAAGCCAAGCAGCGCCTGTACTTCACGCTCGAAGCCATGGGCAAGCTGGACGAGTACCACCCGAAGGTCTTCGCCGCGATCCACGCGCAGCGCCAGAACCTGAACGGCGACGCCAACATCCAGGCCTGGGCCGAGCGTGCCGGCCTCGACGGCGCCAAGTTCAAGGAAACCTTTGCGTCCTTCGGCGTGGCCAGCAAGGCCCGCCGCGCGGCGCAACAGACCGAGGCCTACAAGGTCGCCGGCGTGCCGGCCCTGGCCGTGGCGGGCCGCTGGTATGTCGACGGCGAAACCGCCGGCAGCATGTCCAAGGTGCTGCAGGTCGCGACCTTCCTCATCGGCGAAGCCAAGAAGGGCTGACCGATCCGGCGACCTGCTTTTTTGGTCGAATGCAAGGCCCGCTTCGGCGGGCTTTTTCATTGGCGGCGGTGGGCAATTGCCATCCCACGCATACAATGTTTCAGAGCAAGTTTCGTGCCTTTATGACATTGCCCTCCATCCCCACATTCCCCACCCTTCGTCGCCTCGGCCGCCTGGCTTTCGGTGCGCTGTTGCTGGCCGGTGCCGCCTCGGGCGCCCTGGCCGAAACCGCCGACCGCACCAAGCCGATGAACATCGAGTCCGACTCGATGCGCTACGACGACCTGAAACAGACCAGCGTGTTCACCGGCAACGTGCTGGTCACGAAGGGCACGATCATCATCCGCGGTGCGCGGCTGGACGTGCGCCAGGACGCCGAGGGCTACCAGTACGGCGTGGTCACGGCCGCGCCCGGCAAGCTGGCCTATTACAAGCAGAAGCGCAACGCCGGCGACGAGTGGATCGAGGGCGAGTCGGAAGTCATCGAGTACGACAGCCGCGCCGACAACGTCAAGTTCATCCGCCGCGCCGTCATGCGCCGGCTGATCGGCGCCACGGCCAACGACGAGAGCAGCGGCGCGCTGATCGTCTACGACCAGAGCAACGACACCTACACCGTCAACGGCTCCCTCGTGCCGCCGAACGCCGGCGTCTCGGCGGGCGGCGGCGGTCGCGTGAAGGCCATCCTCACGCCGAAGGCCACACCGGCCCCGGCGGCGCCCGGCTCCGCACCGGCAGCCGGCGGCAAGAAGCCCGCGGCCCCGGCACCCACCCCCGCGCCCGGCGCCGGGCTGCGCCCGACCACCACGCTGGGCGGCACCGAAGGGGAAGGGCGCAAGTGATCGAAACCGCAGGAACCCAGACCGCCGACGGCATTCCGGGCAGCCGCCTCGTGGCGCGCGGCCTCAAGAAGAGCTACGGCAGCCGCACGGTCGTGAAAGACGTCTCGCTCGACGTGCAAAAGGGCGAGGTCGTCGGACTGCTCGGCCCCAACGGCGCGGGCAAGACCACCTCGTTCTACATGATCGTCGGGCTGGTGCGCGCCGACGCCGGCGAGATCACCATCGACGGCGAGCCCATCGCCCACATGCCTATTCACCGCCGCGCGCGCATGGGCCTGAGCTACCTGCCGCAGGAGGCCTCGATCTTCCGCAAGCTCACGGTCGAGGAAAACGTGCGCGCCGTGCTCGAGCTGCAGCGCGAGCCCGACGCCAACGGCCGCATGATGCCGCTGACCAAGCAGCACACCGAAGAGCGACTGGCCGACCTGCTGGCCGACCTGCGCGTGGACCACCTGCGCGATTCGCCCGCGCTCGCGCTGTCGGGCGGCGAGCGTCGCCGCGTTGAAATTGCACGCGCGCTGGCCACCCAGCCGCGCTTCATCCTGCTGGACGAGCCCTTCGCCGGCATCGACCCGATCGCGGTGATCGAGATCCAGCGGATCATCAGTTTCCTGAAAGAGCGCGGCATCGGCGTGCTCATCACCGACCACAACGTGCGTGAAACGCTGGGCATCTGCGATCACGCGTTCATCATCAGCGACGGGCACGTGCTGGCACAAGGCACACCCTCGGAGATCGTCGACAACGCCGAGGTACGCAGGGTGTACCTGGGCGAGCACTTCCGGATGTGACCGTGCGGCGAGGGTCAAGGATCATCGTGGCCGCCGTCCGCGCGGAGCTTCCTCGCGGGGGCCGCCGCGCACGGCCGCCCGAAGCGGCCGGCCCGCCCCCGGTAGGGGGTTGGCGTAGCGCGAAGCGCGCAGCCTGGGGGGGAGCCATTTCCTCATGAAGCAAGGGCTGTCCCTTCGCGTCTCGCAGCATCTGGCGCTGACGCCACAGCTGCAGCAGTCCATTCGCCTGCTCCAGCTCTCCACGCTCGAACTGAGCCAGGAGGTGGAGCAGATGCTGGACGAGAACCCGTTCCTCGAACGCACCGCGGAAGAAGCGGCGCGCGAGGAGTTCGGGCTGGACACGGCCGACGCGCCGGTGCCGCGCGACGACGCGGGCGAGGGTGAGGCCGAGTTCACGCCGTCCGCCGCCAGCACTTCCTCCACGTCCAGCGACACCAGCACCTCGACCCCCGACACCGACGGCCCCGCCGCCGAGATCGCCGAGCGCGAGCCCGACTGGGAAGGCGACGGCACCGTCGACATGGCGCCCGACGACAGCGAGTGGGGCAGCGACGCGCCCGCGCGCCAGAACAACCTGGGCGACGACGAACGGGCCGATGCCACCGAACTCGCGCGCAGCCAGGAGTCGCTGCAGTCCTTCCTGCACCGCCAGGCGTTGAGCCTGCGGCTCAATGAAAACGACTGCGCCGCGCTGCGCTTCCTGATCGAATCGCTCAACGACGACGGCTACCTCGAAGACTCGCTGCCCGCGCTGGCCTCGGGCCTGGCGGGCGACGACAACGACCAGTTCGACGACCTCGTGCACCACTTCCAGGTGGCGCTGGGCCTGCTGCAGAGCCTGGAGCCGGTGGGCGTCGGCGCGCGCGACCTCGGCGAATGCCTGAGCATCCAGCTGAAGGCGCTCGCCAGCGAAGACGAGACCGAGGCCGAAGCGCTCATCCGCAAGACCGCCATCGCGATCTGCAAGCAGCCCATGGAGCTGCTCGCGCGGCGCGACTTCAAGCGCCTGGCCACGCTCACGCGCACCAACGAAGACCTGGTGCGCTCGGCGCTGCAGATCATTGCGCGGCTCGAACCCAAGCCGGGCCGCCGTTTCGTCGACGTCGAGCGCAACATCGTCATTCCCGACGTGATCGTCACCAAGACCGGGCGCGGCACCAACGTGAAGTTCCGCGTCATGCTCAACCCCGAGGTCATGCCGCGCCTGCGCGTGCACGACATCTACGCCGGCGCGCTCAAGTCGCACAAGGGCGAAGGCAGCCAGGCGCTGTCGCAGCGGCTGCAGGAGGCGCGCTGGTTCATCAAGAACATCCAGCAGCGCTTCGACACCATCCTGCGCGTGAGCAACGCCATCGTCGAGCGGCAGAAGAGCTACTTCGTGCACGGCGAGCTGGCCATGCGCCCGCTGGTGCTGCGCGAGATCGCCGACGAACTGGGCCTGCACGAGTCGACCATCTCGCGCGTGACCACCGCCAAGTACATGGCCACGCCCTTCGGCACGGTCGAGCTGAAGTACTTCTTCGGCTCGGCGCTGGGCACCGAGACCGGCGGCAACGCGTCGAGCACCGCGGTGCGCGCGCTGATCAAGCAGTTCGTGAGTTCCGAGAGCATCAAGAAGCCGCTGTCCGACAGCCAGATCTCCGAGATGCTGAAAGAGCAGGGCATCGAGTGCGCGCGCCGCACCGTCGCCAAGTACCGCGAAGCGCTGCGCATCGCGCCCGCCAACCTGCGCAAAGCCCTGTAGAAGACCGACGATGACGAGCCGCCTGCTGTCGCGTTGTGGGCATTGGGTGGTCGTCATCGCGGCGGCGCTGCTGTTTGCCGGCTGCGCCACGCTGCCCGACGAGGCACCGCGCCCGCCCACCAAGGCCATCGCCGTCTCGGCCGACACCGCGCTCGGCAAGATCGCGCTGGCCTCGCAGCCCGATCCCGACCTCAGCGGCTTTCGCCTGATGCCCGGCGGCGACTTCGCCTTCGACACGCGGCTGCAGCTGGCGCGCCGCGCGCAGCGCACGCTCGACGTGCAGTACTACCAGATCGAGAACGACGAGACCGGCCGCTACCTGCTGCGCACCCTGCGCGATGCGGCCCAGCGCGGGGTGCGCGTGCGCCTGTTGATGGACGACCTGTACACGTCCGGCGAAGACGAACTGCTGCTCGGCCTTGCCGCCACGCCGAACGTGGAGCTGCGCCTGTTCAACCCGTTCCCGGCCGGGCGCGGCAGCCTGCTCAAGCGCTTCACCGCATCGCTGTTCGACTTCAGCCGCGTCAACCGCCGCATGCACAACAAGCTCTTCATCGCCGACGGCGCGATGGCGGTGGCGGGCGGGCGCAACATCGGCAACCAGTACTTCCGCCGCACCACGGGCCCGAACTTCATCGACCTCGACACCTTCGTCACGGGTGCGCTGATCCCGCGCCTGGGCGTGCTGTTCGACCAGTACTGGAACAGCCCGCACGTGCGCCCGATCGGCGCGGTCGTGCACACCGACCTGCCGCGCGAAGAGCTGCAGCGCCGCTTCGACGCCGCCACCGGCCCCGACACCACGCCCCCACCGCCCAGGCCCGCGCCCAACGACCTGCTCGGCTACAGCCCCGTGGCCGACGACCTCGACGCCGGCAAGCTCGGCCTGATCTGGACCACCGCCGAGGCGTATGCCGATTCACCTGACCGCGTGATCGGCAAGACCGCGTCGTATGGCGGCGTGCCGCTGCTCGACGTGGACAGCGTGCGCTACAACGTGGTCGAGCAGATGCGCCGCGCGCGCAGCGAGGTGACGCTGGTCTCGCCCTACCTGATCCCGGGCGCGTCGGGGCTGGAGGTGATGCGCGAGATCCGCGGGCGCAACGTGAAGATCAGCGTGGTCACCAACTCGCTCGCCGCCACCGACGAACCGCTGGTCCACACCGCCTACCGCCGCTACCGCGCCGACATGCTCGCGCTGGGCGCCGAGCTGCACGAGCTGAGTTCCGCGCGCACGCGGCGCAGCGTGCGGCTGGGTTTGTTCGGCACGTCGGTGGGGCGGCTGCATGCCAAGTCGGCGGTGATCGACCAGCGCATCCTGTTCGTCGGCTCGATGAATTTCGATCCGCGCTCCGAGATCCACAACACCGAGATCGGCCTGTTCATCCGCAGCCCCGAGATGGCGCAGCAGACCCTGAAGCTGCTCGACGTGCTCAAGCAGCAGGGCGCCTACCGGCTGCGCTTTGCCGAAGGCGCCGATGCGGGCGCCACCGGCTCGCGGCGCATCGAGTGGGTCAGCGAGGAAGGCGGCAAGACCACCGTTCTGCACGAAGAGCCCGACTCGGGCTTCTGGGACCGCACGATGCTCGAGCTGCTGTCGCCGCTCACGCCCGAGAGCTTGCTCTAGGGCCTCAGGTGCCGCGCACGGCCGACCACACCAGCCGCAGGCCCAGCAGGCCCATCACGCCGCCGGCCGCGCGGTCGATCCAGGTCTTGTAGCGCAGGTAGGCCGCGCGCGGTGCGGCCGAGGACAGCGCCAGCGCGACGATCGCGTACCAGCCCGTCTCGATGCAGAAGATCACCGCCGGCACCGCGAGCGCCAGCACCAGCGGCACCTCGCGCGGCAGGAAGGCCGCGAAGATGCTCGCGTACACCACCGCCGTCTTCGGGTTGCTGATCTGCGTGGCCAGGCCGAGCAGGAAGGTGCGTCCGCTGCGGCCTTGGCTGCGGGGCGAGGCGTCCGTGTCGGGCGTGATCGCGAGCGGCTGGCGCGCGCCGCGCCAGATGCGAAAGCCCAGGTAGATCAGGTAGGCGCCGCCGAAGGCCTTGATCGCGAGGTACAGCGCCGGCACCGCGAGAAACGCTGCCTGCAGCCCGGCCAGCGCCGCGATGGAGAACGCCAGCCCGCCGGCGCCCATGCCCAGTGCCGCCGCGAGCCCGTCGCTGCGCGAGGCCACGGCCGTGCGCGCCACCATCACGAAGCTCGGGCCCGGGCTCATCGCGCCCACGGCCATGGCGCCGGCAATGCCGAGCAGGGACAGGAGGTGGGCGTCGGTCATGAGTGGGCTCCGGTGGGGGATGGGTTCATTGCACGTTCACGGCTTCGACCTGCACCAGCAGCTTCACCTTGTTCTCGAAGCCGAAGTTCAGGCCCCAGGTGATGCCCCAGTCGCTGCGCTGCACGGTGGCCTCGAAGTCGCCGCCGCAGACCTGGCGGTTGATCAGCGGGTTCAGGTAGCAGTTGAAGCGCACGGCCTTCAGCGTCACCGGCTTGGTCTGGCCCATGAGCGTGAGCGTGCCGGGCACGTCGGTCACCTTGTCGCCGCTGAAGTCGATGCGCTCGGCCACGAAGCGGCCGGTGGGGAATTCGGCCACGTTGAAGAAGTCCTTGCTCTGCACGTGGCGGTTGAGCAGGTCGACGCCGGTGTTGATGGAGCTAATGTCCATCGTGATGTCGACCTTGCCGCTGGCGCCGGTGCCGTCGATCTGCACCGAGCCGTCCTTGGTGCTGAAGCGGCCGCGGTTGGTGGTGGTGCCGTAGTGGCCCATCTCGTACATGACGAAGGTGTGGGTCGGGTCGATCACGTAGCTGGCGTTCTTGACCGGCCCGCCCGCGGGTTTGGCGGCCAGCGGCGGCGCCGTGTATTCCTGGGCCGTGGCGGCCAATGGCAGGGCCGCGCCCGCGCACAGGGCCGCGGCGAAGAAGAGCTTGTTCATGGCAAAGGAAGAGAGATGCATGGGAAATGAAATCGTCGTCACAGCGGCCCGAGGCCCGCGAGCGTCAGCTTGAAGCGCACCTGCACCTCGTTGCCGACCACCGAGGTGTCGGTCCATTCGCCGTCGCCGACCTTGTAGTCGAGCCGCTGGATCGTGAGGGTGCCCGTGGCGACCGAATACGCGCCGCCCGACGACGCGATGCTCACGGGCACCGTCACGTACTTGCTGACGCCCTTGATGGTGAGCTTGCCGGCCATCTCGAAACGGCCCTCGCCCAGCGCCTTGATGGCGCTCGAGCGGAAGCTGGCCTGCGGGAAATGCGCGGTGTCGAACCAGGTCGGCTTGGGCAGTTCGGCATCGCTCATGGGCACGCCGAAACCGGCGCTGGCGGTGTCGATCTGCAGCACGACCGAGCCGCCCTCGGGCTTCTTTGGGTCGAAGGCGACCTGCGCGTCGAAGCGCGTGAAGCTGCCTTCTACCGGTACGCCCATCTGCTTGCTGACGAAGGCGATCTGGCTCTTCTCGGGCACCAGTCTCGCGGTGGTGGCCGGCATGGGCTCGGCCGCGGCGTGCAGCGCGAGGCCGAAGAGGGCGGCGGTGCCCCACAAAAGACGGGTCGTCATCCGGCGGATTCCTTGTGTGGCGCGGGCCACATGCGTTGCAACAGACCGTCGTGGTCGATCCAGTGGTGCTTGAGCGCCGCCGCCACGTGCAGCAGCGTGACGCCGGCCAGCAGGAAGGCGCTGCGCTGGTGCAGCGGCTTGAGCACGGCCTCGGCGAAGTCCTTGTCGACCGGCACCAGGTCGGGCAGCGGCAGCAGGCCGAACCACACGACCGGCACACCCATGCCCGAGCTGTAGGCCCAGCCGAACAGCGGGACCGCGAAGAACAGCAGGTACATCAGCGCATGGCTGATGCGGTGGGCGGCCCGCTGCCAGGCCGGCATGGCCGCCAGCACCCGCGCCGACAGCGGCGGCGGGCGGTGCGTGAGGCGCCACAGCAGCCGCAGCGCCGACAGCAGGAGGATGGTGATGCCGGCCCATTTGTGCCAGCTGTAGAGCTTCAGGCGCTGGGGCGAGAAGGGCAGGCCCGTCATGTAGAGCCCGACGCCGAGCGAGCCGACGATCATCGCCGCGAGCAGCCAGTGCAAGGCCATCGCGACCCGCCCGTAGCGGGGCTCGCGCAGGGCGGCGGCGCCAACGGCAGGGGCGGGAAGGGGTTCGACGGGCATCGGGGCAGGGGCGGCGGCGGCCTGTGCGCGGAGCATAGCTCGGAAGCGATGACACCGCAGCGGGGCCGGCCCGCGCCGAGCGCTACGTCGACGACGGCGGTTGCTGCTGCTGCTGGGCCCGCAGCAGCACGCGCCGCAGCGCGTCCGGCTGCACCGGCTTGCGCAGCGCGTGCCAGCCGCGCGTGGCGGCCAGCTGCTGCGTGGCTTCGGTGATGTCGGCCGAGATCAGTGCGATCGTCAGCGTGGGCTTGCGTTGCGCCAGCCGCTCGGCCAGCGCGATGCCGTTGAACGCGCCGGGCAGGCGGATGTCGCACAGCGCCGCGTCGAGCGCGTCCAGGTCGGCCAGCGCGAGCGCCTCGGCGGCGCTGGCGTAGATGCGCGGCGCCACGTGCCAGTGCCGCAGCAGCGCCGAGAGGCTGTCGGCCACCACGATGTTGTCTTCGACCACCAGCACGGCGAGGCCGGGGCGCAGCTCGGCGTCGGCGTCGGGCTCGTCCAGCGCCACGGAGGGCGCGGGGGCCGGCACGGCCGCCGCACCGAGGCGGGCCGCCGGCAGCTCGAAGCTGAAGACCGAGCCCTTGCCCGGCGCCGAGCGCAGCGCGACCTCGATGCCCAGCTGCCCCGCCAGCCGCCGCACGATCGCCAGCCCCAGGCCGTGGCCGTGCTGCAGGTTGCGCTCCACGTTGCCGACCTGCTCGAAGTCGTCGAACACGCGCGTCTGCGATTCGGCCGCGATGCCGATGCCGCTGTCGCGCACCTCGACGCGCCACGCGCGCCCGGTGTCCGTGCCGGGCCGGCGGCGCGCCCGCACGGCCAGCAGCACGCGCCCGCGCGGCGTGAACTTGAGCGCGTTGTCCAGCAGGTTGGAGAGCACGCGGCGCAGCGCCACGGCGTCGGTCCAGGCCACCGCCTCCGCCGGGCAGCGCACCGCGACGCGGCCTTCGCCGGCCTGGCGCGCCAGCTCGTTCAGCAGCGGCGCCAGCGCCACCGCCGCCGGGCGCAGCGGATCGACCGCCGCCTCGATGCGGCCGATCTCGAGCAGCTGGTTGGTCAGGCCCTCGAGCGCCTGCTGCGCGCGCGAGAGCGAGGCCACCGTGTGCTGCACGGCCGCGCTGTCGGTGCCGTGCTGCAGCTGCTGGCGCAGCACCTCGGCCTGCAGCCCGATGGCCATCACCGGCTGGCGCAGGTCGTGGTTGGCCGCCGAGAAGAAACGCAGCCGCTCGGCCTGGGCCTGCTCGGAGGCGCGCAGGCCGGCCAGCGCCTGTTCGCGCAGCGTGCGCTCGTTCAGGCGCAGGCCGATGTTCTCCTCGAGCTGGCGCGAATGGTCGGCCACCAGCTTCCACATCATCGCGGTCAGGCCGATGCCGATCACCGCGACGGCCATCATCACCGGCGCCCCGAGCCACAGGCCCGTGACGATCACCGGCGCCAGCAGCAGCGTGATGGCCAGCTGCGTGGCCGGCGTGTAGAACGACACCGAGAACGCCGACGACAGCGTCATGCCCATGAGGATCAGGCCCAGCAGCAGCTGCAGGTCGGGCCGCTCGGGGTTGAACAGCAGCACGCCCGCCAGGCCGTGCGCCAGCTCCCAGATGGCCGTGCGCAGCGTGTGCTGGCGCTGCGCGGCGCGCAGGGTGGCGGGGGTGAAGGGCTCGGGCAGGCGCTGAGGAAAGAAGCCGCGCATCACCGTGACCCCGGTGACCAGCGCCAGCCACACCAGCGCGCGCACCGGCGAGAACTGCCAGGCGAAGAGCGCCGCCACGCCGCAGTTGAGCAGGTACTGCACCAGCAGCACCGGCCCGAGCGGACGGATCGACAAGCGCAGCACTTCGCACTGGATCGCGAAGCGGTGGTCGCCGTCGCGGGCGTCTGCCGGGGGGGCCGCGGAGGCGGGGGTGGGCGTCATGGGCAAATCGACTATATAGAGAAGGCCCCAGCCCCGGCGACAATGGGGGCCCTTAGCGGGCTTCCCGATGGCCGACTTTCCGTGAACGATCTCTCATTTTTCCTGCCTTGCGCCGCCGGCGTCGAGGAATTCCTTGCCCAGGAGGTGCATGCCCTGACCGGCCGTGCCGGGCAGGACCTGCTCACCCTGCGCGGCGGCGTGCGCGTGCGCGCCGACTGGCGCGACGGCCTCAAGCTCAACCTGCACAGCCGGCTCGCGCAGCGCGTGCTGGTCGAACTGGCCCATGGGCCGTACCGCAACGAGAACGACCTGTACGCCATCGCCAACGGCGTGGCCTGGGAGATCTGGTTCACGCCCAAGCAGACCTTCAAGATCGAGACCACGGCCCAGCACAGCCCGCTGCAGAGCCTGAACTTCGCCACCCTGCGCATCAAGGACGCCGTGGCCGACCGCTTCCGCGCCAAGGCCAACGGCGTGCGCCCGAGCATCGAGACCCAGTGGCCCGACTGCCGCATCTTTGCGCACCTGACCACCGACAGCTGCACGCTGTACATCGACACCTCGGGCGAGCCGCTGTTCAAGCGCGGCTGGCGCCAGGACAAGGGCGACGCCCCGCTGAAGGAAACCCTGGCCGCCGCCATGCTGGCCGCCAGCGGCTGGTGGAACCCCGAGACCGGCGAGGTCGCCAAGGCCCCGCTGTACGACCCCTGCTGCGGCAGCGGCACCATCGCCATCGAGGCTGCGCAGATCGCCAGCGGCATCGCGGCGGGCTCGCTGCGGCGCTTCGGCTTCGAGAAGCTGCTGCCGTTCCAGGCCCATGTCTGGGCCGCCATCAAGAATGAAGCCGCCAACGCGCAGCATGCGAGCGCCATCGCCGTCTTCGGCTCCGACGTGTCGCACCGCATGGTCGACTTCGCCGAGCGCAACGCCGAACGCGCGGGCGTGGCCGGCGCCATCGAGTTCCGCGGCGGCGACGCCCTGCAGCGCATGCCGCCGGCCGAGGGCGGCGTGATCATGCTCAACCCGCCGTACGGCGAGCGCATCGAGGTCGGCGGCGTGGCACGCTTCGGCGCCCGCGAAGCCGCCCAGACCCCGGGCGACGGTGAAGGCGGCGACGGCGGCGACTTCTTTCCGCAGCTCGCCACCCACTGGAAGAAAAACTACGCGGGCTGGACCGCCTGGGTGCTCACGCCCGACCTGAAGCTGCCCAAGCAGATGCGCCTGAAGGAGTCGCGCCGCGTGCCGATGTGGAACGGCCCCATCGAATGCCGGCTGTTCCGTTTCGACATGGTGCGGGGCTCGAACCGGGCGGCGCCGCCAGACGCCTAGGACTGCAGCTTCAACCCTGCAATGCCCAGGAAGATCAGCGCGATGCACACCAGCCGCAGCGGCGCCGCGCTTTCCTGGAAAAAGAAGATGCCGATCAGCGTGACGCCGATGGCGCCGATGCCGGTCCAGATCGCGTAGGCCGTCCCGACCGGCAGCGTCTTCATCGCGGCGGTGAGCAGCACGATGCTCGCCAGCGCGGCGCCCAAGCCCAGCGCGCCGGCGCCGGGGCGCTCCCAGCCCGCCGCGGCCTTCAGCGCGAGGGCCATCACGATCTCCACCAGTCCGGCGGCAAGCAGAAGGAACCAGGCCATGGCGTTCGCTCCCTTCACAGCAGCTTGATGATGGCCACGCCGAGCAGCAGCACGGCCACGCCCGCCATGCGCAGGCCCGACACCGGGCGCTGCGGCAGCCGGAACCAGCCGTAGCGGTCGACGAACACCGACGCCACCTGCTGCCCCGCCACCGTCAGCCCGACCGCGGCCGCGGCGCCGATGGCCGGGATCGCCGTGAACACCGTCGTCACATAGGCCGCGCCCGCAAAGCCGCCGAGCCAGCCCCACCACGGCATGCCGCGCAGCGCCGAGCCCTGCGGTGCGACCGCCGCAGGGGCAGGCGCACGCCGGAACAGCGTGACGAGCAGCAGCGCCAGGGCCATCGCCAGCGTCGCCACGAAGAAGCTCACCGCGCCCACCGCGAAGGGCGCGCCCAGGTCCTGCCGCAGCAGCCCGTTGACCACGCCCTGCACCGGCAGCACCGCACCGGCCAGCAGCGCCAGCACGATCCAGCCGGCCTTGCCCGCCAGCGCCTGGCGCAGGCTGCCGGCCTGCCCGGCGACGATGGCACCGGCCCCGAGCAGCACCGCCAGCGTGCCGCCGGCCATGGCCGGTGTCAGCGCCTTGGGTGCCACGCCGAGCAGGCCGAAGGTGTCGAGCGCGAACGAGGCCAGCATCTGCCCCGCGATGAACAGGCCGACCGCCACCACCGCGCCCAGGCGCGGAAACAGCAGGATGGTCGAGACCACGTAGAAGGCGCTGGCCGTGCCGCCGATCACATGCCACCACGGCACGCCCGGCAGGCCGGCCAGCGCCGTCAGCGTGCCCGTGGCGAGCGCCACCGCCAGCAGGGCCAGCGTGCCGACCGACAGCTGCAAGGTCGTGGCGGTGAACGGGCTGCCCGTGGCCTTGGAGAGCTGGGCGTTGGCGCCGGCCTGCACCGCGAGCAGGCCCCCGGCGACGAGCGAGGCAGGAATGAAAAACGCGTCCATGGTGGATCGACCTCCGTGTGGTGTGGATGCGGGGCGGGCGAATCGCGGCCCCTTGCGGACGACTGTAGGATCCGCACGTTTGCAAAGCCATTCGAAAAAATCGCATCCGGGGTATGCATAAATGCAGGGCACAGACTGGGACGATTTCCGCGTGTTCCTGGCCGTCGGCCAGGCCGGCTCGCTCTCCGGCGCCGCGCGCCAGCTGGGCGTGAACCACTCCACCGTGCTGCGGCGCCTGGGCGCGCTCGAGGCGCGCATGGCGGTGCGCCTGTTCGACCGGCTGCCCGCCGGCTACGCGATGACGCTGGCCGGCGAGGCGCTGCGCGAGCGCCTGCACGGCGTGGGCGAGCAGATCGACGCCGCGCAACGCCACCTCATGGGGCTCGACCTGCGGCTGACCGGCGTCATCCGCATCACCAGCACCGACACCTTCATGGCCGGGCTGCTCGGGCCGATCCTGGCCGACTTCCGGGCGCTGCACCCGGGCATCGAGCTGCAGGTGGTGATGAACAACCTTTTCCTGAGCCTCACCAAGCGCGAGGCCGACGTGGCGATCCGCCCGACCAACGCCCCGCCGGACCACCTGGTCGGGCGCCGGGCCGGGCGCCTGCAGACGGCGGTGTACGCTTCGAAGGCGTACCTTGCGAAGCACCCGGCGACGACACCGCTGGCTGCGCACGACTGGGTCGCGCCCGACGAAGGCCTGTCGCACCTGCTGCAGGCCAAGTGGCTGCGCGAGCAGGTGCCGCCGGCGCGGATCGCGGCGCGCGTCGACAGCCTCGTCGGCATGACGCAGCTCGTGAAGCGCGGCCTGGGGCTGGGCATGCTCCTGTGCATGCTGGCCGACGCGGAAGACGAGCTGGTGCAGGTCGAGCCGCCGCAGGAGGCGCTGGACACGCAGGTCTGGGTGCTGACGCATCCCGACCTGAAGGAGGTCGCGCGGATCAAGGCCTTCACCGACTTCGCCTACGCCCGGCTCGCCGCCGACGTGAAGGTGCTGGCCATGCCTGCGGGGCGGCCGACGGCGCGCTAGCTGGCGGCCGTGGCGCCCGCATGGTGCAACATCGGCGCTCGACCGTTTTCACGCGACCCATGACCTTGCCAGCCCCCGACCTCGTCGTCATCGACACCAACATCGCCCTCGACCTGCTGGTCTTCGAAGACCCGGCCTGGGCGCCGCTGGTGGACGACCTTGCACGCGGCGCGCTGCGCTGGCTGGCCACGCCCGCGATGCGCAGCGAGCTGGAACGCGTGCTGGGCTACCCGCTGATCGCCCGGCGCATGGCGCAGCGGGAGTTGACGATTCCCGTGGTGCTCGCGGATTTCGATGCGCGCGTGCAGCTGGTGACCGAGGTGCCGGCGCGCGCGCCCTGCGTATGCAGCGACCCGGACGACCAGGTGTTCATCGACCTGTCCGTGGCGCACGGGGCGCAGCTGTTCAGCAAGGACAAGGCGGTGCTGTCGATGAAGAAGCGGCTGGCGCTGCGCGGGGTGGCGGTGCGCTCGGCGCTGGCCTAGGCCACGCCGGTCCGTCTCAGGCCTTGTTCAGCTCGTACCACTGCCCCAGCAGGCGCGCGACGGCCCGCACGCGCTGCGTGTCCCGCCCCCAGCGCCGGCTGGCCGGCAGCTTCTGCGCCCACTTCATGCGCCGCGCCGCGTTCGCGATGCGCTCGCGTACTTCCTCGTTCACGCTGCTCAGTGCCGCGTGCCAGTGCTGCCCCGCCGCCTGCGGCGCGGCGGCCTCGAGCATCATGGCCGTGGAGTGCAGGTAGCTCAGCCAGTCGCGGGCCTGGCATTCGGCCAGGGTCATGACCTCGGAGGGGTCGTCCTCGAAATCGATGTAGCCGATCACACCGTCGGGGCACTGCACGAGGTTGCGGTCGAAGGCCTGGCTCAGGTGCTGGCCGCACAGGTGCACGGCGGCGATGGCGGCCAGGCCCTCGCGCCACACGGCGAGCAGGGCGGCCGGGCCGGCGGCGGCGGCCTGGTCGATGCGCTCCTGCAGCACCACGGTGGCACGGCCGCTTTCGCCGAGGTCGGAAATCAGCAGGCCGTCGGCCTGCTGCGCCAGCACGATCGGCACGCGCAAACCTGCGGCGGCCAGTTGCTTGAGGCGCCGTGCCTCGGTGGCGATGGCGGCTTCGCCACCCGGGTTGGGCACGGGCTTGATCACGTCGAGGCCGGCCAGCCGCGCGGCCAGCGCCATCACGCGGTAGCCCCATTTGCCGTGGCGCGGGCCGGCCTTCTTGAGCCAGACGCGTTCGCTGCCGAAGCGGTGGCTGGCCACGTTCTTGGCCTGCCTGGGCAGCGTGACGCGCAGGAACTCGGCGTAGTCGCCGGGCGCCGAGCCCGGGGCGTCGTCGAGCGGCGCGGGCGCCGATGCGGCGCCCCGTTGGCTGTACAGGCGCGTCGCGGCGCCTCCTCGTCTCAGTGGATTCATGCGGCCATGGCGAAGCCCGGCGCCAGCAGCCCGTGCGGGCCCTGCGTCACGGGCTGGAAACTCTGTGCACTGGCCAGCGGCCAGTAGGTGCGGAAAACGGTGTGCTGGTTGTCCAGCGGCCCGAGCAGCGCGCCGGGCTGCACCTGCATCACCAGGTTGCTCAACAGGCGCACCTCGGTGTCGGAGATGCGGCGCACGATGTGGTGCGCGGTGATCTGCTGCGGGTGATCGAGGCCCGCGGCCTGCACCAGCTCCTGCAGCGCATGCAGCGTGCTGCGGTGGAAGTTGCGCACGCGGTCGGCCTTGGTCGGCACCACCAGCGCCTGCTGGCGCACCGGGTCTTGGGTGGTCACGCCGGTGGGGCAGTGGCCGGTGTGGCAGCTCTGCGCCTGGATGCAGCCCAGCGCCATCATGAAACCGCGCGCCGCGTTGCACCAGTCGGCGCCCAGCGCCATCATGCGGGCCACGTCGAAGGCGGTGATCACCTTGGCGGCGCAGCCGATCTTGATGCGGTGGCGCAGGTTCACGCCGATCAGCGTGTTGTGCACCAGCAGCAGGCCCTCCTGCAGCGGCGCGCCCACGTGGTCGCTGAACTCGACCGGCGCCGCGCCGGTGCCGCCTTCGGCACCGTCGACCACGATGAAGTCGGGCGTGATGCCCGTGGCCTGCATCGCCTTGACGATGCCGAACCATTCCCACGGGTGGCCCAGGCAGAACTTGAAGCCGGTCGGCTTGCCGCCCGACAGCTCGCGCAGCTTCGCGACGAAATGCATCATCTCGGTCGGCGTGGAGAACGCGCTGTGCGACGAGGGCGAGACGCAGTCCACGCCCACCGGCACGCCGCGCGCTGCCGCGATCTCGGGCGTGACCTTGGCCGCCGGCAGCACGCCGCCGTGGCCCGGCTTGGCGCCCTGGCTGAGCTTGATCTCGATCATCTTCACCTGCGGGTCGCGCGCGTTGGCGGTGAAGCGCTCGGCATTGAAGGTGCCGTCGTCGTTGCGGCAGCCGAAGTAGCCCGAGCCGATTTCCCAGATCAGGTCGCCGCCGTGCACGCGGTGGTGCTGCGAGATCGAGCCCTCGCCGGTGTCGTGCGCAAAGCCGCCCATCTGCGCGCCCTGGTTGAGCGCGAGGATGGCGTTGGCCGACAGCGCGCCGAAGCTCATCGCCGAGATGTTGAACACGCTCGCGCTGTAAGGCTGCGTGCAGACCTGCGCCAGGTTCGCATCGGCCGGCTGCGGCGTGCCGCCGATCACGATGCGGAAATCGTGCCCGGCCAGCTTCGTGGGCTGCATCGAGTGGTTGATCCACTCGTAGCCCGCGGCCGACACGTTCAGCTGCGTGCCGAAGGGCCGGTTGTCGGGCTCGCCCTTGGCGCGCTGGTACACCAGCGAGCGCTGGGCGCGCGAGAAGGGCGCAGCCTCGGCGTCGCTCTCGATGAAGTACTGGCGGATCTCGGGGCGGATGAATTCGAGCAGAAAGCGCAGGTGCCCGATGACCGGGTAGTTGCGCAGGATGGCGTGGCGCGCCTGGCGCAGGTCATGCACGCCGGTGCCGGTGAGCACCGCGAACGCGGCCACGCCGATCCACGCGAGCCACAGGTGCGGCGAGGCCAGAACCAGCGCCAGGCAGGCGACCAGACCCAGCACACACAGGGCGAACGCGCTGTAGCGTGCGGGAAACGGAATAATCGTGGGCATAGTCATCAGATGTCGGCTGGAGCCTGCTGCATCATAGAGGGCTGCCCCCAACCTGCCATGACTGCTGCCATGACGACCACACCCGACACCCCCGATACCCCTGACACCGCCCTGGCCGCCTCCTCGCAAGCCCTGGGGCCCGACGATTTCGACGCCCTCGACAGCGCGCTCGACGCCATGCGCGAGCACGACGAGGAAATTCCCCAGTGGGAGTTCTGCGAAGGCTTCATGGCCGCGCTGATCTGCACGCGCCGCCCCATCGACCCCACCGAATACTGGCCCGTGCTGCTGGGCGACCACTTCGTGCCGGCCCAGCACATGGAGTTCGTCTGGAACTGGAAGCGCCGCTGGCGCGAGATCGAGGAAGGCCTCGACGCCCCCGTCGAATCGCTCGAGGACGAGCGCAGCTGGCAACCCGAGGTGCTCGACACCCGCGGCGCCATCGCTTCGCTGCCCGAGGAAGAACGGGCCGAGATGGCCGCCGAAGAGATTCCCTCTTTCGCCCAGGTCTGGGCGCTGGGCTTCATGTATGCGGTCGAGAACTGGCCCGAAGACTGGGCCGCGCCGCGCGACAAGGAAGCTGCCCAGATGCTCGACGACGCGCTCGACAACATCGTCGCGCTGACCGAGGACGACACCGCCAAGCCCACGCTGTCGATGTACGACGAGAACGGCCCGCCGAGCGTGAGCCAGCAGCGCCTGGACGACTTCGGCGCTGCGATCTGGGCGGTGTACGACCTGCGCCAGCTCTGGAAGAGCCTGGGCCCGAAGGTCGAGACGATCCGCAAGGAGGCCACGCCCGGCCGCAACGATCCGTGCCCTTGCGGCAGCGGCAAGAAGTACAAGAAGTGCCACGGTGAGTGACTGGGTTTCTTCCCAGCTTTCGCATGGAGCGCGGTGTTCAGGGCGCGCTCCCGCCGACGGGGTACCTTGCTCCGCGAATGTCCCCCGGCCTTCGGCCTCCTCCTTGATTTCGCTGCGCAAGGCACCCCATCGGCGTGAGCGTGATGTGCAGCGGTCGTTGATTGGCCCGCACCACGGCCGCGCTCGGTGTGCGCAGGACACTGGGTGCTTCCCGCAGCGAAATCAAGGAGGAGGGGCGCAGCCCCGGGGGACATTCGCGGAGGGAAGTACCCGGTGGCCTGTGCACGCGCCCTGAATCACAACAAGAACACTGACGAATCATGAGCCCTGCAGCACAGCCCCTGACACCCCGAGCCGCCTGGGTCATGGTCCTCGCCCTCTGCGCAGGGGTTGCGCTCAGCCAGGCCTTTCGCACCGTCGGCGCCATCATGGCGAGCCCGCTGCAGTCGGACTTTCATCTCTCCGCCCAGGCCCTCGGCATCTTCTCGGGTGCCTTCCACTTTGCGTTCGGCGCGATGCAGCTCTTCATGGGCATCGGCATCGACCTGCACGGCGTGCGCCGCACCGTGCTCGTGGCCTTTCCCGTCGCGATCGCGGGCGCGCTGCTGTCGGCCGTGTCGCCGAACTATCTCGTGCTGGTGGCCGGGCAGGCGCTGATCGGCGTCGGCTGCGCGCCGGCCTTCCTGGTGTGCACCGTGTTCATCGCGCGGCACTTTCCGGCGGCGCGTTTCGCCACCGTGTCGGGCCTGGTGCTGGCCATCGGCGGCCTGGGCATGCTGGCCACCGGCACGCCGCTCGCGTGGCTGGTGCAGGCGTATTCGTGGCGCGCGGGCTTCCTGGTGCTCGCCTTGGCTTCCGCATTGGCCTGGCTCGCGATCTGGCGCTGGGTGCACGAGCCCGCGTCGGCCGTGCCGCAGGTGAAAGAATCGATTCCCGAAGCCGTGCGCCAGTTCGGCGCGCTGTTCGCCATGCCGCACACGCTGGGCATCATGGTGCTGGGCGCGGTGACGTACGCGGCCTTCATCTCGCTGCGCGGGCTGTGGCTGGGCCCGCTGATGATGGAGCGCCACGGCTACTCGCTGGTACAAAGCGGCAACGTCGCGCTTGCCGTGTCGGTGATCGCGCTGTTCGGCTCGCCGCTGTTCGGCCGTTTCGACCGCGACGGCGCCGCGCGCCGCCGCTGGATCGTGGCCTGCGGCCTCTTCTACGCCGGCCTGTTCGCGCTCATCGCCGTGGTGCATTCCGCCTGGCTGGACATTGCGGGCATGGTGCTCATCGGCGTGCTCTCGGGCTTCATCGTCTGGCAGTACGCCGACGTGCGTGTGGCCTACCCGGCCGCGCTCACGGGCCGCGCGATGGCCGTCTTCACCATGGCGATGTTCCTGGGCGTCGCGTTCATGCAGTGGGGCACGGGCGTGGCGGCCTCGGTGGCCGCGGCGCACGGCGGCGATCCGCTGACCGCCGTGCTGGCGGTCATTGCGGCGCTGCTGGTGATCGGCATCGCCGCCTTCGCGTGGCTGCCCGCTCCCAAATCTACCGCTGCCTGATCGTGGAACACCGAGGAACCGGCTTTGCCGGGCCTCAGGTGTTGCCCCCGGTAGGGGGTTGGCGAAGCGACACGAAGTGCGCGCAGCCTGGGGGCGAGCCTGGTTCTAGATCTTGAAGGCGCGCTGGATGTCCGGGCGCACGAGGTCGGCGTACTCGCGGTGCTTGCGGATGTAGCCCGCGATGAACTGGCACACCGGAATCACATGCCGCCCGGCGGCGCGCGCCTCGTCGAGCACGTGCCTCGCAATGCCCGAGCCCACGCCCTTGCCCTCATGCTCGGGCAGCACCTCGGTGTGCGTGAACATGATCGCGTCGGTCAGCAGGTTGTACTCGGCATAGGCCGCGAGCTTGCCGTCGAGCGCGGCTTCGTAGCGGTGCTGCGCTTCGTTGTTCGTGAAGGTGAGGGCGGTCGAGGAAGAAGTGGTCATGAGGGTTGGCGTGCAAGAAAAGTGGCGAGGTTGGCGGCGGCGGTGGCGCGCACCTTGTTGCGCAGCATCGGCGTCCAGCCCAGCAGCAGGCCCGGCGTGCCCAGCGCCTGCCGCGACCAGGTCCAGAACGGGAAGCTGTCGCGGTGCGTGGCGATCAGGCCGTCGGGCGTGAAGGTGAAGCGCGCGTCGATGCTGTTGTCGACCAGGCGGCCGGTGGCGCTGAAGCGGTAGTGCGCGTCCCAGTGCGCGCTGCCCGTGCGGGCGTCGGCCTGCACGTCGCGCCAGCTCAGGCGCCACACGTCGGCGCCCTTGGCCTTCGTGGCCTCGCAGAGCATGCGCCACATGCCGCCGATCTCGCGCCGGCCGCGCAGCGAAAAGGCCTCGTCGTCGAACACCGCGTCGGGCGCGTAGCAGGCGGCCATGGTGGCGGCGTCGAGTTGCGAGAACGCGCTGTAGAAGCGCTCGATGGTCGGGGCGTGGGTGGCTGCGGTCATGGGGCCTCGGGATGGGTGGTCCCGGATCATCGCCGGGATGCGGCGCGCAAGGAAGCGCATGGGTGATTCCGGGTGTCCCGCATTAACATGCGCCCCGATGCCGGTCCTTGCAGGGCCGGCGCCCTGGCGGTGGCGCAGAAAAACCAGAACCACAGCGCAGCGCCCGCCGCACACAACCCGAGGGGACGCATCCATGGCCGAGGTGATCAACGACTGGCAGTTCGTCGAGGCCGTCATGGCCGCCCGCACGCTCGAGGAGGTCGCGCAGGTCAACCGCCGCGCGATGCGGGCGATGGGCTTCAACCACGGCGCCTACGTGCTCAAGCGCCCGGTGCCCGCGCCCCGTGCCGACACCCCCGCGCAGGACGCGCTGGTGTTCTTCCACGACCTGCCCCCGGCGTGGGCCCGCACCCGCTACGAGTCGCTGCGCAGCAGCGCCGGCGAGCAGGCCGACGCCCGCGTGCAGCATGTGCGCGCCGGCATGCCGGCCACCGCGTGGAGCTGGCTCGGGCAGGTGAGCCACACGCGCGCCGACATCGGGCAGCGTGCCCGCGGCCTGCTGCGCAGCGCGGGCGAGCACGGGCTGAAGGCGGGGCTGACCGTGCCGCTGTGGACGCCCGGCATCGACTGGGCCTTCATGACCCTGACCACCGACGCCACCGCCGACCTCCGCGAACTGCGTGCAACGTTGGCGCCGATGAACTACTTCGCCTCCTGCCTGCATTCGACCGTGCGCCGGCTGCAGGGCGACGCCAAGGTGCCGGTGCTGAGTGCACGCCAGCGCGAGGTGCTGCACTGGGTGGCCGTGGGCAAGTCGACCTGGGAAATCTCCGAGATCCTGCACATCAGCGAGCGCACCGTGTACTTCCACCTCGTGGGCGCCGCCCGCAAGCTCGACACGCAGGGCCGCACCGCCACCTGCGCGCGGGCCCTGGCGCTGGGCCTGCTCACGCCCTGAGCCGGCCCACCGACCCCTGTCGGAAACGACAGGGGGCCGCATGGCGCCGCGCGGGGCGGTGCTGCAATCGGCCACGGGCAGGCCGTGTGTCACGCGCCCGATGCTTCAACCGATCGAGCCCATGAGAGAACGCAGAAATTTCGTGCGCCTGCTGGGCGGCGGCCTCGCGGTGGCGGCGGGCGCGACGGCCCTGGCCACCTGGTGGCTCCACGCCGACGTGCCGGCCGCCGCCTTCGAGATCTGGAACGGCCCGGGCGACGAGCCCGATGTGCGCAAGCGCGCCGTCGCCTATGCCGTCACCGCGCCCACGGCCTACAACGGCCAGCCGTGGCGGGTCGACCTGCGCGAGCCCGACGCCATCGTGCTGCACGCCGACCGCGCCCGCGTGCAGCCCGCCACCGACCCCTTCGGCCGCCAGCTCATGATCGGCCACGGTGCGTTCATCGAGCTGCTGGTGATGGCGCTGGCCCAGCAGGGCGTGCAGGCGCGCGTGCAGCTGTGGCCGCAGGGCGAACTGGTGGGCGATGCGCCGCAGCAGTGGCCCGACCTGCCGGTGGCGCGTCTCACGCTGTCGCGCGGCGGCACGCCCGATCCGCTGTTCGCGCAGGTGCTGCGCCGGCGCACGCCCAAGCAGCGCTTCGACACCGGGCGCAGGGTGTCGGCCGACATGCTGCAGGGGCTCACCGCGGCCGTGGCCTCGGGGGCGGGCGGGGGCGTGCAATCGGCCGGCACGGTCGACATGGCCCGCGTGCTGCCGCTGCGCAAGCTGTGCGCGGCGGCGGCGCGCGTGGAGCTGGTCACGCCCCACACCGCGCGCGAGAACCTGCGCCTGCTGCGCATCGGGCCGCAGGAAATCCTGGCGCACCGCGACGGCTTCTCGCTCAACGACCCAGCGCTGCGCATGGCGGTCGCGCTGGGGCGCTTCGACCGCGAGGTGCCGGCGGCCGAAGACAGTCTCTCCTTTCGGCAGACGCTGCGGATGTTCGAGGACCAGGCCCACACCGCAATGGGCTTCGTCTGGATCAGCACCGGCGGCAACAGCCGCAGCGAGCAGATCGCCGCGGGCCGCGCCTACGTGCGTCAGCAGCTGCGCGCCACCGACCTGGGCCTGGGCATGCAGCCGATGAGCCAGCCGCTCGAGGAATTTCCGGAGATGGCGCCGCACCACGCGGCGGTGCACGACATGCTGATCGGCGCCGCGCCGTCGCGCCATGCGCGCAGCCCGACCGTGCAGATGATGTGCCGCCTGGGCTTTCCGACGGCGCCGGTGCCGCCCGCGCCGCGCCGGCCGGTCGGCGACTTCATGCAGGCCTGAAGCGCCCGCGCGCGGTCAGCGCGCCAGCAGCTGGACCAGCGTCTGCAGCGCGTAGTGCACCGTGGCCGCGCGCACCGTGGCGCGGTCGCCGTCGAAGCGCCGGCGCTCGGTGCGCACCTGCCCGTCGACCGACCAGCCGAACCACACGGTGCCCACCGGCTTGTCGGGCGAGCCGCCTGCGGGGCCGGCCACGCCGGTCACAGCGACGGATGCACGCGCCGGTGCGCCGCGGGCAATGGCGCCCTCGGCCATCGCGCGCGCCACGGGCTCGCTCACGGCGCCGTGGGCCTCGATGAGCGCGGCGTCCACGCCCAGCATCTCGGTCTTGGCGGCGTTCGAGTAGGTGACGAAGCCGCGCTCGAACCACACGCTGGAGCCCGCCAGGTCGGTGCAGGCGCCGGCGATCAGGCCGCCGGTGCAGCTTTCGGCGGTGGCCATCATCCAGCCCCGGGCCTGCAGCCGTTCGGCCAGCGTCGCGACGAGCGCGGGGACGTCCTGTTCGGCCAAGGCCGGGGAAGCGGAAGGTTGCATCGGGGTCACCATGCGCGCCACAGCGCAATGACCAGCAGCGTGCAGAAGGCCGCCACCAGGTCGTCCAGAAGAATGCCGAAGCCCGCGCGCCACCACTGCACCCGCGCGGGGTCGTGCGGCTTGAAGGCGGCGTCGGCCCAGCCCACCGGGCCGGGCTTGGCGGCGTCGAAATAACGGAAGAGCGCAAAGGCCACGACCTGCGCCCACAGGCCGGCCGGCGTCACCAGCCAGAGCACGAGCCAGAAGGCGACCACCTCGTCCCACACGATGGCGCCGGGGTCGGACACGTTCATGTTGCGCGCAGCGACCGTGCAGGCCCACCAGCCGATCGGCAGGCCGGCCAGGATGATCCAGCCGATGGTCGCGGGCGTGAACCACAGCTGCATCACCACGAACGCGGCCCAGGCCCACAGCGTGCCCACGGTGCCCGGCGCGAAGGGCGACAGCCCCGAGCCGAAGCCCAGCGCGATGAAGTGCGCGGGGTGCGAGAGCAGGAAACGCAGGGTGGGGCGACGCATCGGGGGACGGGGCAGGGCGCCGGTGGTGGCGGAAGAGGAATCCATCGAGGAAGAAGGGGAAGAAGAAACGGCGTGCATCGGTTTCGAAGTGTCGCGCATCCTGTGCGACGGCTGCGCGCCGAAGTTTCTATTTATCAAAGCAATAGCTTGTTTAATTGAGGGGCGCCGCCTAGTATCCAGGCTCCTTTGGCGTTCCCCTTCGTTCTCATGTCGTCCTCCTCTTCTTCCCTCGATGCCGCCGCCGTTGGCGCGCCGCCGCCCACCGCCGCGTGGCGCGAGCTGTTCAGCGGGCGCAACGGCTGGCGCGCGCTGGCGTTGACCGGCGGCGTCGCGCTGCACGCGGTCAACGTCCACATCGTGACCACCGTGCTGCCCTCGGTGGTGCGCGAGATCGGCGGGCTCGACTGGTACGCCTGGAGCACGACCCTGTTCGTGGTCGGCTCGATCCTCGGCGCCACGCTCTCGGTGCGGCTGCTGGCCGCGCGCGGGCCGCGCGGCGCCTGCCTCACGGCGCTGGCCGTGTTCACCGCCGGCTCGGTGGGCTGCGCGCTGGCGCCGGCCATGCCGTGGCTGCTCACGGGGCGCACGGTGCAGGGCCTGGGCGGCGGGTTGCTGGCGGCGCTGAGCTACGGGCTGATCCAGCGCGTGTTCGAACCGCGGCTGTGGCCGCGCGCGGTGGCGCTGGTGTCGGGAATGTGGGGCGTGGCCACGCTGTGCGGGCCGGCCGTGGGTGGGCTGTTCGCGCAGGCCGGCCACTGGCGCTGGGCCTTCTGGGCGCTGCTGCCGGTGGCGGCGGCGCAGGCCCTGCTGGTGACGGTGCAGCTGCGGCCCGCGGCCGGCATCCGGCATGACCGGCCGGCGCAGATGCCGCGCGTGCCGGCGCCGCAGATCGCGCTGCTGGCGCTGTCGGTGCTGGTGATCGCCGCCAGCGGCTTCTGGCCCGGCCTCGCAGGGCAGGCCGTGGGCGTGGCGCTGGGCCTGGCCATCGGCTTCGCCGCCACCCGCATCGACCGCCGCGCCGGCGCCGTGCGCCTGCTGCCGACCGGTGCCTATGCGCTTGGCACGCCGCTGGGCGCCATTTATGCGAGCGTGGCGCTGCTGCTGATCGGCACCACCACCGAGATATTCGTGCCCTACTTCCTGCAGCTGCTGCACGGCCACTCGCCGCTCGCGGCGGGCTACCTCACGGCGGCGATGGCGGGCGGCTGGAGCATCGGCTCGCTGACCTCGTCGGGCCGCACTGGCGCGGGCGCCGACCGCATGCTGCGCGCCGGGCCGGTGGTCTGCACCGCAGGTCTGCTGGCGCTCGCGTGGTTGCTGCCGACGCCGGGTGCGCTTGACGCCAATGTCGAGACCTCGCTCGTGGCCGTGGCGCTGGCCGCGGTCGGCTTCGGCGTAGGCATCGGCTGGCCGCACCTGCTGACGCGCGTGATGGCGCTCGCGCCGCACGGTGAAGAAGGTTTGGCGTCCGCGTCGATCACGACCGTGCAGCTGTACGGCATGGCCGTCGGCGCGGCCGTGGCCGGGCTGGTGGCGAATGCGGCGGGGCTCACGGTGCCCGGCGGCGTGGACGGTGCGCGCTCGGCCGCGATCTGGTTGTTCACGGTCTTCGCGCTGGCGCCTGCCATCGCCGCGTGGCTGGCGTGGCGCGCGGTGGCGCGGCGCTAGGCCAGTACACCTTCCCAGGCCAGCGCGCGCCGGCGTCCACGTTCGCGGCGCGTTTCGCCGCGCAAGGTGGCGACGAGGTCATACACATCGGCCGGCAGGTGCGCGCCGCGCCACGCGATGTGCTGGTCGGCGCGGCACATCACGAGGCGGTGCGCATAGGCCTTGGGCAGGCTCGCGGTCTCGATGTCGAGCACCGTGAGCGGCATGCGGTAGGCGGCGGCCGCGCGCTCCAGCGGCCGCACGTCCACGCTGCGGTCGAAGCGCAGCAGCGTGTAGCCCGGGCCGAAGGCGTCGTACAGCGAGCGACCGTCGGCCAGCCAGAAATGCGGCGCGCGGCAGCCGGGCACGGTGGAGGGCGTGAACTCGCCCATCGAATACGGCGGCGCGCGGTGCTCGCCGTCGGGCACGATGATCGGCGAGCCGGTGTAGAAGTAGCCGAAGTTGAGCCCGCCGCAGCAGAACTGCTGCACGTTGAGCGCGTAGGCCTCGCGGCCGATTTCGGCGCGCTGCGCGTCGCCCGCCGGGCCGGGCGCCTCGATGTCGGGCGGCACGGCGCGGCGCGCGCGGATCATCTTCTGCGCATGGTCCATCGCGAACTGCGACACCTGCTCGGTGATCGGCAGCCGCTCGGCCTCGTAGGCGTCGAGGATGGCCTCGTCGCCCCAGCCCTGCACGCAGGCGCCCAGCAGCCACGAGAGGTTGAGCGCGTCGGCGATGCCGGCGTTCATGCCGTAGCCCGCGTAGGGCACCCACAGGTGCGCGGCGTCGCCCGCGAGGAACACGCGGCCGTCGCGAAAGCGCGTGGCCACGAGGCGCCGGCCGATCCAGTCTTCCTTGCTGATGATGTCGTAATGGAAGTCGGGGCCCACGCCCAGGATCTCGCGGATCGAGGTGTCGCGGTCGACCGAATCGAACTCGGGCTCTTCGGCGTTCAGGTGGTTGTGCACCAGCCAGGTCTCGTGGCCGTCGATGGCGAACATCGTGCCGCAGCGGCGCGGGTTCATCGCGTAGTACGACCACGCGGGCTTGCCCGGAATCAGCGCGCGCAGCTGCGGCGCGCGGATGAAGGTCGACTGCACGCGCTGGATCACGGCCGTGCCTTCGAGCTTGGCGCCGATCTGCTTGCGCACCGGCGAGCTGCCGCCGTCGCAGCCGACCATGTAGCGGCAGCGGATGCTGCGCGTGGCGCCGCTGTCCATGTCGGTGGCGATGGCGCTCACGCCGTCGGCATCTTGTGTGAAGCGCTCGAAGCGCGTGCGGTTGAGCAGCGTCACGCCCGGCAGCGCGGCCGTGTGCTTCAGCAGAATCGGCTCGAGGTAGATCTGGTTGATGCGGTGCGGCGGCTCCGGCGTGGGCCACCACGCGTCGGGGCCCTCGGTCTCGGTGTAGCGGTCGCGCCGGCACGGAATGGGAATGCGCGTGAGCTCGGTGCCCGTCACCGTGGTGCGAAGCACCACGTCGTTCGGGTGGTCGGCCGGCAGCCCGGCATCGCGCAGCTGCTGCGCCACGCCCAGGCGGCGGAACTGCTCCATGGTGCGCGAGGCCACGTGGTTGCACTTCACGTTCGGCGGCTCGGCGAAGCGGCGCGTCTCGCACAGGATCACCGAGACGCCGCGCGAGGCCAGGTCCATCGCCAGCGTGAGGCCCACGGGGCCGGCGCCGACGATCAGCACGTCGGCTTGCATCGAGGTGTCGGCGGTCTTCGTCATGTCTCTATCGGCTTGTCGTTCAGTCGAGCTTGATGTGGGCGTCCTGGATCACCTGGGCCCACTTCTTCGTCTCGGCGCGGATGTAGCTGTCGAAGGATTCGACCGAGCCCGGCGCCGGCTCCACGCCGAGCGCGCGCATGGCGGTCTTCACCTGCTCGTCGCCGAGCGCGGCGTTGAGTTCGGCATTGAGCCGCGCCACCACCGGCGCCGGCGTGCCGGCCGGCGCGACCACGCCGAACCAGCCGGTCGAGTCGTAGCCCGGCAGGCCGGCCTCGGCCACCGTCGGCACCTCGGGCAGCATCGGCAGGCGCTGCGGGCTGGTCACGGCAAAGGCGATCAGCTTGCCGGCGCGGATCTGTTGCAGCGACGAGGGCAGGTCGACCACCGCGAGCGGAATCTGCCCGCCCAGCACGTCGAGCGCCGCCGGGCCCGAGCCGCGGTAGGGCACCTCCACCAGCCGCGTGCCCGCCATCTGGTTGAACAGCGCCGCCGACAGGTGCATGGCCGTGCCGTTGCCGCCGTGGCCGATCGACAGCGTGCCCGGCTTCGCCTTGGCCAGCGCCACGAGTTCGCGCTGCGTCTTCGCGGCCACCGACGGATGGCCGACCAGCACGAAGGGAATGGCCGCCAGCATGCCCACCGGCTTGAGGTCTTTCTGCGGATCGAAGGGCATCTGCGGGTACAGGCTCACGTTGGCCGCCAGCGCGCCCGCCGCGCCCACGCCCAGCGTGTAGCCGTCGCCCGGCGCCTTGGCCACCAGCGTCAGCCCCACGTTGCCGCCTGCGCCGGGGCGGTTGTCGACCACCACCTGCTGGCCCAGCTTCTCGTTCAGGCGCGGCACCAGCATGCGCACCACGCCATCGGCGCTGCCGCCGGGCGGGAAGGTCACGACCATGCGGATCGGCTTGGTGGGGAAATCGCCCGCCGGGGCCTGTGCCAGGGCGGTGCCGGCCACCAGCGCGCCGGCCACGGCCCACAGCAGTTGCCTGCGTCGCCCACGAAATGCGTGCATGCCGCGGGCGATGGGTGCTGTCATTCGGGCCTCTCCTTGAATTCGGTGCTTTGATCGGAGATTGAACGATGGCAGCATTCATTCGTAAATCAAGAAATTCCGAATGATTTTTCAAATTTTCTGATGAATACGAACTTCAGTCCTACGATCCGCCAGCTGCGTGCGTTCCTCGCGGTCTACCAGCTGCGCAAGCTGGGCGCCGCGGCCACGCGGCTGTTCGTCACGCAGTCGGCCGTGAGCATGCTGATCCGCCAGCTCGAAGAGGGCCTGGGCACGCGCCTGTTCGACCGCACCACGCGTGCGCTCAAGCCCACGGCCGCAGCCGAACAGATGATTTCCACCGTCGAGCGCGTGCTGCGCGACGTCGATTCGCTCTCGGCCGATTTCCGCGAACTCGCCACGCTGGAACGCGGTCGCGTGACGCTGGCCATCACGCCCACGCTGGCCGGGTTTTTATTGCCCGATGCGCTGCGCGCCTTCGGCGAGCAGCACCCGAAAGTTCGCGTGCTGGTGAACGACTGCGCGCCCGACCAGTTCCTGTCGCGCATCCTCGGCGAGCACGTCGACTTCGGCATCGGCACGCCCGAGCGGCCCGGCCCCGAGGTCGAGGTGCAGCGCCTCATGCGCGACCACCTCGCCGTGGTGTGCCGCACTGACCACCCGCTGGCCAAGGCACGCGTGGTGCGCTGGTCGGACCTGGGCCGCCACCCGGTCATCACCGTGCGCCCCGGCTACGGCGTGCGCCCGCTGATCGACGGCACGGCAGCGGAGGCCGGCGTGACGCTCGACGTGGTGAACGAGGTGTCCTTCCTGTCCACCGCGCTGTGGATGACGGCGGCGGGCATGGGCGCGTCGATCATGCCGTCGGCCTTCGCGCGCGCCGAGAAGAACCCGGTGCTCGTGGTGAAGGTGCTCAGCGCGCCGCGCGTGGTGCGCGACATCTCCATCGTCACCAAGCGCGGCCATTCGCTGTCGGCGGCGGCGCGGGCGTTCATCGAGGCGCTGAAGCAGAGCCTGCAGTAGCCGTGGGGGCGGGCCGGTCGTATGCTGGCCGGTCTTTTTCTTTGCGCGAAAGCAGGTGCCCCATGACCACCACCACACGGTCCCGTTTCTCTTCCGCATGGCTGTGTCTTGCACTCGGCTTAATGCTGTCGATGCTGCTCGTGGCCTGCGGCAACAAGGAGGCCGAACAGCGCACTGCCTTCATCGCCTACCTGCAGACCCGCGTGCTCGACAAGCCCGGCTTGCGCGTGCCCACGCCCACCGCCGAAGAAAAAGCCTCGTTCGGCGACTACGCGCAGCACTACGCGGTGATCACCGATTTCAACGAAGGCATGAACAAGTCGGTGAGCCAGCCGATGACGCAGGTCATGAACAAGGGCGCGCTGCGCTCGTTCGTCGATCTGCCGGCACGCCGGGACGATCTCAAGGCCGCCAAGGAGGGCCTGGGCGGCCTTCGCACCGCGCTCGATCAGCAGTTGGCCAAGGCCGATGCGGCACGCGCGCAACTCAAGCAGCCCGACGACCTGAAGCAGGTCTATGCCAAGGCCTACGAGAAGACCGTGACCACGCCCGCCACCACGTTCAAGGAGGTGTTCCCTCCGGTCGACGCCGTGATCGACAGTGCGTTGGCCATCGCCGATTTCATGGAGAAGAACAAGTCGAAGCTTCGGGTTTCCGGCGGCACGCTCACCGTGACCGACTCGGCCGTGGGGGACGAACTCAACAAGATGGCGCAGCAAATGGGCAAGCAGTCGGCGGCGATCAACACCGCGCAGGACAAGATGCGCGCGCTGATGCGCGGGTCTTGATCAGACGAAGTGGTCGAACGAGCCGAAGCGCTGTGACACCGGCGCGCCGCCCGCATCGACGATGCGCAGCCCCGCGTCCGCTTCGATGCGGCCGATGCGCGTCACGCGCGTGGCGCTCGCCTGCCCGGCCTGCGCCACCGCATCGCGCGCCGAGGCCGGCGCAGTGAACACCAGCTCGTAGTCGTCGCCGCCCGAGAGCGCGCAGGTGCGCAGCGCCTCGGTGGGCAGGCCGGCCGTGTCGACCGCGATCAGCGCGGTGGTGGCATCGGCATCGAGCGTGGCGCCCACGCCGCTGGCCGCGAGGATGTGGCCCAGGTCGCCGATGAGGCCGTCGCTCACGTCCACCGCCGACGTGGCGATGCCGCGCAGCGCCTGGCCCAGTGCCACGCGCGGCGTGGGCTGTTCCATGCGCGCGCGGGCCTGTGCGAAGGCGTCGGCAGGCAGGCTCAGCGTGCCGCGGAACACCTCGAGCGCCAGCCGCGCATCGCCGAGCGAGCCGCTCACCCACAGGTCGTCGCCCGCGCGCGCGCCCGAGCGCAGCAGCGCGGCGCCGGCCGGCACTTCGCCGAACACGGTGATGCAGATGTTGAGCGGGCCGCGCGTGGTGTCGCCGCCCACCAGCTCGCAGCCGTGGGCGTCGGCCAGCGCGAACAGGCCGCGCGAAAAACCTTCGAGCCAGGGCTCGTCCACGCCGGGCAGCGCCAGCGCCAGCGTGAAGGCCAGCGGCTTCGCGCCGCAGGCGGCCAGGTCGCTGAGGTTCACGGCCAGCGCCTTGTGGCCGAGCCGGGCCGGCTCCACGGTCGAGAGAAAGTGCCGCCCCTCCACCAGCATGTCGGAGGACACGGCGAGCTGCATGCCCGCGGCCGGCGCGAGCAAGGCGCAGTCGTCGCCCACGCCCAGCGGCGAGCGCGTGGCGGGACGTTTGAAATAGCGTGTGATCAGGTCGAATTCACCCATGGGTGCGAGAGCATAACGACCTGGCGCGGGGCCGCCCGCCGCGGCGCCCACGGGAAAGGGGGGGCTGACACTGGAAGCATTTTGTAATACCGTCATGCAAGCGGATACACCGAAAGTCCGAACAGGAGGAGGCCGCCATGACAGCCATCGTGCAGGGAGGCGTGTCCGCCGACGCAGACACCGACCGGATCGTTGCCTTGCTGTACGACGGGATCACCTGTCCCGGCGACTGGTACGACGCGCTCGATGCCATGCGCGAGGTGCTCGGCGCCGCGTGCTTTCACACGCTCACGGTGCGCCGCGCCGACTGCTCGGTGGTGGGCGCGGGGCTCGCCAACCTGGAGAGCCCGCCCGACAAGGTGCGCGAGTACGAGCAGCACCTGGCGCGCGACGACATCCGCATGCAGATGCCGGTGAACGCCCCGCTGGGCACGCCGGTGACCGACCACGTCTACTTCGGCGCGCGCACGCTGTCGCGCAGCCCGATCTATGTCGACTGGCTGGCGCCGCTCGGCCTGCGCCACACGCTGGCGATGGGGTTGCGCGCCGACGACGACACGCGCGAAGTGCTCGGCTTCATCCGCCCCCGGGCCGAAGCGCCCTACGGTCCTGAGAGCGAGGCCTTCTGCCGGCGCCTGTCGCCGCACCTGGTGCGCGCCAGCGAACTGCGCGCCCGCATGATGCAGCTGGGCGAGCATGCGGCCACCGGGCTGTCGGCGCTCGACGCGCTGCCGCAGGGCATCGCCGTGGTCGACGAGGCCTGCCGCATCGACCACCTGAACGCGCGCGCGGCGGCGTGCGCGGGCCGCGGCGGCCTGTTCGACAGCGCGCAGGGGCGATTGCGGCTCGCGTCGTCCGCGCTGCAGTCAGCCTTCGAGCAGCGGGTGCGCGAGGCCTGCGCCCCGGCCGGTGGCGCGCGGGCCGGCGTGCTGCACCTGCCCGTGGCCGGCAGCGTGGTCCGCGTCACGGTGCTGCCGCTCAAGCCCTCGCACCCGCTGGCCGTGCTGCGCCAGCGCCATCGGGCGCTCGTGGTCTTCGCCCATCCGGCCGAGGCGGCGCCCGTGGAGCCGCGGCAGCTGGAGAGCCTGCTCGGCCTGAGCCCGACCGAGGCGCGGCTCGCGCTGCTCCTGACGAGCGGCAAGACCGTGAAGGACTTCGCCGCCGCGCAGCACTGCTCCGAACACACGGCGCGCAGCCACCTGCGCAACGTGATGCGCAAGACCGACTGCCACCGGCAGGCGGAACTGGTGCTGCTGGTGCAGTCGCTGCGGGACTGAGCAGCAGGTTCTACTGCGAACGGGGGATGGCGCCGCGCGGCGGTTGCGAGAACCATGGCGCCCTCTACACGAGGAGTTCGCCATGGCTGTCTACTGGGACGAGACCAAGATGCAGATGGGCCCGCACGGCACCGCGACCATCCTCGCCTTCGGCGATTCGTGGTTCTGGTATCCGCTCCCGGGCGGCAGCCTGCTGAACTTCCTGGGCGACGTGGTCGGCGCGCGCGGCCACGTGATCCTGGCCAAGGGAATGAACGGCGCGGAAGCCCAGGACTACGTCGAAGGCAAGTACCGCAACGCCGTGCGCGAGTCGCTGCGCCTGTACGGGCCGACGCTGTCGGCGGTGTTCATCAGCGGCGGCGGCAACGACTTCGCGGGCTTCAACGACCTGCGCCCGCTGCTCAAGTCCGATTGCACGGGTGAGACCCAGGCCGCGCAGTGCTTTCGCAACGGCAAGGGCGGCTTCGACCAGTTCCTCGTCGACATGGACGAGCAGTACCGCGCGCTCATCGGCCTCATCTACACCCGCACCAGCGTCGACTGCCACATCGTCATGCACAGCTACGACTACGCGCCGCCCACCGGCAAGGCGCTGTTCGGGCGCGAAGGCTGGCTGCGCCCGGCGCTGGTCGACGCGGGCGTGGCACCCGAGCTGTTCAAGCCCTGCGTCGACCACCTCATCGACGGCTTCCACGGCATGCTGCAGAACATCGCCGCGGGCGACCCGCAGCACCTGCACGTGGTGGACAGCCGGGGCACGCTGGGCCCCACCGACTGGGCCAACGAGCTGCACCCCAACGGCCGCGGCTTCAAGAAGATCGCGGTGCAGCGCTGGCAGCCCGTGCTGCAGCCGCTGAACCTGGCCTGAGCGAGAAGGTCAGACGCCGCGCGCGCGGCGGTTGGACATGACCACGTTGTCCTTCTCGATCGCCGCGCCGCTCTTCAGCGCAGCAATCCACGCATCGGTCGTCGCCACGGCGGCGAAGTTGCTGTGGAACACGACGCTGAAGACTCGGTGGATTTCCTCGGCGCTCACGCGGCCGGCCGCGTTCTGGTAAGGCAGCGCGCCGGTCGCGTCCGACAGGAACTCCACGTTCAGCCCGCGGTGCATGGCTTCGAACACGGTGGAGGCGTCGCAGTTCTGCGTCATGTAGCCGGTCACGCTCAGCGTGTCGATCTCGTGGCGCGCGAGCCAGTCGGCGAAGTCGGTGCCGGTGAAGACGCTCGGGAAGGCCTTGGTGACCAGGTGGTCACGCGGGCGCTTCGCAATCTCGGGGTGCAGCTGGCCGTAGAAGTTGTCGGCTTGGAAGACCGGCGCGCCCTTCGGCGCGTGGTGCTGCACCACCACCACCGGCACGCCGGCCGCGCGCGCCGCGTCCATGGCCTGCGCGATCTTCGGCAGCGAGCTTTCGACCGGCGGGTATTCGATGGGCAGGCCGCCGCCTTCGAAGTATTCGTTCTGCACGTCGATGACGACGAGGGCGCGGCGCGGTGCGGATTGGCTCATGGGTATCTCCTTCGGTGGTTGTGTGTGTCTGGAATGGCTCGATTCTTCGCGCACCGCGGGTTTTGCGACAGTGGCCCGAAAGCCATTCATCGATAAGATCGGGCCATGCGCTCCTCTGCCGTTGAAACCATCGCTGTCGTGGCCTTCGACGGCATCAGCCCCTTCCACCTCTCCGTGCCCTGCATGGTGTTCGGCGAAGACCGCACCGACACCGGCGCGCCGCGTTTTCGCGTGCAGGTCTGCGCACCCGAGCCCGGCCCGCTGGCCACCAACGCGGGCTTCACGCTCGTCGTGCCGCACGGCCTGGAGGCGATCCGCCGCGCGCAGATCGTGGTGGTGCCGTCCTGGCGCGACGACGGCCGGCCCGCGCCGCCCGCGCTCATCCGCGCGCTGCAGGCGGCGCACCGGCGCGGCGCCACCGTGGTCGGGCTGTGCCTGGGTGCTTTCGTTCTGGCCGAGGCCGGCCTGCTCGACGGCCGGCCCGCGACCACGCACTGGCACCTGGCCGCAGCCTTCGCCAAGCAGTACCCGCAGGTCGTGCTGCAGCCCGAGGTGCTGTACGTGGACGACGGCAACGTGCTCACCTCGGCGGGCACGGCCGCGGGCATCGACTGCTGCCTGCACCTGCTGCGCGTGCGCTACGGCGCCGACACCGCGAACCGCGCCGCGCGGCGCATGGTCGTCGCGCCGCACCGGCAGGGCGGGCAGGCGCAGTACATCCAGCAGCCCGTGCCGGCCGCGGCCGAGCGCGACCGGCTCACGCCGCTGCTCGAATGGCTGGGGCGGCATCTGCAGGTGCCGCACGAACTCGACGACCTGGCCCGCCGCGCGCTCATGAGCCGGCGCACCTTCACGCGGCGCTTTCGCGAATCGACGGGCACGACGGTCGGCCAGTGGCTGCAGAACCAGCGCCTGGCGCTGGCGCAGCGGCTGCTCGAAACGACCGACCGCTCGGTGGAGCGCGTGGCGGCCGATGCGGGTTTCGGCTCGGCGGTGCTGCTGCGCAAGCACTTCGCCACGGCGTTCAAGGTGTCGCCGACGGTGTACCGCCGGCAGTTCTCGCAGGAGGCCGTGGCGGCCTGACCCGCGAACTCAGGCTGCGCCGCGAAAGCGCAGCGAGGCCTGGCGCACGACCTCGGCCAGCAGCCGTTCCTTGCCCTGCTTCTCGCGCAGCCAGCGCGCGTCGTTGCGGTTGGCCTCGACGCTGGTGCGCAGCTCGCCCAGCGCCTGCGTGGCGTTGAGCGCCTCGCTGTGCCATTCGAGCTGGGTCATGGTCATCAGGATGTGGTCGCGCAGCGGCATGTGCTGGCCGCTGGCCGGGTCGACGTACACGGCGTCCAGGCCGAAGCGGCAGGCCTGGAAGCGGTTGTAGGTGTAGACGAGGTAGTCGTCCTCGCTCGGCTCGAAAGGCTGCTCCTGCAGGAACCACGCGGCCAGCGACTGCACGTAGCCCGCGAGCGCGGCGGCGCGCTCGATGGTGAGCGGCGTGTCGAACACGCGGATCTCGATGGTGCCGAACTCGGGCTTGGGGCGGATGTCCCAATAAAAGTCCTTCATGCTGCGCACGACGCCGGTGCGGGTCATGCGCTCGAAGTAGGCCTCGAATTCCTTCCAGCTCGTGGTGAAGGGCGCACGGCCCGAGAGCGGGAACGCGAACACGGAATTGAGCCGCGCCGAGTCGAACTGCGTGTCCTGCCCCTGCACGAAAGGCGACGAGGCCGACAGCGCAATGAAGTGCGGGATGTAGCGCGACATGCGGTGCAGCATGAGCAGCGCCGAGTCGGCATCGGGGCAGCCGATGTGCACGTGCTGGCCGAAGATGGTGAACTGCTTGCTCAGGTAGCCGTACAGCTCTGACAGCTCGCGAAAGCGCGGCTTGTCGTAGATGCGCCGCTCGTGCCATTGCTGGAACGCATGCGTGCCGCCGCCGACCACGGCGATGTTGAGCTTGTCGGCGTTCTTGATCAGCGCCTCGCGGATCGGCGACAGCTGCGTGATCACGTCCTGCGCCGAGTGGCAGATGTCGGTCGAGATCTCGATCATGCTCGAGGTCATCTCGGGCACCACGCTGCCGGGCAGCGGCGTCTGCGCCATCAGGCGCAGCATGTCCTCGGCGTACGGCGCGAGGTCGTAGTCGTGCGTGTTCACGAGCTGCAGCTCGAGCTCCACGCCCAGCGACAGCGCTTCGGACTTGTTGAAGGGCTCGAGCTTGACGGCGCGGCTCGCCGGATCGGCGGGCAGCGGCGCAGAGCGGACGTCGTCGCTGTCCGGGTCGATCGGGAGGACGGAGGTGGGGTTGCTGTTGCTGCTCATCGCTGCGTGTCTTCCGTGGTGCTGAAGGCCTGTGGCGTCCAGGGGACCGAACTCTCGCCCACGGCGTGGATCGCCACGGTGGCGAGCACGGCGCCCATCACTTCCATCAGCAGGATCGAGGGCAGGGCGACCTGCGTGATCATGGTGCCCAGGAGCGGCGAGGCCGAGGCGAAATTGGAGGCGATCAGCAGGGCGATGGACGACAGCGGCGTCATCGCGCAGCCGACCCAGAACGCCTGCTTCCAGCTGGCGCCGCTGCCCGGGTTGGCAATGGCCACGCCCGAGATCTTGGTGACCAGGCGCACGCCGATCACGGCCAGCACCACGCTGGCCACGGGCAGGGTCCAGTCGGCCTGGGCCGCCACCATCGACACCAGCACGAACATCAGCATGGTCAGCAGCGACGAGGCGGTGCCGAGCTGGCGCTGCCAGGCCCAGGGCTTGGGGTTGAGCGTCTTGAGCAGCACGCCGCCGATCAGCGCCGCCAGCGGCGCCGAGCCGCCGATGTGGGCCGTGAGCGCCGCGCCCGCCGCGATGATCGCCAGCAGCAGGATCGAGGTGTTCTCGCTGTTCGGGCTCATCACGCGCAGCGCCGAGCGCAGCGCCAGCGCCATGATCGCGCCGACCACGAACGACATGCCCAGCACCACCGCCACCGGGTAGAGCTTGAGCATCAGCGACTGCGGCGCGCGCTCGATCAGGCCGGCCTGCGCGTAGCCCAGCGTGAGGGCGTAGAAGGTGTTGAGCGTGGCCAGCGTCATGGCGCGCTCGGTCACCGGGCCGGCGGCGCGGGTGTCCATGATCACGCGGCTGAGCACGGCGGGCGAGGCGACGATCGCCATCAACGCGATGGGGTTGGCCACCGGCTCGGGCAGGCCCAGAAGAATCAATATCCAGTACACGCCGAAGTAGGTCAGCCCCGCCTCCAGCAGGCTCTGCACCAGCACCATCGGGTTGTGGCGGAACCAGCGCAGCGGCAGCCGCCCGCCCGCCTCGAACAGCACCACGGCCGCGCCCAGCTCCAGCAGGAACAGGCTAATGCCGCGCAGCGGCCAGATCGCGCCCTCGAAACCGGCAAAGCCCACCACCGCGCCCACCACCGAATAGCCGATGACCTTCGGCATTCCCAGGTAGCGCTGCACCAGGTGGCCGGAGGCCGCGGCGGCGGCCACCAGCAGGGCCCAGAGCACGGTGGGCAGGCCGGCCGAGGGGCGCGCCCATTCGGCCCAGAAGCCCTGGAGTTCGGCGAGGAGTGCGGTCAGGTTCATGTAGGCAGGAAGAAGCTCACCGGCCGGCTGCGCCAGCGGGCCCAGATCGCGCTGCGGATGCGGGCGCGGTCACCGAGGCTCACGCTGTGCGCGCGCAGCGCCAGCCGGAAAGCGAAGTAGAAACTCACGCTCACATTGAGCGCGCCGATCACCGGGATCGCCGCAACCGCCCACCACAGGGCCGGCTGGTGCAGTGCCGGCAGGCCGATGGATGCCGCCGCGGCCGCGATCTGGCCGGCCGACAGCGTGACATGGCGCACATCCAGCCCGAGCCCGAAGAAGCCCGCGAACGCGGGCAGCAGTCCGAGCATGAGTCCCAGCGAGATGTTGGAGGCGAAGCCTGAGATGTGTGTGCGCATGAAGGCGGCCCAGCGACGGGCCCGGGCGGCACCGAGAAAGGCGCCGATGCGAGGGTTGTAACGCATGGCGGAGTCCAGGCGATGCAGGACAAAGGCGTTTTCTGTCCATCCGGCGATGATGCTGGACGAAAACAGCAGGATGCCGGTGATTGCCGCGAAAAGCACGGTCGGTCCCAGCAGCGACAGCGAATGCAGCGTGGAGGCCGCATGCGCCGCGTCCAGCAGCGGCCGGCCCAGCGCGGCCTGCCAGCCCCACACCAGCAGTCCCACCGCCGGCACCACCAGGAGCACGTTGCCCAGCACGGCCGCCACCTGCGAGCGCACGAGGTTGGCCACCTCGTCGACGAACTGGTCCACGGCGTCGTCCGACTTGATGTCGCGCAGCCGCGCCGCCATGGCGGGCGCGGTCATGGCCGGCTGCTTGGTGGCCAGCGTGAGGTGCAGCAGCTGGATCGCCACGAAGCTGGCCGCATACATGAGGCCCGCGGTCAGCCCGCTCCAGAAGGCCGACAGGGCCAGCGCGTAGATGCCGAACTTGGCCAGCACCGTCAGCGCCGTGAAGGCGCCGCCGCCGGCAGCCTTCTTCACCATCTGCAGGTAGCTGCGGCGGTCGCGGGTGATGTAGTGCTCGCCCGTCTCGGCGCTGCGCTCGGTCACCTTGGCCGCGAGCATCGACGAGTTGGAGGCGATCAGCGCGCGGATGCTGTTGCGCTCGCCGCCCGCCAGCACCAGCTTGCCGACCAGCCGCGCCATGCTCGGCCCCGGCACGGGCGACATCAGGCAGTCGAGCAGCTCGCGGATGCGCAGCACGCGCTCGCGCAGCTGGCGCAGCCGGAACACCAGGCCGACCGAGATGCCGTTGTCTTCCAGGTGCGTGTAGACCGACGAGGCGCTGGAGCGGCAGGCATCGAGCCGGTCGCGGAAGGCCACGAAGGCGGCCTGCAGGGATTCTTCGTCGCGCGGCAGGGCGAACATCTGCTCGCGCAGCGCGTCCAGGTCGGCCATGAGGGCGTGGAAAGGGCGCGCCTCGCCCGCTTCGGGGCTGATGCGCAGCCGCAGCTCGGGCGAAAAGCCCGTGGCCACCACCTGGCTGCAGCAGTAGGTGACGGCGTCCATCACCGTGTGGCGCCAGCGCGCGGAGCCGTCGGGCATGGGCGCGGCGTCGGCCAGCAGCGCGCCGATGCGCGCGAGCTGGGTGTCGTCGAGCAGCGCGATCCAGCCGGCGTCGAACACGCCGGGCAGCACCAGCCGGAACAGGTCCGAGGCGTCGGTGGTCTCGGGCGTGCCCGGCAGGATCTTGCGGCGCATGCGCTCGCCGAACTCGCTCAGGAAGGCGGTGCGCGGCGCGAAGCCGTAGTCGGCCAGCAGCGCCGTGAGGTCGACCGACTGCGTGAACGCGCGCCACCAGGCGCGCAGCCGCTCGCACAGCTCGGGCCGTGCCTCGACGGCGTCGAGCAGCAGCTGCACGCGGCCGATGGCGGCCTGCGGCGAGGCGCGGTCGCCGCGCAGCCAGTCGAAGAGGTTGATGAGCCAGATGTGGCGCTGCGCCACATCGGCCGTGGGGTCGAGGCCGGCAAGCAGCCCCTGCAGATCGCGCGATGCGGCAGCCATGGGGAGCGGGGAGAAAAGAAAAAGAACGAGCGCGGCGCGCTCAGTGCAGCACGCGCGAGACGGGGGCGCCGCCGATATCCGCTTCGAGCACGAACATGGGCACCGGCACGTCGAAACGCTCGCCTTCTTCGGTCACCACGAAGAAGCTGCCGTGCATCGTGCCGCTGGGCGCCTGCAGGCGGCAGCCGCTGGTGTAGCGGAACGACTCGCCGGGCGCCAGCAGCGGCTGCTGGCCGATCACGCCGAGGCCCTTGACCTCCTGCGGATGGCCCGAGGCGTCGTTGATGAGCCAGTGGCGCGCGATCAATTGCGCGCCCACCGTGCCCACATTGGTGACGGTGATCGTGTAGGAGAAGGTGTAGACGTTGTCCTTGGGCGAGGACTGGTCGGCCAGGTAACGCGGTTCGACCTGTACGCTGAAGGGGCTGTGTGACATGGGGCGCATGGTAACGGAGGCCTTTCCTCGGACTTCCGTCGGCTGCGAGAATCCGGGGTTATGAGCAGCACCCCGTTCCGCATTGCGCCCTCCATTCTTTCCGCCGACTTCGCGCACCTCGGCCAGGAACTGACCGACGTGATCGCGGCCGGCGCCGACTGGATCCACTTCGACGTGATGGACAACCATTACGTGCCGAACCTGACCTTCGGCCCCATGATCTGCCAGGCCCTCAAGCCCTACGCCAAGACCGCCGACGGCACGCCCGTGCCCATCGACGTGCACCTGATGATCCAGCCGGTCGACGCGCTGGCCGCGTCTTTTGCGCAAGCGGGCGCTGACTACATCAGCTTCCACCCCGACGCATCGACCCATGTGCACCGCAGCATCCAGGCCATCAAGGCCGCCGGCTGCAAGCCCGGCCTGGTGTTCAACCCGGGCGCCGGCCTCGAGGCGCTGGACTGGGCCATCGACGACATCGACCTGATCCTCATCATGAGCGTCAACCCCGGCTTCGGCGGCCAGAGCTTCATCGACTCGGCGCTGCGCAAGATCGAGCAGGCGCGCAAGCGCATCGAGCAGAGCGGGCGCGACATCCGCCTCGAAGTGGACGGCGGCATCAAGGCCGACAACATCGCCCGCGTGGCCTCGGCCGGCGCCGACACCTTCGTGGCGGGCAGCGCGATCTTCAACGCCAAGGACTACGGCGCGGTGATCGGCGACATGCGCCAGCAGCTGGCCACCGTCAAGGCCTGACCTTGCCGTCGGGCGTGCGCTCGGGCGTGAGCCCGCGGTCGGTGTCGACGACGCCGCGTTCCACGTCCTCGTAGCCGCGCCGGCCCTTCTCGGGCGGCTGGCCGTCCTGCATCACCTGGCTGTCCGATGACTGGTCGCGCTCGTGCGGCAGGCGCGGCGCCGATTCGCCGTCCTGTGCGACGCGGGTGGTGTCCTTCTTGTCCTTGCGCGGCTGCTGGGCCATCGTGTGCTCCTTCAAAGTTCGGGTCTGGCGCCAGCTTGCGCGGCGCCCCGCCACGGGGCGGTAGGACAGGCCAGGGCGCGGCTGTAGGTTCGCGCTGCGCGTCCGCCAAGCCACAGGGTCTTGTCTTTTGCGTGGTCACAGTCGCCTCCGCATAATCGCCCGCATGTCCACCCCGCTTTTCGACGACGCCGCGACCGCCACCGACAGCCTGCGCCTTCACGCATTCGCGTCGCTGAACCCCGGCCCGCGCCTGCTCGTGATCGGCGGGGTGCATGGCGACGAGACCTGCGGCACCGAGGGCATCGCGCGCGTGCTGGCCGAGCTCGATGCCGGCGACTTGCGCCTGCTGCGCGGCGAACTCACGCTCGTGCCCGTGGCCAACCCGCTCGCACGGCGGCGCCTGCAGCGCGAGGGCCAGCGCAACCTCAACCGCCTGTTCCGGCCGAGCGAGACGCCGGCCGACTACGAGGCCCGCATCACCAACCGGCTGGCCCCCGTCATCGCGCGCCACGACGTGCTGCTCGACCTGCATTCCTTCCAGAGCGAGGGCGAGGCCTTCGCCATGATCGGACCGCGCGACAACAGCGGCAGCCTCGAACCCTTTGCGCGCGCGCAGGAAGAAGGCCGGCTCGCGCTGCACATCGGCACGCCCATCGTCGTCGAGGGCTGGCTCGACATCTACGCCGCCGGCCTCGCGCAGCGCGGCGCGGCGGTCGACGAGGCCGCCATCGACTTCGGCCGCGGCACCAACGAGTACATCCGCAGCTGCGGCGGCTATGGCGTCACCCTCGAATGCGGTCAGCACCAGGACCCGCAGGCGCCGCAGGTGGCGTGGGCGGCCATCCGCCGCACGCTCGCGCTGCTGGGCATGGCGGCGCTGCCGCCGGGCCTGTCGGCCGCGCCCCCGCAGCCGCCCCAGCTGCTGCGCCTGGCCAGCGTGACCGACCGCCTGCACGAGGACGACAGCTTCGTGCGCGACTGGGCCACCTTCGACCCCGTGCAGCGCGGCGAACCCGTGGGCATGCGGCACGACGGCACGCTGGTCAGCGCGCCCGACGACGGCTTCATCGTGTTCCCGAACGCGATGGCGCTGCCGGGCGCCGAGTGGTTCTACTTCGCGCGGCCCAGCGAGCGCGTGCTCGACCCGACCGTCTGAGGCTCGCGCCTGTCGGCGCCCTCCTACCGGTGACGCCCACCTTCTCCCACAGACGGGGAGGGGCGGCCACTACGGCCCGCGCACCGGGCCCCACCTAAGCTTCCTCTTTGCGGATTTGCCGGCTTGCGGCCCCGCTTCTCTCGGAGGGAAAAACATCATGGAAATCTCGGCACTGTTCGATTCGCTCATGGGCACCTGGGGCGACGACATCCTGATCTGGGCGGTGGCTGCCGTGACCGCCTGCATCGGCCTGATCGCCGTGGTGAACGTGCTCGACATCTTCATCGGCAGCGGCAACAGCAACGAGGCCGGCTGAGCCGACCCGCATCGATGCCCAGAACCCCGATGTCCCCCCAGAACAAGGCCGCCGCAGGCCGCCGCGCCAGCACCGCCAAGACCGGTGACGGCGCCAACGCCAAGCAGCTGCAGCTCGAGGGTTTCACCACCGAGCACCCCACGCACCTGACGACCAACCAGGGCCTGCAGGTTCCCGACAACCACAACTCGCTCAAGGCGGGCGTGCGCGGGCCGACGCTGCTCGAAGACTTCATCCTGCGCGAGAAGATCACGCACTTCGACCACGAGCGCATTCCCGAGCGCGCCGTGCACGCGCGCGGCTCGGCAGCGCATGGCTACTTCCAGGTCTACCAGTCGATGTCGCAGTACACCTGCGCCGATTTCCTGCAGGACCCCGATGCGAAGACGCCCGTGTTCGTGCGCTTTTCGACCGTGGCCGGCTCGCGCGGCTCGGCCGACACCGTGCGCGACGTGCGCGGCTTCGCCGTCAAGTTCTACACGCGCGAGGGCAACTACGACCTCGTGGGCAACAACATCCCCGTGTTCTTCATCCAGGACGCGATGAAGTTCCCCGACCTCATCCACGCCGTCAAGCCCGAGCCGCACCACGAGATGCCGCAGGCCGCGAGCGCGCACGACACCTTCTGGGACTTCGCCTCGCTCATGCCCGAGAGCACCCACATGCTGATGTGGGCCATGAGCGACCGCGCCATTCCGCGCAGCCTGCGCATGATGGAAGGCTTCGGCGTCCACACCTTCCGCTTCGTCAACGCGCGCGGCGAGAGCCACTTCGTGAAGTTCCACTGGAAGCCCAAGCTCGGCGTGCACGGCCTCGTGTGGGACGAGGCACAGAAGATCGCCGGCAAGGACCCCGACTTCCACCGCCGCGACCTCTGGGAAGCCATCGAGCAGGGCCACTTTCCCGAGTGGGAACTCGGCGTGCAGCTCATCGCGCCCGACAAGGCCGAGTCGCTGGGCTTCGACCTGCTCGACCCCACCAAGCTGATCCCCGAAGAGATGGTGCCCGTGCAACGCATCGGCAAGCTGGTGCTCAACCGCAACCCCGACAACTTCTTCGCCGAGACCGAGCAGGTGGCCTTCCACCCGGGCCACGTCGTGCCCGGCATCGACTTCAGCAACGACCCGCTGCTGCAGGGGCGCCTGTTCAGCTACACCGACACGCAGATCTCGCGCCTGGGCGGCGCCAACTTTCACGAGCTGCCGATCAACAAGGCCGTGTGCCCGTTCCACAACATGCAGCGCGACGGCATGCACCGCCAGACCATCGCGCGCGGCCAGGTCGCCTACGAACCCAACACGCTGGGCAGCGGCACCGAGTTCCGCGTGGACGGCGGCAGCCACGGCTTCCAGTCCTTCCCCGAAGAGATCGAGTCGCCGAAGGTGCGGCGCCGCAGCCCGTCGTTCGACGACCACTTCACGCAGGCGCGCCTGTTCTTCAACAGCCAGAGCATGGCCGAGAAGGAGCACATCGTCGCGGCCTTTCGCTTCGAGCTGTCGAAGCTCGAAGTGCCCGCGATCCGCCAGCGCATGGTCGACAACCTCGCGCACGTGGATGAAAAGCTCGCGCGCCGCGTGGCCGAGCCGCTGGGCATCGGCGAGCCCGACGCGAAAGCGGCCGCAGGGTACTCGGGCTTTCGCGAACACCGCATCGAACTGCCCATCGACGAATCGCCCGCGCTGCGCATGAGCGACGGCAGCGCCGACGGTGTGGTGCGCACGCGCAAGGTCGCGATCCTCGTGGCCGACGGCGTCGACTCGGCCTCGCTCAAGCCGATCCGCGACGCGCTGGAGCAGGTGGGCGTGCTGTGCAAGGTGGTGGGCCCGAAGCTCGGCACCGTGGCCAGCGCGTCGAAACGCCAGATCGACGTCGACATGACCTTCACCAACACCGCCTCGGTGTTGTTCGACGCCGTGCTCGTGCCTGCAGGCGCCGAGGGCGCCGCTGCGCTTGCGGCGCAGGGCGATGCCGTGCACTTCGTTCTCGAGGCCTACAAGCACTGCAAGGCGATCTGCGCGGTGGGCGAGGGCGTGCAACTGCTGGCCACGCTGGGCGTCACGCCCGAGGGCGAGGCGCCAGCTGGCGTGGTGGTGGCCGAAACGCCTGTCACGAACCTGGGCGACGCCACGGCGGCGACGCAGATTGCGCACGACTTCATTGCAGCGATCGCGAAGCACCGGCACTGGGACCGGCTCAACATCGACAGCGTGCCCGCCTAGCGTGAACCGGCTCTACGCCATTTGCGCTAGACCGTATTGCGAATAGGCGAGGTGAACACCCGCTCCTAGACTTTCCCACGAGGCCTGAACGGCGCGCACTCCCGCGGCGTCGAGCGTTCGCGGCAGCGAGTGCATGGGTCGAGGGGGTTCAATGGCGTGGTTTTCGAGATGGGGATGTGCGCATCCGGCGCGTCGCCGTGCCGGTCTTGCCGGTGCGGTCGGCCTGGTGGGTGTGCTGCTTCTGGGTCCCGGCGGCCCTTCGGCGCAGGCACAACGTCCCGCGCCACCACCTGCAACTCCCGCTGCTTCGGCGGGCGGCCCGAATGCCGAAGCCGCGGCCGACCGGATGGCGCAGGCGCGGCTGGCCGACACCGACACGCTGCTGGCCCTGACCAGCGAAGGCGCGGTGCTCTACGGGCAGGACGCGGTCAAGCTCTCGGGCTATCAATACTGCAGCCAGGCGGTCGCATTGGCCGAGGCGGGCGAGTTCCGCCAGAGCGTGCGCGCCGCGAGCAAGGCGCTGCACCTGGCCAACGCCACCAGCGACCCGAACCTGCGCGCCGTGGCCAACCGCGACCTGGCGATCGTCTACAGCTACTCGGGTCAGCTCGAGAAGGCCGAGGAGTTCGCGCGCGAAGCGCTGCGCCACACCGCGCGCGACCCCAAGCTGGTGGTCGGCCCGGTGCAGAAGGTGATCGGCGACGTGCGCACGCGGCGCGGCGATTTCGCCGGTGCGGTGCTCAGCTACGACGAGGCACTGGCCAACAGCTCGCCGCGCTATGCGCCGCTGGTGCAGGCCTCGCTGGTCAACGCGCTCATCGAATCGGGTGACGCGGCACGCGCACGCCAGGTGCTCGGCGACATGGCCGAGCCGCGCGAAGCGCCGCTGGCCGCGCAGCTCGAACGCACGCGCGCCCGCCTGCTGCTGGCCGAGAACAAGCCGGCCGAGGCACGCGACAAGTACCGCGCGCTCACCACGCGCCAGGTCGGCACCGACACCGCCTACTACCGGCTCTGGGCCTGGGACGGCGTGGCGCGCAGCGAACTCGCGCTGGGCCAGAAGCAGGCCGCCGCCGAGGCCGCGGGCCGTGCGCTCGCCGACGTCGACCAGGTGCGCGCGCGCTTTCGCAGCGAAGAAGTGAAGATGGGCCTGTTCTCCGACCTGCAGTCGGTGTTCGAACGCGGCGTGGCGGTGTACAGCGAAGCGGGCGATCCGCAGCGCGCCTTCGAGGTGAGCGAGCACAGCCGCTCGCGTGCGCTGCTCGACGCGGTGCGCGGGCGCGCCAAGCTCAGCGAATCGTCGGCCGGCACGGTCGGCGTGGCCGCGCTGCAGCGCACGCTGGCGGCCGACGAGCGCGTGGTGCAGTACCACGCGCTGCCCGACCGCCTGATGGTCTGGGTCGTGGGGCCGGACAGCATTGTCGAAAAGCGCATCGCGGTGAAGCGCGAGGAGCTCACTGAACTCGTCGAGACCTTCCGCAACTCGATCGTGCGCGGCCGCCGCGCGGCCATCACCAACGCCGACAAGCTCGGCGCCGCGCTGCTCGGCCCGCTGGGCCTGGCGCCGGGCCAGCGCGTGGTGGTGGTGCCGCACGGGCCGCTGCACTACCTGCCGTTCCAGGCGCTGCGCCTGGACGGGCGCTACCTCATCGAGACGCACCCGGTGTCGGTGGCGCCGTCGATCAGCATCGCGGTGCAGCTGGCGCAGCGCACGCCGCGCGTGAACGCGTCGCTCACGGCCTTCGGCAATCCGCGCATCGAGGACAAGTACGACCTGCCCGGCGCCGAGACCGAAGTGAAGCAGCTCGCGCAGCTGTTCCCGCGCAACACGGTGTACATGGGCGCCGCCGCCACCAAGACGCAGTTCCGCGATGTGGCCTCGCGCTCGCCGCTGATGCACGTGGCGGCGCACGCCGAGGCCGACGAGGTCGATCCGCTGTACTCGCGAATCCTGCTGGCCAACGAAGGCGGCAAGCAGAACTTTCTCGAGGCGCACGAGATCCTCGCGCTGCCGATGGACGGCACTGCGCTGGTCACGCTGTCGGCCTGCGAGTCGGGCCTGGGGCGCATCGCGCAGGGCGACGAGGTGCTGGGTTTCACGCGCTCGTTCCTCTCGGCCGGCAGCTCCAGCCTCATCGCCTCGCTGTGGCCCGTGTCGGACGACGCCACCGCCGTGCTCATGGGCACGCTCTACGGCGAGCTCGCCAAGGGCCGCGACATCCAGAAGGCGATGCAGGCCGGGCAACTGGCCGTGCTGAAGGACCCCAAGATGTCCCACCCCTTCTTCTGGGCGCCGTTCAACCTGATCGGCAACTGGCGCCTCACGGTGGGAAGCTGACCATGTCTTCGCCACGCTCCCTCCTGCAAAGAAGCACTGCCATGGCCCCTGCGATCCGCCTTCGTCCACGGCCCACGCCGGTCGCTCTCGCCGCCATGGCACTCGTCGGCGCCACGCTGTGGGTCGCCATGCCCCGCGCCCATGCGCAGGAAGCCACCACGTTGTTGCCCACCAAGGACCCGTGCGGCAGCTGCGACCGCCCCGTGGCGCAGGCCACCGGCGCCGTCGCGCCGCAAACCCTGCCCGCGCCGCCCCGGCCTGCAGCAGGCGCGGGCAGCTTCAAGCTCACCGACCTGCGCCTGAACGGCGTGAAGGCGCTGAGCAACGAAGAACTGCAGACCATCACCGCGCCGTACATTGGCCGCGACGTCACGCTCGGCGACCTCGAAGGCCTCGCGCAGGCGATCACCACGCGCTACAAGGAACGCGGCTACTTTCTCGCGCAGGCGGTGGTGCCGGTGCAGACCGTGCGCGACGGCATCGTCGAGATCAGCATCATCGAAGGCCGGCTCGGCAAGGTCGAGGTGCTGGTGGCGCCCGAGGCGCCGATCAGCGAGGCGCGCGTGCGCGGCTTCCTGGCGGCGCTGCAGCCGGGCGAGGCCGTGAACGCGCCGGCCTACGAGCGCGCCATGCTGCTGCTGTCGGATCAGCCCGGCCTCAAGGTGTCGTCGAGCCTGCAGGAAGGCGCACAGGCGGGCACCACCGACCTGTCGGTCGAGGTCGAGGCCGGCGCGCGCTGGGCCTTCTCGGCCGAAGCCGACAACCACGGCACCAAGGAGGCAGGGCGCTACCGCGTGGGCGGCACGGCGCGCTGGCTCAGCCCCTTCGGCATCGGCGACAACCTCGATGCGCGCCTGCTGCTGTCCAACAGCAACGCGCTGCAGTACGGCCGTGTGTCGTACGAGGCGCCGCTGGGCACCAGCGGCCTGCGCGCGGGCATCGGCATCTCGCGCGTGAGCTACGACCTGGGCGGCAAGTTCGTCGACCTCGACGCGCGCGGGCGCGCCGACGTGCTCGACGTGTCGCTCAACTACCCGCTGATCCGCCAGCGTCAGCAGAACCTGTTCCTGCGCCTCACGGCCGACGTGAAGGACCTCACCGACGAGCTGCGCGGCGTGGACTTCACGGCGAAGAAGCGCGTGCAGGGCTTCGGCATCGGCTGGGCCTGGGAGCGGCGCGACGAGGTGCTGGGCGGCGGCTACTGGGCCAGCTCGGGCACGCTGTACCACGGCGACCTGTCGATCCGCGACGCGCAGAGCTTCCAGTCCGACCAGCAGTTCGGCGGGCGCCACACCGAAGGCGGCTTCACCAAGCTGAGCTTCCAGGTGTCGCGCCTGCAGGCCATCGTGCCGCGCCACTCGCTGTACTTCTCGGTCGGTGGGCAGTGGGCCAGCAAGAACCTCGACGCCTCGGAAAAACTCGCGCTCGGCGGCGCGCGCGCGGTGCGCGCCTACCCCTCGGGCGAACTGCTGGTGGACCAGGGCCTGATCGGCACCTTCGAATACCGCTGGGCCGCGACCGACGAGATCACGCCCTACCTGTTCTACGACGCGGCGCGCGGACGCATCGCGCGCCATCCCTCGCCCTTCGACGGCGAGAACTCCCACAGCCTGCGCGGCTACGGCATCGGCCTGAGCTGGTCGCGCCCGGGCAACTTCTCGATCAACGCCACGCTCGCCTGGCGCGCCGGCACACCGCCCGCGCAGACCGACGGCGGCGGGCGCAACCCGCGGCTGTACGTGCAGCTGCAGAAGGCGTTCTGACCATGAAGCCCCGCACCACCTTCCAACCCCGGCATCCGCTGCGTCCGCTGGCGCTTTCGATTGCCTGCATGGGCCTGGCCCCGGCGCTGGCACAAACCATCCTGCCGAGCTTCGGCCCGAACGGCTACACCACGCAGGGCGGCGTGACCGTGGGAACCACCACGTCGGCCACCAGCGTGGGCGGACAGGCGCTGGGCATCTCGCAGTCATCGCTGCGCGCGATCATCAACTGGAACAGCTTCTCCATCGGTGCCAAGGACGCGGTCAACATCAGTCAGTCGATGGGCGCGTCCAGCATCCTGCTCAACCGCGTGACGGGCGGCGAGCTCTCGACCATCGCCGGCCAGCTCACGGCCAACGGGCGCGTGTTCCTCATCAACCCGAGCGGCGTGGTGTTCAGCCAGGGCGCGACGGTCAACGTGGGCGGTCTCGTGGCCTCCACGCTGGCACTGAACACCACCGACAACGACTTCCTCACTGCTGCCAGCACCAAGCTCGATTTCCTGCGCGACGACGCCAACGCCAAGGTGGTGAGCAACGCCGGCGTGCTCACCGCCACCGGCGGCCCCGTGGTGCTGATGGGCGCCGAAGTGACCAACACCGGCAGCATCACCGCCAACCGCGGCACCGTCGCACTGGCCTCGGGCCGCAGGATCAGCTTCGACCTGGGCAACGACGGGCTCACCAACCTCGTGGTCGCGGCCGATGCCATGGCCACCAGTGCCAAGGTGGTGAACGCCGCAGGCGCCACCTTGCAGGCCGACGGCGGGCGCGTGATGCTCATCGGCAGTTCCACCACGGCGGGCGAGCTGGTGGTGAACCAGTCGGGCACGGTGCGCGCGCGCACGCTGGAGAACGTCAACGGCGAGATCGTGCTCGGCGCCGGCAGCAACAACCGCATCGAGATGAACGGCGGCACGCTCGACGCCACCGGCATGGGGGCGGGGCAGCGCGGCGGCACCATCCGCATCGCGGCGGGACAGGTGCGCATCGAAGGCACCGGCGGCGGCGACCAGCGCGCGGTGATCGATGCCAGCGGCCAGGCCGGCGGCGGCAGCGTGTCGGTGCATGGCTACGACGTGGCACTGTCGTCCACCTCGGTGCTGCGCGCCGACGCCACCACGGGCGGCGCGGGCGGCACCGTCACCACGGCCAGTGCCCAGGGCCAGGCCCTGGTCGGCGAGGCCGATCCGGCGCCCGAGCGCGAGTCGCGGCTGCAGGCCTACGGCGAGATGACCGCGCGCGGTGCGGGCGCCGGCAAGGGCGGTGCGATCTCCAACGAAGCCGATGCGGTGCGTGTGCAGGCCGTGCGTGTGGACGCGGGCGGCGGTTCGCAAGGCGGCGCCAACGGCAGCTGGCGCGTGAGCGCGAAGCAGTCCGACTTGGGCATCGTCGAGGCCGGCAACGTGCCGGCGTATGACAGCAAACTGCCGGCCTTCACCGGCGGTTCCGTGAGCGCCGGCAGTGTCGGCGACACGCTGGGCCGCGGCACCGACGTGACGCTGGCGAGCGGGCGCACCGGCCTCGGCGCGGGCGTGACCTTTGCGCCCGGCGTGCAGGTCGTCAAGAGCGAAGGCGGCACGGCGCGGCTGCGCGTCGATTCGGCCGGCAGCATCGTGATGAACGAGGGCTCGGCCATCGCATCGCAGCAAGGCGCGCTGCACGTCGACTTCAACGCCGACGCGGCCGGCCGCGTCGCCACCAACGCGAAGAACATCAACAACAGCAGCGGCAACCCTTCTGCGGAGACCGACTATGCGGGCGCCATCGTGCTGACCGGCGCGACCATCACGGCCAACGGCGGCGACGTGCGCTTCTTCGGCCAGGGCGACGCGCAGAACGGCCGCGCCATCGGTGGCATCGTCCCGCTCGGTGGTGACACCGGCGATTTCGTGTGGCGCGACGGCGTGACGCTCGCCGGCAGCCAGGTCACCACCGGCGGCGAAGGCCGCATCGCGATGCGCGGCCAGGGCCGCACCTGGATCGACGACCAGGACAACAGCGACTTCATCTTCCGCGGCAGCAACGGCGTGTCGATCACGGGCGGCACGGTCGAAGCGGGCACCGGCGGCCTGCAGCTCGACGGCCTCGCGGGCTACGGGCGCAGCGGCGTGGCCATCGGCAGCGGTGCGGTGCTGAAGTCCGTGGGCGATATCGGCATCAAGGGCCAGGGCCCGACCTGGACCTCCAACATCGGCGGGGCCGCGGTGGGCGCCAGCACGGCGGTCGTCATCGACGATGCCACCGTCGCCGGCGAGCGCGACGTGCGCATCGAAGGCCAGGGCGCGAACCTCGACGGCCTGCGCACCGACACGGGCTTTGCGGCGGGGAACATGTCGGCCGGCGGCGGCAACGGCGTCGCTATCCGGGGCGCGGTCTCGGCCGGCGCGGGCCGGCGCATCGACGTGATCGGCCACGCGGGCAGCGAAGGCTTCAGCGCCACGCTCGGCAGCCCCGACATCATCATCACGCCGTCCACCACGCCCACCTACGGCGTGGCCGTCACGGCCGACGCCGACCATCCGACGGCGCTGCGCACCGACGGCGGCACCATCGCCATCGACGCCCAGGGCACCGACATCTCGATGCGCATGGTCACCTTCATCTCCGGCGTGGGCACCAGCGTCGGCACGCTGGCTTCGGTGGCCAGCGACAGCGGCAAGGGCGGCAGCATCTCGGTGCAAGGGCGCAACGTGCTGATCGACGGCGCCACGAACTCCGACGGCTCGCCCGCGGTGGCGCGCCTGGACGCCAGTGGCGCGACCGGCGGCGGCAGCATCGACATCGCGGCCACCAACGCCATCGCCGTCGGCGGCAACACGCGCCTGGAAGCCAACGCGGGCACGGGCGCGGGCAACGGCGGCAGCATCAAGGTGGTGGCGACCGAGTCGCTGCGCGCGCACGGCCAGCTCTCGGCGCGCGGCGGCGCGGCCGGCGGCGACGGCGGGCGCATCGAGACCTCGGCCGGGCGCTTCGACCTGCGCGGCGCGCGCGTCGACGCGTCGGCACCGGTGGGCGCGGCGGGGCAGTGGTTCATCGACCCCTTCGACCTCACCATCGCCCATGGCACGGCCGCGGGCACGCTGCCGACCAACCCCTACGACGCGGTCGCCAACTCGACCATCCAGGACGGCGACATCAACACCGCGCTCAACGGCGGCACCAGCGTGAAGATCACGACGGGCACCGGCACGGGCGGTGGCGGTGTCATCACGCTCGATGCCGACGTCGACATCAACTACACCGGCTCCAAGGGCCCGCTCACGCTGCAGCTGGACGCCGCCAGCGGCATCCAGACGCGCACGCCGGGCACCACCATCCGCGCGACCGGCGGCGACGACCTGAACGTGGTGATGAACGCGGGCGTCAACCCCGACGGCACGCCCTCGGGCAACAGCGGCTTCATCGACTTCGGGGGCAACATCCTCACGCAGGGCGGCAGCGTGACGATGAACGCGCTGGGCACGGGCACGCCTGGCAGCGGCTTCATCCGCCTGAACGGCGGGCAGGTCGTCACCGACGGCGGCAACGTGTCGCTGCTCAGCGGCCAGCCCGGCGCGCCCACCGGCACCGTGATCCTCACGCAGGACGTGCAGGTCGACACGCGCGTCGGCCAGAGCAACGCGGGCGCGGGCGGCAACGTGCGCATCGAAGGCGGCGACGTGCTGCTGCAGGGCGCGCGCATCGCCAGCGCCACCGGCAACGTGGACATCCGCGGCACCTCGACCACCTGGGACAGCGGCGTGGTCATCACCAGCGGCCAGATCGGGCCGAGCACCATCAGCACCACCAGCGGCAACGTCACGGTGCAGGGCGTGGCGCGGCGCCAAGCCTCGTCGACCTTCGCGGCGGCGCACGGCGTGCTCATCAACGGCGGCAGTTCCATCACCACCGGCAGCGGCAACATCGCGGTGCGCGGCTACAACTTCAACAACGACCCCTCGGCGCCGGGCGTGACCGAAGACAGCGGCGTGCGGTTGGAGAACGGCGCGCAGCTCGTCACCACGGGCGGCGGCAACATCGAGGTCACGGGCCGTTCGCAGAACGGTGGGCGTGGCGTCGTGCTGCAGGCCGGCGGTGCGCCGACCGCGCCGGGTGCGCTGCCCGGCATTCGCAGCAGCGGCAACGTGCTGCTGCGCGCGAGCAACGACGGCAGCGGCGATTCGATCGTGATCGAGGCGCCGGTGGTCGCGGCCGGCACCATCGACCTGCGCCCGGGCGGGGTCGATGTCAACATGGTCGCGTCGGACGACACGGCCACGCCCATCGTGCTGGGCGGGCCGACGGTCAACGGCTTCTCGGTGTCGGGCGCGGAGTTCGCGCAGCTGTCGGCGCCGACTATCGTCGCAGGCAGCACCACGCACGCGGGCGCCATCACGGTGGCGGGCGCGCTCACGACCTCCGGCGCGCTCACCCTGCAGAACGAAGGCGGTGGCGGCGGCATCGCGCTCAACGCGCCGGTCTCGGCCGCGACGCTGGGACTGCTGTCGGGCGGCAACGTGAGCCAGTCGGGCGCGGGCACGATCACGGCGGGTGCGCTGCTCGCGCGCTCGCGCAACGGCAGTGTCGACTTGCGCAATCCGGGCAACGACGTGACCACGGTCGGCGGCGGCGCGGCGGGCGGCTTTGCCTACGTGGACGCGAACGCGGTCACCATCGGGCCGGTGTCGGTCACGGGCTTCGATGCGGCGGGCAACCTGCCGCAGGTCACCTCGGCCGACTCGATGGCCGCCAACACCGTGTTCGTGCGCACGCTGAGCGGCGACCTCACGCTCGGCGCGCCGGTCAGCAGCACCAGCGGCACCGACCTCGTGGCGGCGGCGCGCTTCCAGAACCCGGGCGGCCATGGCATCTCGGGTGCGCTGTGGCGCGTGTGGGCCGACACCTGGGTGGGCGAAACGCGCGGCGGCCTGGCTGGCTCGGGCCCGCTGCCCAACTTCTATCACTGCGCCTACCTGGGCCTGTGCACCGTGACCGTGACGCCGGGCGACAACCACTTCATCTACGCGCAGCAGCCGACGGCCACGGTCGTGATCGCCGACGCTTCGCGCACGGTGGGGGCGCCCAACCCGTTCTTCATCTACAGCCTCACGGGGCTGATCCTGGGCGACACCGGCGCGGGCTTCAGCGGCTCGATGTTCTCGCCGGCGCTGCCGGGCAGCCCGACGGGCCTGTACCCGATCAACGGCAGCTTCACCTCGGCCGAGGGCTATGCGGTGCGCGTGGTGCCGGGCCAGCTGCGTGTGAGCGGCCTGCCGCTCTTGCCTTCGGTGGACGTGGTGCGCGAGCCGCTGACCTCGTACCTGTACGACCGGAACATCGGCCAGGCGCCGATCTGCCTGGCCACCGGGCCGCTGGACGGCGACCGCGCGCAGCAGGGCGCCGACGTGCTGGCGCGCGAATGGTCGCGCGTGCGCTCGCGGCCCAACCTGCTGAGCTGCGTGAACACCGAGCGGCGCAACGGCTGTTCGGATTTCTGAGAAGGTGTCAGCGCGGCGCGTGATCGCGGGCCGTGAGCACGAAGAGCTGCGCCATCAGGTCCGCGAGCAGCCGCAGTTGCGGGTCGTCGGTGAGCGGGGCGTGGCGCCACGGCGCGGCATGGGCCTCCAGGCCGTCGAGCGGGCCGGCGAAGAACAGGCGCCGCAGCGCACCGCCGAGAACGTCGTGCGCCGCCGATTCCGCGGGGCTGCCGAGGGTGCTGTCGGCATGGCTGCCCCATGCCGGCGTGGCGAGGAAGGGCGAGAGCACCACGCCTTGCAGGTGGCCGTCGCGCAGGAAGCTGCCCAGCGTCAGGTCGTACGGTTGCAATGGCCCGTGCGCGAGCGCTTCCTGCAGCAGCGCGGGCAGCACGCGCAGGCCCTTCGGTGTGACGAGGTAGGCGACCGCGCCCCAGTTGTAGAGCGTGCGCGCGTCGAGAAAGTCGATGCCCGACAGTGCATGGCGCGGCGCACCACTTCCTTGCGGCGGCAGGCGCCGTTGCAGGCTGTGCCAGAGCGCGAGCAGGTGCTGCGTCGAGGTCACAGGCTGGCATTCGAGGAACGCGATGTCGCAGCCTTCCGCTTCGAGTTGTGCGAGCGCGCCGCTGCGCAGCACGGTCGGCAGGGCATCGCTGAGCTGCGCGTCGTCTTCGAGCACCAGCAGCGCTTCGCAGGGGTTCGCGCGGGTGAGGGCTTCGGTGTGCGAGAGGAAGCAGGCGCGCTCGCCCGGCGTGATCGCCGTGTTGCCGGGCGCGAGTGCCTGTGCGTCGATGGCTGCGTGCCGCCTGACATTCGTCAGCCCGAGCCGCTGCAACTGCGCGTCCATCGCGGCGCGGCGCTCGGTGCTTCGCTCGAGGTTGATGTAGCAGCCTTGCATGGGCATCTCCAGTGCGTCATCGCCGAAGGAGCGATGCAGTGAACATCATGACGTCGGAAGGTCGAGAGGCTGACACGGGCCGTCCCTGGCTCAGCGTCGTGCTGCCTTTCTACCGCAAGCTTGCCGAGTTCGAGCGCGTGCTGCCGATGAATGCGGGGTATTGGGCGCGGCCCGGCATCGAGGTCGTGCTCGCGCTCGACGAGCCGGGCGAGGAAGCGGGCGTGCTGGCGCTGATCGCACGCCTCCCGCAGATCCGCTGGAAGGTTCTGGTGAACGACGTCGCGCATGCGTGGCGCCCGCCCTGCAAGACCATCAACGCCGGCGTGCGCGGCAGCGCGGGGCGCTTCGTGCTGGTCCATTCGCCCGAGTCCGCCTACGTGGGCGATGCGCCGGCCCTGCTGTTGCACGCCGCGATGGGGCACGCGCGCGGCGTGGCGGTCGGCCGCGTCGGCTTCGCGCGCTTCGACGAACTCACCGACACGCTCGAAACCGTCTTCGCGCGCCAGGTGCCGCCCGCGCTGCTGCTGCAGACCTTCTACGGCTCACTGTGCTGCGCGCGAGAGGCCTTCGATGCGGTGCACGGCTACGACGAATCGTTCGAAGAATGGGGCGGCGACGACGACAACCTGCGCGTGCGCCTGGAGATGGCGGGCTGGCAGCTGCTGGCCTGCCCGGACGCGCACCTGCTGCACCTGTCGGACGAAACGCGCACGGGCGGCGAGCAGTTCGACCGCGACGTCGACTGGATCAAATGCACGCCGCACGAGGCGCGCGCGGGCGATGCCGGATGGGGCCGTGATTTCCATCGCATCGCGCGCGACGACAGCGCCAGTGCATGGCCCGCCGAAGCGCCGGCCTGGCTGGCCGCCGCACCCGTGGTTCCGATGGGCTCGCGCCGCCAGTGCGAGGTCTGCGCGCGCCTGCTGCACCACGAGCCCAGCGCCTTTCATTGCCCGCGGTGCGCGCGCCCGCCGATCGCACCGCGTCTCACGTCGCGGCTGCGCATCGTCTGCGTGCTGCAGCTGCGCAACGAGGCGCGCTGTCTGCCGGGCTGCCTCGACCACCTGCGCGGCCATGTGGACGGCATCGTCGCGCTCGACGACGGCTCGACCGACGGCACCGCCGACATCCTGCGACGCGAACCGATGCTGCTGGAACTGCTGTCGAACCCGCCGTGCGACGACGGCACGCACGTCTGGCGCGAGAACGAGAACAAGCGCCGCCTGCTCGAAGCCGCGCGCCGCCACGGCGCAGGCTGGGTGCTGGTGTGCGATGCCGACGAGCGCTACGAAACGTTGTTCCTTAGTCACCTGCACGCGACCGTCGATTCGCTGCCAGACAACCAGCTCGCCAGCCTGTCGCTCGTGTCCTGCGAACTCTGGAATTCGCCCGACGCCTGGCGCAGCGACGGCCCGTGGGGCCGCAAGTCGCGCGCGCGGCTGTTCCGGTTGCCGCAGCAGATCTCGTTCGAACTGAGCGCCGACCTGCACGGCCCCTGGCTGCCCGACGATGCGCAGCGCCACGGCCTGATGTTCTACAGCCGCTACCGGCTCTACCACCTGAAGAGCATCCGTCACGCCGACCGCGTGGCGCGGCGCGACCTCTACACGCGGCTCGATCCGGCGCGGCAGTTCCAGGCCATCGGGTACGACTACCTCGCGGAAGAAGGGCCGGGGCTGCAGCTGATGCGCATCGAGCCCGACCGCGACTACGACCGCCGCACCTTGCCGCCTGACCTGCAAGCGGCTCAGTCGCCCAGCCCCAGCGTCCTCGCAAAGTCGCCGCGGTAGGTGCGCAGGCCCTGGTGCGACAGCCGCGAGCGCGTGTCGACATGCACGCGCCCGCCGATCGATTGCCAGCGCCGGCAGAAGCCGTAGTCCTCGCTGAGGTAGCGCCCGTTGTTCGGTTCGGCGAAGACGTCGAAGAAGCGGTAGTGCGGCCGCGCCGCGACGACCGGGTCGTCCATGCGGTCGGGCGTGTAGCGCAGCTCCGGCAGCGCCTGCGCCATCTGTTCGAGCACGCGGCGCGCGATCAGCATGAAGCCGGTGGGTGCGTCCAGCACTTCGAGAAAACCATCGGCGTCCACGCGCGCGCCCGCATCGTTCACGTTGACCGGGAACGCCGCATGCAGCGCCTCGAAGTCGGCGCGCGTGGTGCCGGCCGGCAGCGGCGCGCGCAGGCCGCCTTCGGGCCAGCCGTCGCTCTTGTGCGGGTACACGCCGGCCACCACGTCGCGGCCCGCGCCCAGCAACCGCAGCGCGGCCTCGGGCTCGAAGCCGATGTCGGCGTCGATCCAGAACAGGTGCGTCCAGCGCGTGTCGGCCAGGAACTCGGCGGCCAGCCGGTTGCGCGCGCGCGTGACGAGGCTGTCGCCGTCGAGAAAGCGCGTCTGCATCGCGAAGCCGTGGGTCCACGCGAGGTTCACCAGGCCGAGCAGGCTGCGCACGCACTCGGTGCCGACCGCGCCGCCGTGGCAGGGCGTGGCGACGAAGGGGCGGACGTCTTTCAGGTCTATGGCGGTGGGCATGCGGGGTCAGGCGCCGGGCGCGTGGCGCCGCGTGGTGAGCAGTGCGCGCAGCTTGGCCGGTGCCACCGGTTTGGTCAACAGCGTCACGCCGCCGTGGCGCAGCCGCTGCAGCACCTCGGGGCCGGTGGCGCCCGACACCAGCACGGCGAGCGCGCCGGGCTGCAGGCGGCGCGCGGCATCGATCACTTCCACGCCGTCGGCGTCGCCGGCCAGCTGCAGGTCGCACAGCACGGCGTCGTAGACGATGTCGCCGGTGCCCAGCCGCGCCAGCGCCTCGGCGCCGGTGGTGACGCATTCGACCTCGCAGCCCCACTGCGTGAGCAGCGCGTGCGTGCCGTCGAGGATGGCGGGGTCGTCGTCCACCACGAGGCAGCGCAGGCCGGCCAGCGGCGCCGGTGCGACCGGTGCGGGCTCGGGCGGCGCGACGTCGGCCTTGCGCGCGGGCGGCAGCGTGAACGCGAAGGTGCTGCCCGCCTGCAACGCCGAGCGCACGGTGATGCGGGTGCCCAGCAGGGTGGCGATGCGCGCGCAGATCGCCAGCCCCAGGCCGAAGCCGCGGCGCCGGTCGCGCTCGGTGTTGGCCACCTGGTAGAACTCTTCGAAGATGCGGCCCTGGTGGATGGGCGCGATGCCCACGCCGTTGTCGCGCACCTCGATGCGCACGCCGGCCCGGCTGCGCCGCGCGGCCACCAGCACGGTGCCGCCCTCGGGTGCGTGGCGCAGCGCGTTGGCCACCAGGTTGCCGACGATGCGCTGCACCATCGCCGCGTCGCTGCGCACCGCCAGGCCGCGGTCGCGCCAGTGCAGCCGCACCTGTGCCGCGCTGGCGGCGGGGGCGTGCTGCGCATCGAGCTGGTCGAACAGCGCGGCCAGCGAGACGCGCGTGATGGCGGGCGTGAGCACCTGCGCATCGAGCCGCGAAATTTCGAGCAGGTCGTCCAGCAGCACGCCCATGAAGCCGGTGCTCTCCTGCAGCCGCAGCACGGCGGGGCGCTGCGCCTCGGTGGCGCTGGGCAGGAGGCCGTCGATGAACAGGCCCATGGCATGCAGCGGCTGGCGCAGGTCGTGGCTCGCGGCGGCCAGGAAGCGCGCGCGCGACAGGGCGGCCTGCTCGGCCTCGGCCATGCGCTGCAGCGCGACGGCGGTGGCTTCGCGCACGCGCTCCTCGCTCACCTGGCGGTTGTATTGCAGGCGTTCGGCGAGGCGGTCGATGTCGTGCGCGAGCACCGCCAGCTCGTGCGTGCCGCGCGTGCCGCCTTCGACCACGTCGCAGCGCACTTCGAAGTGGCCGGCCTCCAGTGCCGCCACCGTGCGCGACACGCGCCGCAGCGGCCGCGCCACGGTGCGCGCCATGTGGCGCACCGAGGCCCAGGCCGCCAGCAGCGCGACCAGCGCGATGCCGATGCCGGCGATGAGCGAGCGGCTGCGCTCGTGCGTGTAGGCGGTGGTGTCGCGGAAGGTCTGCACCAGCCCGATGGGCGTGTCGCCCGCCGCGGTGGAGCCGGCCGGCGCGAAGGCGCTGGCGCGCGAGGCTTCGCGCAAGGTGACCGGCGCACTGAACATGCGCAGCTGCGCGAGCGATTCGTTCTTCGGCCCGGCCGTGACGTACACGCCGGCGCTGTTGCTGATCTCCACCCGCGTCACCTGCCCGCCGCGCAACGCGGCCGAGGCCACGTTCTGCAGGGCCGGCAGGTCGCCTGCGTAAAGGCTCAGGTCGGACATCGCCGCCACTTGTTTCGCCACGGCCTGGCCTTCGGCGTCGAAGGCGGCTTCGAGCGTCTGCAGCCGGTTGTGCGTGAACCAGCCGGTGAGCGCCAGCGCCACCGCCGCGCAGGGCACGACGCCCAGGCGGAACAGGTCGCGCTGCAGGTTGCCGCGCACCACCAGCGAAGTGGCGGCCGGTGGTGGAGGGGGCGATGGGGATTCGGTCGCCGTGACCGCTCCCGCCGCCGTCGGGCGGGACAGCGGGCTCGGGGGGACCGGCGTGGTGCTCATCGCGGGGCTGCGAGTCGTTCGGTGAGCTCCCGTTCCTCCGGCGGACGCAGGCCGAGCCCGCGTGCCACGGTCGCGTTGATCCGCACGGTGGCCGGCGTGGCCGCTTCCACCAGCGGGCCGCTGCCGGTGCTGCCTGCGCTGGCCACCTTCTGTCCGAGCTGGCGCGCCTGTTGCGCGAGCTGGCCGGGCGTGGAGACCGCCGCCGCCAGGCCGCCCGAGCGCACCAGGCCCTCGCTGGCGCCGAACACCGGCAGGCCCGCGCCGGCGCCGGCATGCAGCACCGAGAGCGTGGCGGCCTGGCTGTCGCCGATCAGGTCGGGCAGCACCATGAGTGCGTCGCTGCGCGGCACCAGCGCGCGCAGCGCGGTGGCCAGCGAGCGGGCGTCGGGCGCGATCTCGACCTGCAGGTCCCAGGCCGGGTTGGCGTTCTGCGCGGCGCGCTGCAGCTCGCGCACCAGCGGCTCGGATTCGGGCGTGGCGATGACGCCCAGGCGGCGCTTCTGCGGCAGCACGGCGTTCACCAGCGCGAGCTGGTCGGCCATGGCCGGGTCGCGCAGCAGCACGCCCACGCGCCGGTCGCCGCGCCGCAGGGCAGTGGGGCTGGCGGCCTTCAGGGTCTCGTAGTCGAGGCGGCTCAGCATCGCGAGCACCAGCGGCTCGGCGCCGGGGCGTTCGAGGGCGGCGCGCGCGGCGGCGGTGCCCACCGCCACGGTGAGGCCCGCATCGCTCGCGGTGCGCAGGCTGCGCGTGCGCACGCCGGTGTTGGCGGCGGGCTCGGTGTCGGTGCTGGCCGGCTCCGCGGCCGGGGCGCCCGGTCCGATGCGCACGAGTTCGAACTTGCCGGAGGCCGACTGGCCGGTGCGCAATTGCTGCACGAACTCGGTTGATGCGGCCTGGTCGTCGCCGACGAGCACCGTCAGCGTGGCCGTCGATGCCACGCGCGGCGCGGTGGCCAGGCACAGCACGAGGCCGAAGGCCAGCAGCGCGTGGACAGCACGGTGCACTCTTCCGGAGAAAAGCGGAATGGGAGGGTTCACAGCGACGGACATGGACTGCTTTGTGCAGCGAGAGGCAATGGTCCAATGTAAGGACGCGCCCTGTTTCCCGCGATAAGGCGGAGGGCTTATGCCCGCATGCGCGAGGGCCTGCGCATGTGAGGAAGATCACACCGCGGCGGCTGCTTGGTCTATGTCCGAAGGACTACCCGGCGCCTACCGGGAAGGTACCGCGTCAGAGGCCCGCCGCAATCACCAGCGCGGCTGCGCGCTGCGCCTGGATCGCCTGGCGCAGCACGCGCGGCGACACCGGCTTGTAGAGCACGGCGATGCCGGCGGCGGCCACTTCGCGCAGGCGGTCGGGCTTGGTCTCGCCGGTGACCAGCAGGCGCGCGGTGCCGGCGCCGATGCCGTTGGGGTGGCGCTCGAGCGCGGCGATCACGTCGAGGCCGTTGTCGCCGCCCTGCAGCAGCAGGTCGCTCACCACCACGTCGGGCGGCGTGTCCCAGTGGTCGGCCAGCGCCAGCGCCTCGGCGCGCGTCTGCGCGGCCAGCACGGTGGCGCCCCAGTTGGACAGCACCACGCTCAGGCCTTCGAGGATCGTGCGCTCGTCGTCGATGACCAGGATGCGCAGGTCCGCCAGGCTGTCGCCGTTGCTCTCGTCGTCGGCGCTGGCCGCCGCGGGTGCCGGTGCCACCGGCGCCGGCAGCGCGGCGGGCGCGGCGCGCACCTGCACGCGCACGCAGGTGCCCTTGTTCAGGCGCGAGCTGAGCTCGACGCGCGTGTTCAGCAGCTCGGCCAGCCGCTGCACCGTGGCCAGCCCCAGGCCCATGCCGCGCGCGCCGCCGGGCGCGTTGCTGCGGCTGGCCGGCTCGACCTGGTAGAACTCCTCGAACACCCGCGCCTGGTGGTGCGCGGCAATGCCCACGCCGGTGTCGACCACGTCGATGCGCACGCCCTTGCCGCGGGCGCGCGCGCCGATCAGCACGCCGCCTTCGACCGTGTGGCGCAGCGAGTTCGACACCAGGTTGTTGAGGATGCGCGAGAGCATCACGTAGTCGCAGCGCACCCACAGCTCGGTCTTGCGCACCACCAGCCGCAGGCCCTGCTGCTCGGCCACGGGGCGGAAGTTGCGGCTGATCTCGTCGAACAGACGGTCGAGCGGAAAGTCGGCCCACTGCGGCTGCAGCACGCCGGCGTCGAGCTGCGACAGGTTCAGCAGCTCCGAGAACAGCCGGTCGAGCGAATCCACGCACTCGCGGATGTGGCCGATGCGCTGCAGCTTCACCGGGTCGGTCTCGCCGTTGGCCAGTCCGTCGGAGAACAGCGTGAGCGCATGCAGCGGCTGGCGCAGGTCGTGGCTGGCGGCGGCCAGCAGCCGCGTCTTGGCCTGGCTGGCCACCTCGAGCAGTTGGTTCTTGCGCGCCAGCTCGGCCGTGGCCTCGTTGATGCGGCTTTGCAGCAGCCGGTGGCTTTCGGCGAGTGCGCGCGCCGCCTGGTTGAAGCCGTGCTGCAGGTGGCGCACCTCCGAGGTGCCTTCGATCGCCACGCTGGCGGCCTCGCCCGCGCCGAGCCGGTCGACCGCCTCGCCCAGCGCGCGGATCGGCTCGCTGATGCGGCGCGCCGCCCACCAGCCGGCCAGCCCCACGCCCAGCAGGCTCATGGCCAGCACCAGCGCCACGTTGAGCCAGACCGAGCGGCGCGCGCTCTGCACCGCGTCCAGCCCGATCTCGACCATCACCTTGCCGTTGTGGCGCCCGTCGTCGCTGACGATCGGCACCACCACCTGCAGGCCTTCGCCGCGCCGGCGGTCGACGGTCTCGGAGTTGGCGACGATCTCGCCGTCTTCCGTCCAGATCTGCACCTGCTGCACGTGCGGCTGGTAGGTGCCCGTCTGCGCGGTGCGCGCCAGCGCGCGCCGGTCCATGCGTGCCAGCGGCGCCTGCGCCACCGTGGCCACCTGCAGCGCCACCGTCTGCGCGTTGGCGCGCATCAGCTCGGTGAGGTTGCCCAGGTGCTGGCGCGTGAGCACCGCGATGGCCACCAGCGTGGCCGCCGTCGCCGGCACCAGCGCCAGCAGGATCAGCTGCTGGGCGAAGGTGAGGCGGGCCAGCCCGCGCAGGAGGCGGAAGTTCCAGTTCATGAAGGCCTTGAACGCATGGGGCGCGAGCTTAGGGCCACGGCCCCGAACAGGGAAGACCGGAAAAACATCACGAGAAAGACTCGCATTTGGGATGTAATGGCGTCCGCGTCGCCCATGTTAGACCCCGCCGGCTCGCCGCGGGCCCCGTGTCTTCCGCTCCTTCCATGCACGCCTTCTTGCGTCGTTTCGGCAGTTTTCCCGGCACCGGCCGCCGTGCGGCCCTGGCGCTGGCCGTGGGGCTCTTGCTGCTGCCGCTGCTGGCGGCGGCGCAGGCTGCGGCTCCCGCCGCGGACGCGCCAGTGCGCTTCGGCATCCTGCCGCTGGGCGGTGCCTTCGAGTCGCGCAGCGACTGGGACCCGCTGCTGGCCGAACTCAGCCGCGCCATCCAGCGGCCGGTGAGCGTGCTCTCGGTCAATTCGTACGAAGCGTTGGAGCAGGCCATCCAGCGCGGCGAAGTCGACATGGCGTTCCTGTCGGGAAAGATGGCGCTCGACGCCGTGAGCCAGAAGCGCATGAAGGTCGTGGCCCAGGTCGTGCGGCACGACGGCCTGCCCGGCTACCGCGGGCTGCTGCTCACGCGCAAGGCGCCGCCCTTCAACACGCTGAAAAACCTTGTCGACCAGCCCGAGCGCTGGCGACTGGCGCGCGGCGAACGGCAGTCGGTGTCGGGCTTCATCGTGCCGCAGCTGCAGTTTTTTCTGCCGAACCACATCGTCATGGAGACGCGCTTCCTGAGCGAGGTGGTCGGCACCCACCAGGCCAATGCGCTGGCCGTGGCCAACAACGAGGCCGACGTGGCCACCAACAACTCGGCCGATTTCGAGCGCTTCAAGCTGCGCTTTCCGGCCGAGGCGCAGCGGCTGCAGGTGCTGTGGGAGTCGGAGCTGATCCCGCACGCGCAGATCGTCGTGCGCCGCGAGTACCCGCCCGAGCTGCGCCTGCGCGTGCAGGCCTTCCTGGTTGCCTACGGCCGCGGCAAGGGAGCGCGCGGCGACGCCGAGCGCGTGGTGCTCAAGTCGCTGCACGACCTGGCCGGCTTCGTGGCCGCCGACAACAGCTCGCTGCTGCCCGCCGCCAAGCTGGCCTACCAGCTGGCCATGCAGAACGCGAAGACCGCGCAGTGGGTCAACGACGCGGCACGGCAGGCGCGGCTGCAGCGGCTGGAAAACGGCTATGCCGACCAGTTGGCTGTCTTGAAGGATGTGAGCCCTTGAACCGTCGCACGATGCTCGCGCTGGCCGTGTCGTCGCTGATGGCGCCATGGCCGGCGGGCGCGCAGCCCGCGCCAACGCCCTCCGCGAAGGGGCCGCTGGTGATCAAGGAGGTGCGCTTCGGCGTGCTGCCGCTGGGCGGCACCGTCGAGTCGCGCGCCTTGTGGACGCCGCTCATGGCCGACATGGGCCGTGCGCTGGGCCTGCCCGTCAGCGCGTACTCGGTGCCGTCCTACGAAGAGCTCGACCGCGCCATCGGCCGCGACGAGATCGACATGGCCTTTCTCTCGGCCAAGATGGCGCTCGACGCCGTCATGCAGCGGCGCATGAAGGTGGTGGCGCAGATCGCGCGGCGCGACGGCATGCCCGAGCACCGCGCCGTGCTGCTCGCGCGCAAGACCGGCCCGCTCAACACGCTCGAAGTCCTGCTGGCCCAGCCCGAACGCTGGCGGCTCGCGCGCGGCGACAGCCGCTCGGTCACGGGCTTCATCGTGCCGCAGAGCCAGCTTTTTCTGCCCAACCAGATCGAGATGGAAACCCGCTTTCGCAGCGAGTTCGTCGGCACCCACCAGGCCACCGCGCTGGCCGTGGCCAACGGCGACGCCGACGTGGCCACCAACAACACCACCGACTTCGAGCGCTTCCGCCAGCAGTTCCCGGTCGAGGCCGCGCGGCTGCAGGTGATCTGGGAGTCCGAGCCGCCGCCCGGCGCGCCGATGGTGGTGCGCCGCGACTACCCGCCCGAGTTCCAGGCGAAACTGCAGGCCTTCCTGGTCGGCTACGGCAAGGGCAAGGGCCCGCGTGCCGACGCCGAGCGCGAGGTGCTGAAGAACCTGCGCGCGGCGTACGGCTACGTCGCGGCGGACGACAGCGCGCTGCTGCCGGAAGCCAAGCTGGAATACCAGCTGGGGCGACAGCGCGCGTTGTCGGCGGCGTGGGTCAACGATGCGGCACGGGAGCAGCGGCTGCAGCGGATCGAGAAGGCGTATGCGGCGCAGGTGGAGGCGCTGAAGGCGTCGAGCGCTTCCCGCTGAGGCACGGCCCGCGCAGGCCGCGCCCATGACAAATCACTCGCTTTGCGCGGGTATCTGAAGACACGTCGCGGCGGGCGACCATTGTTGTCAATGCAAACGCGTGGTGGCTTCCACACTGCGCGACCTCTTTCCGTGTGAAGGCTGCTGTCGTCGAAGGCGCTCTTGCGAACGGCTTTGTGCGGTGTGCGTTGCGCGTTGAAGAGAGGACGGGGCGAGAGCCCACATCTGACAACAACGATCTCTATCGGGAAGGCAGTCACGCCATGAAGACCTACAAGATATTCAAGGACCCCATCGGCAATGTGCAGGCCGTCAAGGACGGGTGGTGTTGGTCGGGTTTTTTCTTCGGGGCGTTCTGGGCCCTTTTCCATCGCATGTGGTGGGTGGGGCTGGGCCTATTGGGCGTGGCGACGCTCATCGTCGTTGGAGAAGACGCCAACCGAACGAAGCGAACGGTCTATGTGCTGCGTCCCAAGAGGTACGGTGGCAATGCCGTTCTGGATTGGGACCGAGTGCAAGCGCATGTGAACTGGGTGCCACCCAGTTCCTGGACACCCTCCCAGATCGCGAACGATCCGGTAGCGCGAGAAGCGAGATCGCTGGAAGGGCGTCGGACGCGATACCTTCTGCTGTACTGGCCGCCGCTGGATGCCAACGACCCCGAGCGCAAAGGCGAAGACATCATCTGGGTCGGCGACGAAGGTGCCGGTGAATCGCTGTGGCAGTACATCCGGACCTACATGGAGGAAGGCATGAGCAGTGTGCCCTGGCCCGGTGCGGACCACTGGCTGCGAAAGGGATTCAGTGGCGCAAGCGAACACTTGGAAGAAACGGTGATGCACCGGTCGCATGCGAATGACGATCTTGCAGGTGGAGGGACATCGACGGGAACCTACGTCAACTATGCCGCCAACATGCCTTGGGCGCCGTTGAACAGTCTGGCCGAGCGACTGTGCTATTGGCCAACTTTTCCCGAAGAGTGGAACAGCGACTGCGGCCAGAAACGAAGAGAAAGCGGCATCGGGCCGGAGGAGCCGATGCGATGGGCTGTGAAGCCATGAGTCGCTGCGAGGACAGACGGTGGCTGATCTTTCGCAGGGGTTCATGATGAACGAGTCCAACCTGCGTTCCGATACCGGTCGGAACTTGCGAACGGGCTCGTCGCCCCAGTTCTGAACGGGTGAGCCGACAGCGCGCTTCCTGGCCGCATCCCGCCAGAGCGCCCACCCCGTACGGCCCCGCATCTACTCCCTTCGCCGTACCCCCTCCCGCCCCACCTAGGCCATTAGCTAGGCCTTAAGGCGGATTTGCCTCCCGCCCCCCGCGCCGGAAACTTCGTGTTTCTTCTTACTTCCCGGCACCCTTGCCGTTGACGGAGTGCGGATGAGTTGGCGAACCAAAGTGGTCTGGAGCGAGGGGATGCTGTTGCAGCCTCAGCACCTGCAGCAGAGCGAGCGCCATGCCGATCATGCGCGGCATGTGCTGTTGCGCACCACCACGCCCTACGCCTGGGGATTCGCCGAGGTCGAGATCGACGCGGCGGCGCTCACGCTGGGCAAGCTGGCGCTGGTGCGGGCGGTGGGCATCTTCGGCGACGGCACGGTGTTCGACATGCCGGCGGTCGATCCGCTGCCCGAGCCCATCGACATTCCGGCGTCCATGCGCGACGAGGCCGTGGTGCTGGCACTGCCGCTGCGCCGCGCCGGGGCGCGCGAGGCCGACGCTGAAGAGTACGAAGAACTGGTGCGCCACCGCGTGCTGGAGTCGGACGTTCCCGACTCCAACACGGCCGGCGAGCGCACCGCGATGCTGCAGCTGGGCCAGCTCCACACGCGCCTGATGCGCGCCAGCGAAGCCACCGACGCCTGGGCGACCCTGGGCGTGGCCCGCGTGGTCGAGCGCCGGGTCGACAACCAGGTGCAGCTCGACCGCGGCATGCTGCCGCCGCTGCTCGACGTGGCCGGCCATGCGGTGATCCGCGCCTGGCTCGACGAGCTGCTGGGCCTGCTGCGCCAGCGCGGCGAGGCGCTGGCAGGGCGCATGACGCAAGGGGGAACCGGCGGCGTGGCCGAGATCGCCGACTTCATGTTGTTGCAGGCGGTGAACCGCAACGAGGCCATCTTTGCGCACCTCGCCAAGAGCGCGATGCTGCACCCGCAGCATTTCTTCGAGCACGCGCTCGGGCTGGCTGGCGATCTCGCGAGTTTCCGCGACACGCGGCGCGTGACGCGCTTCGGGCCCTACATCCATGACGACCTGGCGCTGAGCTTTCGCCCGGTGATGGACGACCTGCGCCGCAGCCTGTCGATGGTGTTCGAGCAGTCGGCCATTCGCATCGAGCTGCACGACCGCAAGCACGGCGTGCGCGTGGCGATGGTCACCGACGTGGAGCTGCAGCGCAAGGCGACCTTCGTGCTCGCGGTGAACGCGAACATGCCGAGCGAGGCGCTGCGCGCGCGCTTCCCCACGCAGGTGAAGATCGGCCCGGTCGAGCGCATCCGCGACCTTGTGAACCTCGCGCTGCCGGGCGTGACGCTGACGCCGATGCCGGTGGCGCCGCGCCAGATTCCGTTCCACACGGGCGCCAACTACTTCGAACTCGAAACGCGCAACAGCGACCTGTGGCGCCAGCTCGAGCAATCGGGCGGCATCGCGATGCACATCGCGGGCGATTTCCCCGGCTTGGACCTCGCGTTCTGGGCCATTCGTTCCTAGCCGCCTCCGGCTGACGGAAACGGAACATCACCATGAGCACCCCTCCCGACCCCTTTGCCGCCTTCGAGTCCGAGCGCACGGTCATCAAGCCCAAGCCGCGCACGCCGGGCGGTGCGCCGCCGGCCGCTGCTGCGCCCGCGCCGTTCTTCGGCGGCGCCGATCCGACGCCCGTGGCCGAGGTGGGCGAGATCGGCCTGCTCAATCCGCTGGTGTCGGCCGCCGGCAAGCTGCTGGTGCTGATCGGCAAGCTGCGCAACCTCGCGCAGCCGCCCAACGTGTCGGCGCTGCGCGCGTCCACCGCCGATGCGGTGAACCAGTTCGACGCCGCGGCGCGCCGTGCGGGCGTGGGCAACGAGTCGGTGCTGGCCGCGCGTTATGTGCTGTGCACCGCGCTCGACGAGGCGGTGGCCAACACGCCCTGGGGCGTGCAGGCCGGCTGGAACAAGCAGAGCCTGCTGGTGCAGTTCCACAACGAGACCTGGGGCGGCGAAAAGGTGTTCCAGCTGCTGGCCAAGCTTGCGCAGGACGTGCCCACGCACCGCCAGCTGCTCGAGCTGATCTACAGCGTGCTCGCGCTCGGCTTCGAGGGCCGCTACCGCGTGGTCGACAACGGCCGCGCGCAGCTCGACTCGGTGCGCCAGCGCCTGGCCGACCTGATCGCGAAAGACCGCCCGCCGGTCGAGCCCGAGCTGTCGCCGCACTGGCGCGGGCAGGGCGCGGGCACGGTGCGGTTGCGCGAGTCGCTGCCGCTGTGGGTGTTCGCGGCCGGCTTCGCGCTGCTGCTGGCGCTCGCATGGTTCGGCCTGCGGCTCACGCTCAACCACCGCTCGGACACCACCTACGCGGCCGTGTCGAGCCTGCGCGTGCCCAACATCCAGATCGCGCCGCCCGCCGCGCCGGCCAAGTCGCCGCGGCTCGCGCGCTTCCTGGAGCCCGAGATCAAGCAGGGCCTGGTCACCGTGACCGACGAGGCCGACCGCAGCGTGGTGCGGCTGCGCGGCGACTCGTTCTTCGGCTCGGGCAGCGCCGAGCCGATGGCGGCCTCGCTGCCGGTGCTGCGCCGCATCGGCCAGGCGCTGGCCGAGGTGAAGGGCGAGGTGCTCATCACCGGCCACTCGGACAACCAGCCGATCCGCTCGCTGCGCTATCCGTCGAACTGGCACTTGTCGGCCGCGCGCGCCGATGCGGTGAAGGGCGCGCTCTCCACGCTGGTCGAGCCCGCGCGCATGCGCTCCGACGGCAAGGCCGACGCCGAGCCCGTGGTGGCCAACGACACGCCGGCCAACCGCGCGCGCAACCGCCGCGTCGACATCGTGCTGCTGACCGAACCCGAGCGCCTCGCTGCTGCACCGGCTGCTCCCGTTCCAGGAGCGACGAAATGATCAAGAAAATCTTCGGCTTCCTGTTCAGCCCGCTGCTGCTGACGCTGCTCGCCCTGATCGTCGTCGCGCTGCTGATCTGGTGGATCGGCCCGCTGGTGAAGATCGGTTCGCTCGCGCCGCTCGAAGGCGAGATGACGCGCGCCATCGTCATCGGCGTGATCGTGCTCATCGTGGTGCTGCGCGCGCTGTACCGCCGCTGGCGCGCGCGCCGCGCAAGCCAGCACCTGACTGATGGTTTGATGAAAGCGCCAGCCGCCGCCAAGGCCGGCGCGCCGGTCGACGGCGAACAGAAGATCCTCGACACGCGCTTCAGCGAAGCCGTCGCCACGCTCAAGCAGATGCGCCTGCATGCCGCCGGCAAGAAGCCGGGCTGGCGCGACTGGCTGTCGATCTCGGGTGGCAGCTACCTGTACGACCTGCCGTGGTACGTCTTCATCGGCGCACCGGGCGCGGGCAAGACCACGGCGCTCGTCAACTCGGGCCTGAGCTTTCCGCTGGCCGAGAAGTTCGGCCCCGGCGCCATCCGCGGCGTGGGCGGCACGCGCAACTGCGACTGGTGGTTCACCGACGAGGCCGTGCTCATCGACACGGCCGGCCGCTACACCACGCAGGACAGCCACCAGTCGGAAGACAAGAGTGCGTGGGAAGGCTTCCTCGGCCTGCTGAAGAAGGCGCGCCCGCGCCGCCCGCTGAACGGCGTGTTCCTCACCGTGAGCGTGGGCGACCTGCTGAGCCAGGGCCCCGAGGCGCGCACGCAGCTCGCGGCATCGATCCGCGCGCGGCTGCTCGAGCTCGACAGCAAGCTCACCACGCGCCTGCCGGTGTACGTGCTCGTCACCAAGAGCGACCTGCTCTACGGCTTCACCGACTACTTCGACGACCTCGGCAAGGAGCAGCGCGCGCAGGTCTTCGGCTTCACGCTGCCGGCGGACGAGAACGTGCAGCTTGAAGAGAAGGGCCTGTCGGCCGCCTTCCAGCGCGAGTTCGCCCTGCTGCACAACCGCGTCAACGACGGCCTCATCGCGCGCATGCAGCGCGAGACCGACGGCACGCGCCGCGCGGCGATCTTCGGCTTTCCGGCGCAGTTCGGCTCGGTCGGCCCGCTGCTCTCCGACCTGCTCGAACAGGTGTTCACCGGCTCGCGCTTTGCGCAGCCGCCGTGGGTGCGCGGCGTGTACTTCACCAGCGGCACGCAGGAGGGCAGCCCGATCGACCGCGTGATGGGCAGCCTGGCGCGCAGCTTCGGCATCGAGCGCGCCATGCTCGCGCCGCAGAAGTCGAGCGGACGCAGCTACTTCCTCACTGCGCTGCTGCGCGAGGTGGTGTTCCCCGAACAGCGCCTGGCCGGTGCCGACGTGAAGCTGGAGCGCCGCCGCAACACGCTGCGCCTGGCGGGCGTGGCCGCGATGACGCTGCTCACCGTCGGCCTGCTCGCGGCCTGGGGCTACAGCACCTGGCAGAACAACAACTACCTGAAGTCGGTCGAGGCCCGTGTCGAGCCCGCGCAGAAGACGCTGGCCGCGCTGCCGACGCGCGTGCAGAACCTGGTCGAGGTCGCGCCCGTGCTGCAGGGCCTGCGCGACATCTGGAAGACGCCCGACAACCGCCAGGGCGACGAGCCGCTGTCGATGACGCTGGGCCTGTACCAGGGCGACAAGCTCGACGCCGCCGCCATGCTCACGCACCAGCGCGCGCTCAACGACGCCTTCCTGCCGCAGATCGCCAAGCGCATCGAGGACCAGCTGCGCACCGCGCAGAAGGACAACCTCGAGTTCACGTACGAGGCCCTCAAGAGCTACCTCATGCTCTACCAGCCCGAGCGTTTCGACCCCGAGGCGCTGAAGGCCTGGATCACGCTCGACTGGGCGCGCAACCTCGACCGCGGCATTCCCGAAGACCAGCGCAAGGCGCTCGAAGACCAGCTCGACGTGCTCATCGCCCAGGGCCCGCCGCGCTCGCCGCTGAAGATGGACGAGAACCTGGTGCGCAGCGTGCGCGCCGTGCTCGCGAGCTACCCGCTGGAGCAGCGCGTGTTCAGTCGCCTCAAGCGCCAGCGCGCCACCAAGGACATCCCGGGCTTCAGCGTGGCGCAAGCCACCGGCCCGTCGGGCCCGCTGGTGTTCGAGCGCATCAGCGGCAAGCCGCTGAGCGAGGGCGTGCCGGGCATGTTCACCTACGACGGGTACCACAAGCGTTTCCAGAACGAGGTCGTGGTGCTCACCGGCCTGCTGGCCGCCGAAGACCCGTGGGTGCTGGGCCAGGACCGCAACGCCAGCGAACGCCTGCGCGATGCCGCGGCGCTCGGCGCACTCACCGACCGCGTGCGGCGCCTGTACCTCGAGGAGTACGTCAAGCAGTGGGAGGCGCTGCTGGCCGACGTGCGGCTGATCCGCGTCAGCGGCCTGGAGAAGAACATCGAGACCGCGCGGATTCTGTCGGGTGTCGATTCGCCGCTCGCAAACTTCCTGCGTGCGGTGGTCAAGCAGACCACGCTGATTCCTGCGGCCGATTCCAACAAGGACGTCGTGAGCAAGGCCACCGAGACCGTGCGCAACACGCGCAAGGGCCTGGAAGACCTGTTCGGCAGCGACCCCGGCAAGCAGGTGGCGCCGGGCAAGCGCATCGAGAGCATCGTGGACGACCGCTTTGAATCGTTGCGCCGTCTCGTCACCGCGGGCGGTCCGAACCAGCCGGCGCCGATCGACGATGCGCTCAAGCTCTTCAACGAGGTGTACGTGTACCTCAACGCTGTCGACACGGCCGTGAAGGGCCGCACCTCGCCGCCGCCGGGCGACGTGGCCGGCAAGCTCAAGTCGGACGCGGGCCGCTTGCCCGAGCCGGTGCGCAGCATGATCGAGAACCTGAGCCAGACCGGCGCCGCGCAGGCGCAGGTGGCCGAGCGCGGCAACCTGAGCCAGGACCTGCGCCCCGTGACCGAGTTCTGCAACCGCGCCATCGCGGGCCGCTACCCGTTCGTGCAAAGCAGCAAGCGCGACGTGCTGCCCGAGGACTTCGGCCAGATGTTCGGCGCCGGCGGCCTGATGGACGACTTCTTCCAGAAGCGCCTGGCCGCGCTGGTCGACACCAGCACGCGGCCGTGGCGCTACAAGCCCGTGGCCGAGCGCGGCGCGATCACCACGCAGGCGCTGGCGCAGTTCGAGCGCGCGGCGCGCATCAAGGACATCTTCTTCCGCGGCGGTGGTCGCGGGCCGTCGATGCGGCTGGACTTCAAGCCGGTGGAGATGGACGCGGGCATCACGCAGTTCATCCTCGACGTGGACGGGCAGCTCGTGAAGTACGCGCATGGGCCGGTGGTGCCGATGGCGGTGCAGTGGCCGGGGCCGAAGGGGAGCAACCAGGTGCGCGTTCAGGTGAGTCCGCCGTCGACGACGGGGAGTTCGGGGTCGGCGATGGATGGGCCTTGGGCTTTGTTCCGTACGCTGGATGACGGGCAGCTGGAAGCGGGGGATGCGCCGGAGAAGTTCTTCATCACGTTCCAGGTGGGGGCGCGGAAGACGCGGTTCGAGGTGACGACGAACAGCGTGCAACATCCGATTCGGTTGAAGGAATTGCGGGAGTTTTCTTGTCCGGAGGGGTTGTGAGTCTGGCCTCTTCTTCCTCTTCTTCTCTCTTCGTCTCCTCTGAGTTGCCGGGGTGGTTTGGCAAGCTGCCGGGGATGGGGGACTTTGCGCATCGGCGGTTGCCGGAGGCGTTTCGCTCGGTGTGGGACCCGTGGTTGCAACGCGGGCTGGCACGGCTGCGGGATCGGCATGCGGATTGGACTTCTCACTACCTGGAGGCGCCTGTGTGGTGCTTTGCGCTGGGGGCGCAGGTGGTGGGGGAGCGGGGGTGGATGGGGGTGTTGATGCCTTCGGTGGATGGGGTGGGGCGGTACTTTCCGTTCACTCTGGCTGTTGAGTTGGATGAAGGTGTTGCCTCTGATGTTCTGAGTGGGGAGGCGCTTGCTGCTGCGCTGCGGTGGTGGGCGTTGGGGACGCAGGCTGTGCTTGAAGGGCTTGAGGGTGATTTGGATGCGCTGCGGTTTGATGCGGCGTTGAGTCGGTTGTTCGTGGGTGTTGCTGCTGAACCTTCCGCTGATGATCGGTCGCTTCAGTTGCCTTTGGCTGGGGCCTCGCTTTGGATGGAGACGCCTGGCTTGGAGGGCGGGATTCGGATGTTGGCTACTGGGTTGCCTCGGGATTTGCAGTTCGAGGCTTTGTTTCTTGGGGGTGGGGAATGAGGGCCCTGCTTTCTTTTGCTTCCCGAGGCCGGGAGTTCCGCCCGGCGGCGGACTTACTTTCTTTTGCTTCGCCAAAAGAAAGTAAGCAAAGAAAAGGCGACCCCACTGTCTGCGACCCCTGCGCTTCGCTACGGGGCAACCTGCGGTGCTCGCGTTTCGCGGGGTCTCGCAGAACTCGCTTCGCTCAAACAGCTGCGAGCCCTGATCCGCGAAACGCTGCGCTCCTCGGCGCAGCCAGAGGGGATTTGGATACCGGACAGGCCTTTGCTTCGCTCGGCCTGGGAACTTCCAGCAGCCAGATGCCACGGGGTTGGTCGCACTCGCACTCGCACTCGCACTCGCACTCGCACTCGCACTCGCACTCGCACTCGCACTCGCACTCGCACTCGCACTCGCAC